>NZ_JBANSN010000011.1:0-158710 GCF_037070215.1 Vreelandella arctica | reverse complement strand
AAACGGAATCGGTTGACCCATCGTGACCGCTCAGCGTACAAAACTCTCTCCAGCGTGAAGGCCGTGTGCAAATCGGTCACGATCACCGGAATGACCGGTCACGTTCGCCGGAATACGCAGCGGTCATCGGCCAGCATTATTAGTGCAAACAGTCGCTCGCCAAGGGTAGTACAGCGGCTGATGCGTCTTGCAAGCAGTGTTGTCGACTGAGGGTCGATCACGACAAAATCAGCCTCTAAAGAAGGAGCAAGCTGGCCAATATGGTCATCCAGAGATAGCGCCTTTGCATTACCCATGGTTAAACCATAGAAACCTTGCCATGCGGTAAGGGGTTGCCCTCCTAGCTGACCCACTTGATAAGCGGCTTTCAGCGTTCCAAACCCTGACAAATCGGTACCTGCGCCGATATCACTGGCAAAAGTAAATGCCATACCCGTCTGTTTAGCAGCTTCACGGTCAAATAACCCACTGCCTAGGAAGAGATTGGAGCTGGGACAAAAGGCAATGTTGGCACCTCTATCTGCCAAGCGCTTACGCATACCGTTATCAAGATGGATGCCATGCGCGAAGGTGCTGCGGGGGCCGACAAGGCCTGCTTCTTCGTAAACTGATAAATAGTCACGGCTACCGGGAAATAATTCGGCTACCCAATCCAGTTCACCGCTGTTTTCAGCCAAATGTGTCTGTAGCCAAAGGCTAGGATCATTGTGGAGAAGAGCGCCAGCGGCGTCCATTTGCGTTTTGGTCGATGTAGGCGCAAATCGAGGCGTTACGCTGTAACCTAGTCGGCTCTTGCCGTGCCAATCTTCAATAAGTCGTTCACTATCGGCAATGCCCGTCGCTCCATCCAGCAGCGCCTCTGGCGCGTTACGATCCATCAATACCTTGCCAGCCAACATACGCAAATGCCGTTTATGACAAGCAGAAAAGAAGGCATCCATGGAGCCAGGATGGCTAGAGCCAAACACTTGAGCGGTGGTGGTACCTGCTCGCAGCATTTCATCTAAAAATGCATTTGATAGCGCTTCTGCATGGGCATGATTGGCAAAACGGCACTCTTCAGGAAAGGTATAGTCGTTCAACCAATCAAGCAGTTGGCGGCCATAAGACGCCATGATATCCAGCTGGACATAGTGCACGTGGGTATCGATAAACCCCGGCATAATCAGTTTGTCGCGATAATCGAGAACATCAGCACCTTTGGGTAGTGAAGGTGCGAGTTCGGCGAAATGGCCGACGGCATGAATATGCTGGTCTTTCAACCAAAGCAATCCGTCGCCGTAATGCTCTAAACTGCCCGGTTCGGGCGTATCGCCATCGCCAGGGTTGCGGGCAAAACTAATCAATTCGGCACGAATAAACGTATTGGTAGAAGAATTCATATTAACTCGTGATTGTCGGGGAGTCGGTCATTAGCGTTCGCAATGCCTGGGAGCCCAGGCCACGGTTTTCTTGAGAAGAGGGCGTGTCGGTTAGCCAAAGCAGTTCAGTCACCACTGTTAGCGCAATTGCGTAAGGTGTTTTATTACTCAGCTTAGTGGCGTGAATGCGTCCGATAGGGCTTCGCACGCGCAAAATTTGTTCGGAAGAGTAACCATCACGCTTAAGGCGTCCTTTAAAGCTTGTCCATTTGCTGTCAGAGCCAATCAGTCCAATCGACGCTACGTCATCGCGCTCGATCAGCGCGGCGATTAGGGCATAGTCTTCGTCATGGTTATGCGTTAATACCAACGCATGGGTATCTGCAGGCAAGGCGGCGACACTTTGCTGTGCATCTTGAAGGGGGTAGCACCTCAGTCTCGGCTGTTGCTGATATTGTCCAGAAAACGCATCGCTGCGGCTGTCGTACCAATGCAACTGCCAAGGGAGCGGGGCACTTAGCTTTACAATTTCCTGGCCTACATGACCTGCACCAAATATTGCCAGGTGCGCTTCCGCGCCAGGGAAAGCTTCCAGCAATATATTCACAAAGCCGCCGCAGCACTGTCCGCTTCGGCCACCCAAAGAGAAAGCTTCTAAGCTGAGTCCATAGCGCTGTTCAACTAAGCGTGCTCGTGCTGCGGCAATGGTTTGCCACTCAAATGTACCGCCCCCCAGTGTATCGAAGATAGCGTCGGCGGTGATGACCATACGTGCGCCAGGCTCGCGGGGTGTTGAGCCTGCGCTGGTCACCTGGGTGGCTAATACATGAGGTATCCCATCGCGCTGCAAGCGGTGCAGCACCGCGTGCCAGGTTTCTGAGGTTTGAGTAGGACTCAAAGCGCTTTCTCCCTGATGGCGTTGGCCGCCAGCATGACCCGCTCAGGGGTAGCAGGCGTATCTAAGTGGGGGGAGACTGTATAGTTGGTTAGACTTGATAGAGCATCCCGTAGCGCCGACCACACGCTAATACCTAACATAAACGGAGGTTCGCCGACCGCTTTGGAGCGATAGAGGCTCGCCATGGAGTTGGGGTGACCCTCCAGTAGCGCTACGTTGAAAGTAGGTGGCAAATCACTATAGGTGGGTATTTTATAGGTCGCTGGACCATCACTGATCAGGGCGCCTTTATCGTTCCATTTAAGCTCTTCACTGGTTAACCAACCCATACCCTGAATGAAACCACCTTCTACTTGGCCAATATCAATGGCTGGATTTAGTGAGTCACCCACATCGTGCAAAATGTCGACGCGGTCTACTAAATACTCGCCGCTTAGGGTGTCCACGCTCACTTCAGCCACCGCTGCGCCAAAAGCGTAGTAATAAAAGGGGCGTCCTTGACCGATTGAGCGATCATAGTGAATGAGTGGTGTGGCGTAGAAGCCTTTTTCTGACAACGATATGCGATTGAGATAGGCCGTTTGCACCAACTCACCCCAAGGTATGCGCCGCTCGCTTTCGCCGAACCCTGCTACCAGAGTGCCATCTTCCAGGCGCATACCCTCGCGGTCCAACCCCTCTGCGAAATGCTCAGCAGCAAAGTCAAAGAGGCGCTCACGCAGCTTTCCCGCTGCATCCCGCGCCGCCATACCATTCAAGTCGGCACCGCTAGAAGCCGCGGTAGGTGAGGTATTGGGAACTTTATCGGTTCGCGTAGCGGTAATGCGTACTTTATCCAGATCCAGACCCAACTCGCGAGCCACGACCTGACAAATTTTAGTATGAAGCCCTTGGCCCATCTCGGTACCGCCGTGATTAATCATCACGCTGCCGTCGGTGTAAACATGCAGAAGGGCGCCCGCCTGATTAAGATGCTGGGCGGTAAACGAAATGCCAAATTTAACCGGAGTAAGTGCCAGCCCTTTCTTAATAACAGGGCTAGTGGCGTTGAAGTCGCTCACCGCTTTGCGGCGCGCCCAGTAATCGCTTTCGCTTTCAAGTGTTTCAACGAGTGTATGCAATAGTTGTCGCTGATCGACCTGCTGGCCATAGTGGGTAACCTCGCGACCATCGCGGTAGAAATTGCGCTTACGAATAGTCAGTGGGTCTTCACCAATCTTGCGGGCAATATCGTCCATAGCCGCTTCGATAATCATCATGCCCTGAGGGCCACCGAAGCCCCGAAAAGCTGTATTGGACGCGGTATGCGTTTTTGCACGATGACCCGTGACCTGCGCTTCGCCTAGCGAGTAGGCATTGTCGGCATGAAACATAGCGCGATCAACGATGGCATCGGAAAGGTCAGGCGAGTACCCACAATCACCGATCACGGTGATCTCGCCACCTTGAAGCACGCCCTGAGAGTCAATCGCTAACCGATAGCGGTTATGAAAAGGATGACGTTTGCCTGTTGCGCGCATATCTTCGCTGCGAGGCAAACGGAGTCGAACCGTTTTACCTGTGCGACGGGCAATAATAGCGGCGATGCATGCCCAGGGAGAAGCCTGCGTCTCTTTGCCTCCAAAACCACCGCCCATTCGACGTACCTCTACCGTCACCGCATGAAAGGGAATATCCAGCACCTCCGCCACTAGCTTCTGGGTTTCGCTTGGGTGTTGGTTGGAAGTGTGGACAATAACGCCTTCATCTTCGGTGGGATGAACCACGCACGCCTGGCCTTCCAAATAGAAGTGCTCTTGACCACCGACGAATAGCTCGCCCTCTATTAACTGTTCCGCTTGATCAAGCGCCTGTTGCCAATTACCACGTGTCTGTACATGTGTAGGGCGCACAAATTCTTCGCGCTCGGTCGCAGCCACCGGGTCTAAACTGGCGGGCTTCTCGTCAATACTGACAGCGGCCAACTTGACAGCGCGGCGTGCAGCTTGCAGTGAAATTGCTGCAACGGCGAAGAGGCATTGGCCTGCGTAGCTGATCTCTTGATCGACAAAAATGGGATCGCCCGGAAAGACAGGGCCGATATCGGTGTGCCCCGGTACCTCATGAAAAGTAATCACGTCGACCACGCCTGGCGCCTCTTTCACTCTGCTGAGATCAAGCTGCGTTAAGGTGCCGTGGGCAATGGGCGATAGGCCTAGCGCAACATGCAGAGCGTCGGCAGGCAGTACCAAATCATCAATATAAGCAGCTTTGC
Source organism: Vreelandella arctica (assembly GCF_037070215.1). NCBI lineage: Bacteria > Pseudomonadati > Pseudomonadota > Gammaproteobacteria > Oceanospirillales > Halomonadaceae > Vreelandella > Vreelandella arctica. The sequence goes on along the minus strand of NZ_JBANSN010000011.1, from coordinate 154,197 downwards.
CGGTAACGTGTTTTTTGGCGCTCTCGTGAAAGCTGGAACTACCTGCTTGGCGCCGACCAGTGCTATCAACCGTATGGCGTGCCAAGGGGCCAGACCCCTGGATATGATCATGTAATTCACGGCGGGCATGGCTGCTGTCGCCGTCCAGTTTAGTGAGCGTACGCATGGAGCATCACCTCGCGGTCGGGCGCTGAAAGAGAAAGATAGAGGCGTTCAAACAGGTTTTTGGCGGCTTGTTGGCGATAATGTTGACTGCCACGCACATCACTCATGGGTTGAAAGTCTTCATCGAGTGCCTGCTGGGCGGCGCGAAAAGCGTCTGCAGTAATGGCGCTACCTTCCAGTGTCGCTTCCGCTGCTTGCGCGCGCTTGGGAATGGCCGCCATGCCGCCAAAAGCGATCCGTACATCATGCAAGACACCTTGCTCAATGCGGTAGCTAAAAGCGCCGAGCACTGCAGAAATATCGTCTTCCCGGCGCTTGGAAAGCTTCCAGACGCGCAGCTGGCTGCGTTCAATTGCTCGGGGAATAAAAATTCGTGAAACGACCTCATCAGCCGCCATAGCGGTCTGTTTATAATCCAAAAAGAAGTTTTCCAGCGCTAAGCAACGGCTACCTTTTACGCTGGCAAGTTCTACCTGGGCCCCTAAGGCAAGTAGCACGGGTGGCGTATCGCCAATAGGAGAAGCATTGGCAATATTGCCACCTAGCGTTCCCCGGTTACGGATCTGCTGAGAGCCTAATCGGTGCAGCAGATGAGCAAAGGCGGGGAAGTGCTCTTCAAACAGTGGTTCAAGCTGAGTATAGGTGACCCCGGCGCCAATCCACCAGCCAGGTTGTCCTTCAAACGTTGTCGCTTCTACTGTTAACAGCTCGGCAACGCGAGAAACATCAATCAACTGATCAAGCGAAGCCAAGCGCTGAGTGCTTTCCAACCAAAGGTCTGTGCCTCCTGCCACCAAGCGTGCTTGAGGGGCTTCTTGGCGCAGCCGTGTTAGGGCTGCCAAGGAGAGGGGCTGGGAAAAAAAAGGTGTTTTCGCTGTAGGGACTGTTATTTCAGCATCATTTTCTGACGTTGACAGCGCCGCGTCTTGCCATTGGGGGCGCTCATAGGGAATATCATTCATGCGCAGCGCAGCATCCCGGATAGGGCGATAGCCCGTGCAACGGCACAAGTTGCCACCCAGGGCTGCTTCAATGCGTTCTGAGGTTAGCGGAGCAGGCCGCTGGGTAAGGTCGTTATGCAGTGTGAAAAGTGACATGACAATACCCGGCGTGCAAAAACCACACTGGCTACCATGGCATTCGATCATCGCTTCTTGGGCTGGGTGCAGACGTCCCTCTTTAGCTAGCCCTTCAACGGTGACTAAATGCCTACCCTGAAGTTGATGGGCTGGTGTGATACAGGCGTTGGCACTGGTAAACGTGTGGGTGTCAGCGTTTGGCTCGCCAATTGCTACGGTACAAGCACCGCAGTCACCCGATGCGCAGCCCTCTTTGGTGCCTGTTAACGCCAAATGCTCGCGTAATAAGGTTAAAATGCTCGTGTTCGGTGAAACCTCACACTGGTGGGGGGCACCATTGAGCAGGAACGCAATCGTTGCCATGCCAAACTCCACTGTTGTTGTATAGACCGGGATTGTGCTGACCGATCGGTCAATATAAGTTGAGCTTGAGACAAAATGGTCAGCCTTGCAAGTATTTGATCGCTGCACGGGAGTGGGGCAAGCTTATGCGAAATGCCTCTATTTGGGGCAACAAGCCTACCCGCCGACGCTTATTAAGGGACATTGTAAATGACCGCTGTATCCGTCACTCATGAAAGCCCCAGCCGTGAAAAAGTTGAGACAAATATTCTGATGGCCGCTGAAGAAGTGTTTTCTCAGTACGGTTACCGTGGAGCGAGCTTGCAAGTGATCGCTGATCGGGCCGGTCTCCCTAAGGCTAATATTTTGTACTACATGGGAAGTAAGCAGGCGCTTTATGTGCGACTGCTTAACCGTATGATGCATCGCTGGAACAAGGTGCTTGAAGATATTACCCCGGAGAGTGATCCAGCAACTGTGCTGAGTGATTTTATCCGCGCCAAAATGGTGCTTGGTCAGCGCTACCCCGAAGGCTCAAAACTGTTTGCAGCGGAAATTTTAGCCGGCGCTCCCTTCTTGAGTGATTATCTGGCCGGTGAACTGCGTGAGTGGGTGGCTTCTCGTGCCGCGATCATTCGGCAGTGGTCTGCGCAAGGTAAAATGGACGCCGTCGACCCCAAGTGGCTAATCTTCTTAATTTGGTCTGCTACCCAGCACTACACTGAATATAGCGCTCAGGTAAGCGGTATTTTAGGCCGAGATGCATTAACTGAAGAGGATGTTGAATCAATTTCAGCCTTTCTTGAGCACGTTATCCTAAAAGGGTGCGGAATCACTCAGGCGAGTACCAACGCTCACTTGGTGGAAAAGTGAGTGCTAAATGAGCGATTTGCCGATTGATCAGCATCTTGATCACGTTAAAAACGTCCTGGTTACCAACAATCGTCTGATGCTGATTGCCCAGCCAGGCGCTGGCAAAACTACCCGTGTCCCGCTTGCTCTGCTTACGGCCGATTGGGTAGAAGGGCAGAAGCTGCTTTTGCTAGAGCCACGGCGAGTCGCCGCGCGATTGGCGGCTAACTATATGGCTCAGCAGTTAGGCGAAAAGGTCGGTCAGACAGTGGGCTATCGCATGCGCGGCGATAGCTGTGTTAGCGCGCAAACTCGCTTAGAGGTCGTTACTCAAGGGGTGCTTACTCGCATGCTGCAGGATGACCCGCTGCTGGAAGGCGTGGCCGGGATCATCTTTGATGAATTCCATGAGCGAAGTTTAGACGCCGATGTAGGGTTGGCGCTTACGCTGGATGTGCAAAGCAGTATTCGTGACGATTTACGCCTGCTGGTAATGTCGGCAACGCTGGATATCAAGGCGCTCAGGCGAGTGTTAGGGGAGCAGGTGCCCACCATTGAGTGTCATGGTCGTCAGTATCCGGTGACAACGCTTTATCGTCCTTCTTTAAATAGCGAAGAGAGTGTTAGCCATGCTCTGCGCGTAGTCAATGAAGCGCTTTTAATGCCTGATACGCAGGATGTCTTAGTGATCTTGCCGGGCGTGGCCGAGATAAATCGGCTAGTACAAGCGTTGGAAAGGGCGCTACCAGACCTCGCGATACGACCGCTGCACGGTAGGATGAGTATCGCGCAGCAACAAGCGGCATTAGCAGTAAACACATCACAACAGCGTATTATTGTCTCCACTGCGATTACCGAATCTAGCATTACGGTGGATGGCGTCAATGTAGTGATTGACGGTGGCTTAGAGCGAGTGCCGCTTTTTCAGCCGCGCACGGGCCTAACGTGGTTAACCACACGACGAATCAACCGTGCTAGCGCCGACCAGCGGCGGGGTCGCGCAGGTCGGCAAAGGGAGGGCGTCTGTTTTCGGCTCTGGGCTCAAGAGCAGCTGTTAACCGCTTACGGTGAGCCAGAAATTCAGCAAGCGGAACTCTCATCGCTGGTGCTTGAACTGGCGTGTTGGGGGGTTGCGTCGCCCCATGAGCTGAGTTGGGTGACGCCGCCGCCAGAAAGTGCTTGGCGCAGTGGTCAAGCGCTTTTAGTGCAGCTTGGTATATTAGACGAGCAACACAGGCTAACCCCCTTGGGCAGTCGCTGTGCCCAATGGCCAGTCGAACCGCGAATAGCCGTGATGCTGGAGCGTGCTGCAGAATTCAATGCTGTTTCCCTGGCCTGTGGGCTAGCAGCTCTACTGGAGGAGCGGGACAGCTCAGAGCGCTCGCTGCATGATGCGTTAGCACTCCGGCTCAGTCAGCCTAAACGTTTTCCTCAATGGCAGCGCGAAGCCCTTAGGCTTGCTAGGAAAGCAGGGGCCGTGCTTGATGAAGCTATGATGCAACCGCTTGGGCCGCTCTTGGCACTGGCATACCCAGAGCGCATCGGCCAGTTAATAGAGCCAGGTAAGTTTCGACTAGCAAATGGCAAAACCGCTATGCTGCCGTTAAATGAGCCATTGGCACATCAATCTTTTTTAGTGGCCGCCGTGTTAAACAGCGCAGCAGGGGACCAAGTGCGCATTATTGCTGGCGAGCAACTACCCCTTGCCTCACTGCTTTCTCTATATCCTGGGATTAGCCTCTGGCAGCCACGCGTAACATGGTCGCAAGAGCAGGGCCGTTTAATCGGTGAAGAGGTGCAGGCGCACGCTAGCCTTATTATTGCCAAACGGGCATTGGCGCATTTGCCGGGAGAAACCGTAAAAGAGGCGCTATTGGATGCTTTACGTCAGCAGCCCAGGCGGTTGTTCGGCAAGAAGCATCAACAGTTGCTCGGGCGCATGACGCTGTTACGCGCCAACCTGGGGGAGCAATGGCCCGATTGGTCGGAGCAGGTACTGTTAGCCACATTAGAGAGCTGGTTAGCTCCCTACTTGATCGGTATAAATCGACTGAGCGAAATTGAAGCATTGCCCGTAGAGTGTTACTTGCTTGATTCACTCTCCTGGGAACAGAAAAGCCAGTTTGATCAATTGGCACCTCAAGCGCTTAAAGTACCCAGTGGAAAAGTGATTATGTTGGATTATGTGCCTTGCCTTTCCCAATGCCCTCCAGTTTTAGCTATGAAGCTGCAAGAGGCCTTTGGTTGGCAGGTAACCCCTACCGTCGTTAATGGCGGCGTTGCCGTAATGATTCATCTGCTTTCACCCGCGCGTAGGCCGCTACAAGTCACCCAAGATTTAATGAGTTTCTGGCAAAATGGCTACCCAGAGGTACGTAAAGAAATGCGCGGTCGCTACCCTCGGCATCCTTGGCCAGAAGACCCTTTGACCGCAACGGCGACTGCGCATACCAAACGGAAGATGGATAAATAGTCTGACCGTCTTTTGCCGTCATGCTTATTCGCTGCGCTTTTCTGGGATCTCGTTCGGAATACGATAGCGTACCCCTTCTACCTGTTCTTCTTCGTAGCGTTTATTTTCTTCTTCTGGCACCACACCGATTACGGTTTCCTGTGAGCCGTCGGGCCAGGTATACGTCGTACAACCTGTTAGCAGCAGTAATGGGAAAATAGCCAATAGGCTTTTAGCTGGTAGGCTTGGAAGGTGCTTGAACATTAGTCACTCCATTGGGTGGCGCTTGATCCTGGGGGAAATTAGTATCGCATAATCGGAACTATAGATTGCCATTTACCTGCCTGTAAATGCTTAGATTTTTTCCGTTTATCCAAACGTAATACCTTTGTCTGTCTATGATAATGAATGTTAACCATGAATCCTCAATGTGCGTTGTCACACCAGCCCTAATCGGAGGTTTTATGTGGTCAGTGGTGAAGTCAGTATTAGCGGCCTTACTTGGGGTCCAGAGTAACCAAAAGCGACAGGAAGACTTTAGTAGTGGCAAGCCTGCAGCGTACATTGTTACTGGGATAGTCATTACATTGCTGTTCGTTTTGGTGCTTATCGTTTTGGCAACGTTTGCTGCCCGCTGAAAAGCGTTGATAGCGTTAAGTAAGCAAAGCGTGACGAATGGCACATATTTTCTATACTGCTAATATCTCATTTAGTTCTGCCCTCATCTAAAGGCAGGAGATAACAACAATAAGTCTGGAGGTTTCTATGCGATCAGCGTGGCGGTGGCTGTTAGTCATTACCCTTTCTGCGAGCGGGTCGCAGGCTAATGCCAATGATTGGAATATGCCTGTTGGTGTAACCGATGTTAGCGCCGATATCTTTGGCCTTCACATGACGATTTTTTGGATATGTGTCGTCATCGGCCTCGTGGTGTTTGGTGCTATGTTTTACTCCCTGTTTCGCTACCGCCACTCCAAAGGCGCCAAAGCCGCCAACTTTCATGAGCACACCAGTGTAGAAGTGCTTTGGACGGCTATCCCTGTCTTGATTCTGGTTGGCATGGCTGTCCCTGCTACCGCAACGCTAAAAAATATGTACGACTCTTCAGATGCAGAGTTAGACGTTATGATTACAGGACAGCAGTGGCGCTGGCGCTATGAGTATCTAGGCGAGGACGTCGCGTTTACTTCTAATATGAGCACTCCACGGACACAGATCAGCGGGGCTGAAACGCGGGGAGAGCATTACTTATTAGAAGTGGATGAGCCGCTTGTTTTACCCATCAATCGCAAAGTGCGCTTTTTGATGACCTCTGATGATGTTATTCACTCATGGTGGGTGCCCGACTTAGCAGTCAAACAAGACACGATTCCCGGCTTTATCAATGAAAATTGGGTAACGATCAATGAGCCAGGTATCTACCGTGGGCAGTGCACTGAGCTATGTGGTGTCAATCACGGGTTTATGCCCGTCGTGGTTCATGCGATGGAAGAAGATGAGTTTGATAGTTGGCTCGCCGAGCGTAAAGAAGCGGCTGCCGAAGAGGCCATGGGCGTTGATCGTGAATGGGCTATGGAGGAGCTAGTAGCACGCGGCCAGGAAATTTATCAATCGATCTGCTCTTCTTGCCATCAAGCCGAAGGCCAGGGCTCGCCGCCTGCTTTTCCTGCACTGGCAAATAACGAACAGCTTATTAGTGATGTGGATTGGCATCTCAATAAAGTAATCAACGGTGTTTCGGGTGCTGCAATGCCAGCTTTTCGTAGCACCTTAAATCCAGTAGAAATTGCCGCTGTAGTAACTTATACGCGAAATGCTTGGGGTAACGATACGGGAGAGGTGGTGCAGCCTTCAGAAGTAGCTGAGTTAATTGCCCAATAATGCTGATGCGCCACTTATTTAGACAACTACAATATTTCGGAGAGTATCATGTCGCCCAAACTACCCCCTCAGCCTCATTTGCAGCATAGCAGTACGGCCGTCGCCGATGGGCAAAGCCAAAGTCATGATGCGCCGCCGAAAGGTATTTTGCGCTGGTTATTGACCACAAATCATAAAGAGATAGGTTCTCTTTATCTGATTTTTTCGCTGACTATGTTTTTCGTTGGCGGCATATTTGCTTTAGTAGTGAGGGCCGAACTTTTCCAGCCTGGACTCCAGTTGGTCGAACCTGAGTTTTTCAACCAGATGACCACTATGCATGGGTTGATTATGGTGTTTGCCGCCGTAATGCCAGCCTTCACAGGGTTAGCTAACTGGATGATACCGTTGCAAATTGGAGCGCCAGATATGGCGTTACCACGATTGAATAACTTCAGCTTTTGGCTGCTTCCTGTTGCTTTTACATTATTGCTTTCAACCCTTCTTATGCCTGGTGGCGGACCAAATTTTGGTTGGACTTTTTATGCGCCGCTATCGACCAACTATGCGCCTCCCTCTACGACCTTTTTTATACTTTCATTACACCTTGCGGGTATCAGTTCGATATTAGGGGCAATTAATATCATCGCAACTATTTTAAATATGCGTGCACCGGGCATGCGTTTAATGGATATGCCACTCTTTGTCTGGACCTGGTTAATTACGGCCTTTCTGCTGATCGCGGTAATGCCGGTTTTAGCGGCAGTTATCACCATGATGCTTATGGATATTAACTTTGGCACAAGTTTCTTTAACGCGGCGGGTGGGGGCGACCCGGTTCTGTTTCAGCATCTTTTCTGGACGTTTGGTCATCCTGAAGTGTACATCATGATTTTGCCCGCCTTTGGTATTGTCTCCGCGATCATACCTACGTTTGCAAGAAAACCGCTGTTTGGTTATGCATCGATGGTTTATGCCACTGCGGCGATTGCGTTTCTATCGTTTTTGGTCTGGGCTCATCATATGTTTGTGGTAGGGATGCCTTTAGTAGCAGAGTTGTTTTTTATGTATACAACGATGCTGATCGCCGTGCCTACTGGGGTGAAGGTATTTAACTGGGTCACTACGCTGTTTCGTGGCTCAATCAGTTTTGAATCGCCGATGCTGTTTGCCCTTGCCTTTGTCGTGCTGTTCACTATTGGTGGTTTTTCAGGGCTAATGTTGGCGATCGCCCCTGCGGATTTTCAATATCATGATACTTACTTCGTCGTTGCCCACTTTCACTATGTGTTAGTCCCTGGGGCGATCTTTGCCATCATGGCAGGGGTTTATTATTGGTTGCCGAAATGGACGGGGCATTACCCTAATGAACGGCTTGCCCAGTGGCATTTCTGGTTTTCGATTATCGGTGTCAACCTAACCTTCTTCCCCATGCATTTCGCTGGGTTAGCCGGTATGCCGCGCCGTATTCCCGATTATGCTCTTCAGTTTGCCGACTTTAACTTACTTTCAAGTATTGGTGCTTTCTTCTTTGGCGCCTCACAGTTGCTATTTGTTTTAGGCATCATCCTGTGCGTTCGCGGAGGTAAAAAAGCGCCAGCAAAAGCTTGGGAGGGCGCGGAAGATTTAGAGTGGACAGTTCCCTGTCCTGCACCCTTGCACACCTTTGAAACGCCGCCGGTTTTTCATCGTACTTCCCATTAAAAATGGCATAAACCACACAGGCCAGTAGGCCCAAGAGGTGTTATGGACAGTCGAGAGCAAAACCAGGCAGGCGTGCGTCAAACGGTTATTAGAACAATGGCTGTGCTAGTGGGTATGTTCGCCTTTGCTTTTGCGTTGGTGCCGTTGTATGACGTGTTTTGTCAAATTACCGGCATCAATGGCAAGGTTGATGCTACGGCACAAAGTATCGTGCACGAAGAGGTAGATGAGTCCCGTTACATTAATGTGCAATTTATAACGCGGGGCAGCCCAGGATTACCGTGGCAGATGAGCGTTGAAATGCATCAAATGAGCGTGCATCCGGGGCAAACGGCAGAAGTCGACTTTACGTTTACTAATAATAGTCAAAACGAAAGCTGGGGGCAGGCAGTACCTAGCGTTTCCCCTTCAAATGCAACGCGCCATTTACGCAAAGTAAGCTGTTTCTGTTTTGAAGAGCAACAGTTGCAGGGTAATGAGCGCTTGACGATCCCGTTAGTGTTTCAGTTGGCGCGAGATCTTCCAGCAGATATTAATACCATCACGCTGGTGTATACCCTGTATCCCATTGAACGTGCGATACAGACCGCCTCACTGAATACCATGATTAATCACGACGTTAAGAACGATCCCAAAAACGAAGCTAAGAACAATAACGCGGCGGGAGAAACGATATGAGCAGTGGTAGCTATTACGTTCCAGCGAGTAGTCGGTGGCCTGTTCTCGGTTCGGTGGCACTCGGTGCAATGATGGTTGGAATCGGCATTAAGCTCGTTTACGACACTGGGCTGCCGCTGGTTTTAATAGGCGTGGTGGGCATAGTGTCTGTGATGGGGCTATGGTTTCGGGATGTGATCAGTGAGTCTCGTGGTGGGCTGTATGATGCTCAAATGGATCGTTCGTTTCGCTGGGGCATGGGCTGGTTTATTTTTTCAGAAGTCATGTTTTTTGCCGCTTTTTTTGGGGCGTTGTTTTACGTAAGGATGTTCACCCTTCCTTGGCTGGGTGGTGAGGGCGCTAAAGGGGTTTCAGCGTTACTGTGGCCAGATTTTGTTGCTACATGGCCCCTATTGAACCCACCCGATGCTTCCATTTCTGGCCCTCAACAAGTTTTTAGCCCTTGGCAACTTCCTCTCGTTAATACGCTAATTTTGATCACCTCAAGTATCACGCTAACAGTTTCCCATGAGGCTTTAAAAGTCGGTTACCGGCGGACATGTCGTAACTGGCTAACCGGTACCGTGCTATTAGGATGCTGCTTTATAATGATTCAAGGCATTGAATATTATGAGGCTTATGCGCATTACGGTATTACATTGGAAGCCGGTATTTTTGGCGCAACGTTCTTTATCTTGACCGGCTTTCATGGGTTGCACGTGATTATCGGCACGATCATTCTTGCCACCATGTTAGTACGAATAGTGAAAGGCCATTTTGCCGATGAAAATCATTTTGGTTTTGAAGCCTCATGTTGGTATTGGCATTTCGTTGATGTGGTATGGGTTGGTCTCTTTATTTTCGTTTACGTTTTATAAATTGCTTAGCCTAGCTGGCCGGACCAAAAGCCAAATATGATGAGAATCATTAATAAACAAGCTAGTCCGATACGCCATTTAAGAGACACAAGCAAGCGGCGAGACGAGGAGTCATCACGCAGCAAAAAGCCAGCTCCCATGGCTAGGCTGATAACCATCGCAACGAATACAGCGGCAATGAGTAGTTGTAACCACATGATGAAAACCTCTCGACAATGGCGTTTTTACAGCTGGTGTTTTTTCTGGAGTTTGGTGGTGGCCTTAGGCGCCTACTTAGGACTATGGCAGTGGGAGCGGGCAAATGACAAGCGATTAGCATTGGCCGTTCGCGAAACGGCAACTGCATTGGTGCAGCCTACCGTGCAGCCAGCCCAAGGAGCAGAGGTAACCCTACAGGGTGAGTATTTGGCAGAGCATACCCTCTATTTAGATAATCGGATTGTAGAGGGAAAGTTAGGGGTAGCAGTACTAACGCCTCTGCGTGATAGCTTCGGTCAGCTTTGGTTAGTGCAGCGAGGCTTTTTAGCAACGGGACCTCATCGTGAGCCGCCCCAAGCCACTACTCCAAGTGGCAGTGTTGAGTTGACCGGCGAGTGGCAGGAAGTACAAGCGGGCGGGCCACTATATGGAGAAAATAGAGAAGGTGTCAGGTTGCAGCAGTTAAGTCTTGAACCTTGGCGAGCTTCACTAGGTTCGTTTAGCTATGCGGGCTGGTTGCATGCTAGTGAGGGTGATGGTGTTCTGATTCCTTGGTGGGAGGCCAGTGTTATGCCCCCCAGCCGACATATAGGGTATGCGTTTCAGTGGTGGGGGCTGGCCCTGGCGGCCCTGGTGGTAATGTTTTTTGGGGGGCGAAAATTGCGTTTTGATGCAACTCAAGAAGAGTCGTTACTGAATAAAAATAAGCAGGGTGAATAATATGCAGGATGCTAAACACACTCGCCGCCAGCGGCTAAAATTAATGCTGATCTTTGTGATATTCGCGTCTCCCATGCTTGCCGCCTGGGGTATGGTCGAGTTTCGTATTGGTATTCCTGATCGCCATACGGCACATGGTGATGTGGACCTGGCGTTACCCGCTCTTCATGAATGGCCATTAACAACGCCTGCCGTGAGTGAAGAGGACAAGTGGATTCTGGCATTTGACTGCACCCTGCAGTGTGAAGCACGCCAAGATGAATTGTGGCGCCTACATCGTGCTTTAGGACGCGAAGCGCCGAGATTAACGCGTTTGCGCATCGGCGGAGAGCTTGAACCATTACCGGGCGAAGTGACCAGTGAATGGCAGCGCTTTCCCTCATGGCGGAAAGAAAACTCAGTGTGGTTGCTCGATCCTTCAGGGCGTCCGGCGCTAGCATTTGATGAAAACGTCGCGACCAAATACGTGCTTGACGATATACAGCATCTTTTTAAAGTAAACCCCCTATGAAGCGCACTAATCCCTGTTGTTAAGGAAGCATCATGACCGATTCCTATGAGCGCCGCTTGCGTTGGTTAGTGCGATTAACGTTAATAGGCACCCTGTTTACCGCAGTGGTAATGCTGGTTGGTGCATGGACACGGTTAGTCGATGCTGGTTTAGGCTGCCCTGATTGGCCAGGTTGCTATGGAAAGCTACTGGTCCCCGATAGCGATCATGCCACCCTGCGCCATCCCGATGTGCCATTAGAACCGTTTAAAGCGTGGGTGGAAATGGCCCATCGCTACATCGCTAGCTTGCTAGGGCTGGTGGTAATAAGTGTTGTCGCGATGGGTTGGCCATTGCGACAACGGTCAGGTTACCCATGGCGGCTAAGTTTGACGCTCTTAGTAGTTATTATATTGCAGGGTGCCTTCGGTGCTTTCACGGTTACGCTACAGCTCTGGCCGCAAGTCGTCACTCTCCACCTGTTGGGTGGGCTGAGTGTATTACTACTGTTCTTTTGGTTACACCTACGCTTACGTCGTGCTCGTAAAAAATCCATCACTGAGCCGCGCCTAGCCAATGCCTGGTGGGGTATTGCGGCATGTTTGCTGGTGGTGCAGTTAGCGTTGGGTGGGTGGGTGACTAGCAACTATGCAGGCATCGCTTGCCAAGGATTCCCTACCTGTAATGGTCAGTGGTGGCCTGAGTTGGATGTAAGCGAGGGTTTTCATTTTACCCAAACTGTTGGCCCTAATTATTTACATGGGCAGCTACATGCTGATGCACGCACTGCTATCCATGTTGTTCATCGCTTAGGCGCACTCATGTTAGGAGCCGGGTTGGTTGCGCTTTGGTTACGATATCGGCATTGGCAGAATGTCGCTAAACCTCTAGCGATTGTGGTTTCTCTATACATGCTGCAAGCTATTTTAGGTGTCGCTAACATATTGTTATGGCTGCCTTTATGGCTTGCGTTGTTACATACGGCAGGGGCCATTGCACTATCTGTTGGTCTAGTGTGGGCTTGGTGGTGCTGGCGTTACAATGAAGCTGGGGCTTGTTCAAAGAATTCTAATCCGTTTTATCGCAACGTTATTGCTGACTAAAGAAGGGGGGCGCATGCGAAATATAACAATGACACTACCTTCGGCCTTGCCTTCAATGGTGTGGGGGTGGAGGGAGTTACTTGGGCTCTGCAAAATTAAAGTAGTGGTTGTTATGTTGGTATGTGCCGCTGTGGGGATGGCATTAGCGACCCCAGGCTTGCCACCACTAACGAAAGTAATCCTTGGTTTGGCTGGTATCGGCTTAGCCTCTTGTGGTGCAGCTGCTTTTAATCATGTCATTGACCGCCATTTGGATGCGGTAATGACGCGAACTTCTCGTCGTCCAGTGGCGAGTAAACGGCTACCCGTGACAATCGCGTTGGCTTGGGCGTGCTTGCTTTCTGTTGCCGGTGTTACGCTATTAGCTTGGCAGATTAACGTCTTAACGGCTGTGCTAACCTCTGCTTCTTTGATCGGTTATGCATTGATTTATACTGCTTTTTTAAAGCGGGCTACGCCCCAAAATATTGTTATTGGTGGCGTGGCTGGCGCGGCACCACCATTGCTAGGTTGGGTTGCCATTACTGGTCAAGTATCTTCTGAGCCGCTGTTGCTAATGCTGATTATTTTTGCTTGGACGCCGCCACACTTTTGGGCACTGGCGATTCATAAATGTGATGATTATGCACGAGCAGGCATCCCAATGTTGCCTGTTACCCATGGTCTTCCGTTTACACGGCTACAAATTTGGTTGTATGGCTGGCTAACGGTTTTAACCACTCTACTACCGGTAATGATCGGGATGAGTGGGGTGCTTTATTTAGTCATTGTGATAAGCCTGAATGCGCGCTTTATGTTTTGGAACTGGCAGGTTTGGCGCGGTCACGATGCTACTGCACCTATCGGCGCTTTCTGGTTCTCAATTCGCTACTTATTAGGCGTTTTCAGTGCGCTATTACTTGATCACTACGCTGCGGCGCTTGCTTGGTGATCCGAAGACGAGATGGGCAGGTATGCAGTAAGAGGAGAAGCAAGCCTAGGTGCTATTGGCAAAATAGTGGTATAAAGGTGTACAATTTTCGTCAAGCAATTTATTCGCTTAATGAGGGGGGTCATGAACTCAACAGTAGCGCTGGTATTACTCGCCTTGGCGATTGCAGTCATTGTGGGGCTGTGTTTCTACGCATGGTCGCTGCGCAAAGAGGTAAGTCGTCGAGAAGCTTATCGGCGCGATGAAGATGCTCGTGCCCAACAAAACAGTTTAGAAAACCTCGATTATGTCGCGAGTGCTTTGGTTCAGGAGCAGGTCGATATCACGGAGGGGGCTTGGCGTTGTAAGGTTCTACTTGAGATTATCGATCCTAGTTTAACGGAACGAACTGAATTTAAGGCTTTTGCCGAGCACTATCGTCGCACTCAACATTTGAATACGCATTCCGCCCGGCAGCAGTTGACTGCTCGAGAGCGTATGCAGGAAGACAAAGAACGGTTGATGGCAGAAAATGACATGCGCGAAGCCGTATTGAAAGCTGCTCAAGCAGTATTAAAATGGCGTGCCAAAGGCAAAAGTGCGTTGCATTAACTATTAATTTTGAGCGGTATTAACCGCCAAAATGCATAGCAAGCTAATTTTTAGTGCCCATCGTGGCAATTTTGCTATGCTAAATGATGTCGGTATTGGCAAGAAGTTGATATCTTGGCATTGTTGCCTTCTAGCGCTTAAGCGTTAATGATAGGCACAATGTTCTGTAGTGGCTGGGTACTGAGTTATGGGTATGTCGTCATAAATACTGAGGGCTTGGTTATTCAGCTTAATACAGAACAGGCGAAAAATGGATGCTCTCGCAATAAGAAGCATTGGATAGATTTGGTCACTTATGACCATTTCAGCATTGGATCAAGAAGGAGTCTTGCATGAAAAAATCAACGACTGGATTGCTAATCGGTTCCGCACTGGTAGTCGGTCTTTCTGGCTGTGCCAGCTCGGCCTCACAGTCTTCCGGCCAATCAAGCGCTAGCAGCGACAGCAACTGGTATCAGCACCCGGCAGTATGTGGTCTGGCTGGGAGCGTTATCGGTGGCAGTATTGGCTATGCTACCAGCAGTAATTCTGACGAAGAAAACGGTGCCGCTATAGGTGCCACTGCTGGTGCTGCTATCGGCGGTTTGCTATGCGCTGACCGCACGCCTGAGCCGGTTGCACCGCAGTGCCCAAGCTATGGCGAAGTGCCGGCTGGTGTTGCTGTTGATGCCGAAGGTTGCCCGCTAGATTCTGACGGTGACGGCGTGCCTGACTACCGTGATCAGTGCCCAGGTACTCCTGCTGGCGTAGAAGTTAACGCTAACGGTTGCCCGCTTGATTCCGATAATGACGGTGTTCCAGATTACCGTGATCAGTGCCCGAACACCCCTGCAGGCGTAGAAGTTAACGCACTGGGTTGCCCGGATAGCGTCGTTCTGCAAGATGTTAACTTCGAGTTTGATTCTGCTCAGTTAACTTCCAACGCTCAGAATGTACTTAACGGTGTTGCTGAGCGTTTGGTCAGTAACCCTGATGTTCGCGTAAGCATCGAAGGCCACACTGATTCACGCGGTTCTGACGAGTACAACAAAAACTTGTCACAAGAGCGTGCTCAATCAGTTGCTAACTACTTGGCAAGCCGTGGCGTAGAAGCTAACCGTATGCGTGCAGTAGGTTACGGTGAAGAGCAGCCGATCGCGTCTAACGAGACTGAAGAAGGTCGCTTCCAGAACCGTCGCGTTGAATTGGATGAGTGGAACTAAGTTCACTTATCTTCTGAGGTTTGTAGACGACTTATAAACGGTTAACTGCAATCCACAGGTACAGAAACGGGAGGCATATGCCTCCCGTTTTTATTTTAAGCGGTAGGTAACTCTGCTAATCTTGTCGCTGTTTTTAGTGGGGCTTTTGCACCCTCCAAGACCATTGATAGCGAAATGTGATCCTTGGTATGGATCACCACTGCGCTCAAGGAACATGAATGCCTATTGTTACTCTGCCTGACGGCAGTCAAAAAACATTTGAAGCACCGCTGACCATTATGCAGCTCGCAGAATCCATTGGCCCTGGTTTGGCTAAGGCCTGTATCGCTGGGAAGATTGATGGTTTGCTGGTAGATGCCGCTGATTTAATCGAGCAAGATGCGAGCGTTGCTATTATCACAGCGCGTGACGCTGAGGGGTTGGAAATAATTCGTCACTCCTGCGCTCACCTAATTGGTCATGCGGTTAAGCAAATGTATCCCGATGCCAAGATGGCGATTGGGCCAGTCATTGAAGATGGCTTTTATTACGATATTGAATTCGGTCAGTCGGTCACGCCGGAAGACCTGGAGGCGATAGAGACGCGCATGCAATCATTGATTGAGCGCGAGTACGATGTGGTTCGCGAATACGTTGATCGCGACAAGGCAATGTTGACCTTTTTGCATCGTGATGAGCCTTACAAGCAGGAAATTGTTCGCGATATCCCTGATGATGCGACCATCAGGCTTTATCATCACGAAGAGTACACCGACATGTGCCGCGGCCCGCACGTGCCTAACACCCGCCACTTAAAAGCTTTCAAGCTCACTAAGTTGGCAGGGGCCTATTGGCGTGGCGATGCTGCAAACACCATGCTGACGCGTATCTACGGCACCGCATGGGGCGATAAAAAACAGCTTAAGGCTTACGTAAAACGGCTTGAAGAGGCAGAGAAGCGCGATCACCGTAAATTGGCGCGCCGACTGGACCTTTTTCACATGCAGGAAGAAGCGCCGGGAATGATATTTTGGCACCCTAACGGCTGGGCGCTATGGCAGCAGATCGAACAATATATGCGAGGCGTTTATAAAGAGGGTGGCTACCAAGAAATTCGCTGCCCCCAGATAATGGATGTATCGCTTTGGAAAAAGTCAGGGCACTGGGACAACTACGCAGACGGCATGTTCTTTACCGAGTCAGAAAAGCGTGAGTATGCCCTCAAGCCTATGAATTGCCCTGGTCATGTTCAGGTATTTAATTCTGGCTTACGTAGCTATCGCGAGCTCCCCGTTCGTTTTGGTGAGTTTGGCGGTTGCCACCGGAACGAGCCTTCAGGCGCTTTACACGGTATCATGCGCGTTCGTGCATTTACTCAAGACGATGGTCATGTTTTTTGTACCGAAGCTCAAGTTGAGCCAGAAGTAACTGACTTTCATCGTCAAGCGTTGAAGGTGTATAGCGACTTCGGCTTTGAAGATATTGCTATTAAAATTGCTCTTCGCCCCGAAAAACGCATTGGTAGTGATGAGGTTTGGGATCGGGCAGAAGATGCACTGCGTAGTGCGTTAAAAACTTGCGATGTAGAATGGCAGGAACTTCCTGGCGAAGGCGCGTTCTATGGCCCCAAGATTGAATACCATATGAAAGATTGCCTGGGACGCGAGTGGCAAGTGGGTACTATGCAGGTAGACTTTATGATGCCAGAGCGACTTGGTGCTCAATATGTGACAGAAGAGGGGCATCGGAAGCCGCCAGTAATGTTGCATCGTGCTATCGTTGGCTCTATGGAGCGTTTCATTGGCATCTTGATTGAACATTATGCAGGCGCTATGCCATTATGGCTTGCGCCACAGCAGGCAGTCGTCATGACTATCACCGATTCACAGCGTGAATATGCGCTTGATTTGGAGAGCCGTCTGCAAAAAAGTGGCTTACGTGTTAAAGCGGACTTGAGGAACGAGAAGATCGGCTTTAAAATCCGTGAGCATACGTTACAGAAAGTTCCCTATCTCCTTGTGGTAGGAGATAAGGAAGTCGAAGCTGACTCAGTGGCCGTGCGAACACGCAGCGGCGAAAACCTCGGTACAATGACGGTCGATGAATTTATTGAACGCCATACTGCCGAGAGAGCAGCCCTGGCGACATCGTCAATTGCCTAAGGAGACGGAACGATCAAGAGAAGCAACCAGCGAGGGCGTCCAGCAGATAAACGCCCACCAATGAACGAGCGAATTGTCGAAGAAGAAGTACGTCTTATTGGTAGCGACGGTGAGCAGTTGGGTGTTGTGCCCACCACCGAAGCGCTAGAGCGTGCAGAATCTGAAAGCTTAGATCTCGTGCAAATTTCGAATGCCGATCCCATCGTCTGTAAGATTATGGATTACGGCAAGTTCGTTTTTGAGACCAAGAAGCAGAAAGCGGCTCAAAAGAAGAAGCAGAAGCAAATCCAGGTTAAGGAAGTTAAATTCCGTCCTGGCACCGACGAAGGCGATTATCAGGTCAAGCTTAAAAACCTGACGCGCTTTTTGGAAGGTGGTGACAAGGGCAAAGTCACACTGCGCTTCCGTGGTCGTGAAATGGCGCACCAGGACATCGGTCGTAAGCTGATGGAAAGGATTGCGGCAGACCTGGAAGAGATCGGAGCGGTAGAGTCTTTCCCGAAAATGGAAGGGCGCCAGATGATCATGATTATTGCCCCGAAAAAGAAGTGATCCAACGGCGATGTCAACGGGCCACCGTTAAACAGGTGGTCGGCCCTGGGTTTTCTAAAAAATATCGAGCGGAGTTTTCCTCATGCCGAAAATCAAAAGCAACAGCGGCGCTGCCAAGCGCTTCAAAAAGACTGCTAATGGCTTTAAGCACAAGCAGTCTCACCGTAGCCACATCTTGACCAAGAAAACGACCAAGCGTAAGCGTCAACTGCGTGGAATGAAGCAAATCCATGCGTCTGATAAAGCGCTTATCCAGCGTATGCTGCCGAATCTATAAGTCGGGTTTTCGTTTTTCTGAGTGCAAAATTTTTTCGCCTCAGCCTTAAAGTCAGGAGTGTGTTATGACTCGAGTTAAACGTGGCGTAGTAGCGCGTCGTCGCCATAAAAAAGTATTAAAGCTTGCTAAAGGTTACTACGGTGCCCGTTCACGCGTTTTCCGCGTTGCCAAGCAAGCCGTTATCAAAGCTGGTCAGTATGCTTACCGTGACCGTCGCAACCGTAAGCGTCAGTTCCGTGCGCTATGGATCCAGCGTATCAACGCTGGTGCACGCGTCAACGGCATGTCTTACAGCCGTTTTGTTGGTGGCCTCAAGAAAGCCGGTATCGAAATCGACCGTAAAGTATTGGCCGATTTGGCAGTACACGAGAAGGCCGCATTTGCTGCCATCGTGGAAAAAGCCAAGGCTGCCCAATAAGGTAGTTTGCATTGGGTGATTGCCCATGCAATGTGCCTGAGGTCATTTCAGAGTGACCCATCCAGGGGAAGAGCAGCCGCTCTTCCCCTGTTTTTTTGCCACCTTCAACGTGCCACGCCATCCTTAGGGGTGGACACCGCTTAATTCGGAGTGAAACGGATGGATCACCTTCCTACTCTGGTATCTGAGGCTCGCGACGCCATTCAGGCTGCGCAGAGTGTCGCTGCACTAGACGAATTACGAGTACGCTACTTAGGTAAGAAAGGTGAGGTAACTGCCTTGCTGAAAGGCCTGGGGAGGCTGTCAGCAGAAGAGCGCCCTGCGGCGGGTGAACGTATTAATCAGGCCAAGCAAACGCTGGCCGACGAAATTGATACTAAGCGAGCGCAACTTGAAAGTGTTGCGCTCAATGCCCGTTTGGCCGCTGAAAGTATCGATGTCACGTTGCCAGGGCGTGGCCAGGTCGAGGGTGGTCTACATCCGGTGACGCGTACGCTTGAGCGTATAGAGGGGCTGTTCACGCGTATTGGTTATGATGTGGCAGTAGGGCCTGAAATTGAAGACGATTATCACAATTTTGAAGCGCTCAATATTCCTGCCCACCACCCTGCCCGTGGCATGGCGGATACCTTCTATTTTGATGCCACCCGCCTTTTGAGGACTCACACCTCACCCGTGCAGGTGCGCACCATGAAAAGCAGTGAGCCACCCATCCGTATTGTTTGTCCAGGGCGTGTTTATCGCAGCGACTCGGATTTAACCCACACGCCAATGTTCCATCAAGTGGAAGGGCTGTTGGTTGATGAGGGTATTAGCTTTGCTGATCTAAAAGGGACGATCGAAGACTTTTTGCAGGCATTTTTTGAACGTGACGACCTATCCGTCCGTTTCCGTCCTTCCTACTTTCCATTCACAGAGCCATCAGCCGAAGTCGATATTCAGTGTGTGATGTGTAGTGGTGCGGGGTGTCGTGTATGTTCCCATAGTGGCTGGTTGGAAGTGATGGGTTGCGGCATGGTACATCCTGAAGTCTTCCGCCACTCGGGTATTGATACCGAGCGCTATACCGGGTTTGCCTTCGGAATGGGGGCTGAGCGTTTGGCAATGCTGCGCTACGGCGTGAACGATTTACGCCTGTTCTTTGAAAACGATCTGCGTTTTTTACGTCAATTCGCTTAAGACCGCCGCCGAATACAGGATCAACGATGAAATTTTCAGAACAGTGGTTGCGTGAATGGGTTTCGCCGCAGCTTGATACACAGGCCATGGCCGACCAAATCACCATGGCGGGCTTGGAAGTTGACGCTGTTGAGGCAGTTGCTGCCGAATTCAGTGGAGTGGTGGTGGCAGAGGTGCTGAGTAAAGAGAAGCACCCTGACGCAGATAAGCTCAGTGTGTGTACCGTTGATGATGGCAGTGGTGAGCCTGTCCAGGTTGTCTGCGGGGCGCCTAATGTCGATGTTGGCCAGAAAGTGCCCTTTGCCCAGGTGGGCGGTGTCTTGCCGGGCGACTTTAAAATCAAAAAAGCCAAACTGCGTGGCGTTGAGTCACGGGGTATGATTTGTTCGGCATCTGAATTGGGGCTTGCAGAAGAGACGTCACCAGGCATTCTGGTGTTGTCAGCAAGTGCTCCAGTGGGTGCTGATTTTAGAGAATTCATGCACCTGAATGACATGACCATTGAGGTCGACCTGACGCCCAATCGTGGTGATTGCTTAAGCATTAAAGGGTTGTCGCGTGAAGTGGGAGTGCTTAATCGGCTGGCGGTGATCGGCCCTGTAATAGCGTCGGTGTCCACTGAGGTTGACGATAGCTTTGCGATTAGTGTCGAGGCGCCAGAGCAATGCCCTCGCTATATGGGCCGGATTATTAAAGGTGTCAATGTTAAGGCTGAGACGCCTCTATGGATGGTTGAGCGGCTGCGTCGTAGCGGCGTACGTTCTATTGATCCTGTCGTAGATGTCACTAACTACGTGATGCTTGAGTTGGGCCAGCCGCTACATGCTTTTGACCGCGATAATCTTCAGGGTGGCATGGTTATTCGCATGGCCACGCCGGGTGAGCGTTTAACGCTGCTTGATGGTCATGAGGTGTCGCTACGCCCTGAAACGCTGGTCATTGCCGACCATTCTGGCCCGCTAGCGATGGCAGGCGTCATGGGTGGTGAAAACTCAGGCGTTAACGAAAACACTCAGACTATTTTCCTTGAATCTGCGTTCTTTACGCCGCTTGCTATTGCTGGCCAAGCGCGCTCTTACGGTCTGCATACTGATGCATCGCACCGTTTTGAGCGTGGAGTTGATCCACAGTTAACGCCCATTGCAGTCGAGCGGGCTACACAGTTACTCATTGAAATTTGCGGTGGCCAAGCCGGGCCTGTTGTTGAAGCGCTAAGCGTTAAGCATATGCCCGAAGAGCGCTCAATCTTATTGCGCAGTGCCCGTTTAGAGCAGGCGCTATCCAAGACGCTAGATAGCGATGATGTGACCGATATTCTTCAGCGTCTGGGGCTTGATGTCAGCATCCAGGGTGCCGATTGGGCCGTCACCGCGCCTACTTGGCGCTTTGATTTGGCCATTGAAGAGGATCTGATCGAAGAGGTGGCACGTATCCATGGCTATAATAATTTGCCGGTACGTCGTCCTGCAGCACGCTTGGCGCTTCGCTCTTCGGACGAGGCGACGCTGACTCAGTCGCAGTTGCGTCGTCAGATGGTCGCACGTGGCTTTCAAGAGGCGATCACCTACAGCTTTGTAGCACCTGAGCTGCAAGCGACGCTGTTACCAGACGCCATAACGCCTGTGCTTGCTAACCCTATCTCGGCTGATTTGTCGGTGATGCGGGCCAGCTTGTTTCCTGGCCTGGTTCGTGCCATGGAGTACAACCTCAATCGTCAGCAAGCCCGCGTGCGTTTATTTGAAACCGGGCTAGTATTTAACGGTGAGCTGGATGCTTTGTCACAGGTGCCGATGCTGGGTGCGTTAGTGTGTGGCCCGCGTGAAGCGGAAGGGTGGAGTGGTGCTAAGGATCGCGTCGATTTTTATGATCTTAAAGGTGATCTAGAAAGCGTCATCGCCTTGGGTGGCGAAGCCGATGCTTGGCGGTTTGAGCCCGCTGAGCACCCAGCGCTCCATCCTGGTCAAAGTGCCCAGCTATTGCATAACGGTGAGCCTGCAGGCTGGATTGGTACTCTGCACCCACAAGTACGAGCAACGCTGGGCTTAAAAATGGATGCCGTGTTGTTTGAGGTGCGCTTAGATGCACTTAGCCAAGGCCGAGTTCCTGCGTTTGAGCCGCTGTCACGCTTTCCTGAGGTGCGCCGTGATTTGGCGTTTATACTCAATGAGTCGACACCTGTGCAGGCATTGCTCGATTGCGCCAAGCAGCAAGCGGGGGAGTATCTGCAGGATATCAAGCTATTCGATGTCTATTCAGGTAAAGGTGTAGCCGAAGGGCATAAGAGTATTGCGTTGGGCTTGACCTGGCAGCATCCATCGCGCACGCTAAACGACGAAGAAATCAACCAGTTGGTCGATTCAATTGTGACACAAGTGCGTGTCAAGCTGGATGCGGAGCTGCGCGGCTAATAAAAATCGAAGAGATTAATTAGGCCTCGCCACGATGCTTATCACGTTCTTGGCAATGCGTTTTGCTACTGTATGGTTGATACAGTGTGATTGTTGCTGTATCTGCTTAAAGGATAAGGAGAAGCCTTATGGGTGCGTTGACCAAAGCAGAACTGGCTGAGCATTTACATGCTGAGCTAGCCCTGTCCAAGCGAGAAGCGAAGGCCATGGTCGAAGCTTTTTTTGAAGAGATTCGAGCCTGTCTTCGTGAGAACGAACAGGTGAAGTTATCGGGGTTTGGTAACTTTGACCTGCGTGATAAGCGCGAGCGGCCAGGGCGAAACCCGAAAACCGGTGAAGAAATTCCGATTTCTGCCCGGCGGGTAGTCACGTTTCGCCCAGGGCAGAAGCTTAAACAGCAGGTAGAGCATTATGTGGGCGGTGAGTAGCATTTTGGGTTCTAGGTGTATGGGCATCTGATTCATAAGCTTTAGGTTCACAACACTAGATCATCTCATGCCCTTTACAAGGAGTGCCTATGGGCGCTCCTTTTCTTGTTATAGCGTCGAGTCTCAAGTCATGAGGGGTATCTTGCGACTACATGCCACCACCTTCTATTAACCACGTAATCACCACCTTGATAACGTAACCCAGCATGCCTGCTCCCAACACGACAAACAGCATGATGGTGCCAAATTTGCCAGCGTTGGATTTTTTAGCCAAATCCCAGATAATAAAACACATAAATATAATTAATCCCCCGATCATTATCGGGGTGATCCACGTCTCAAAGGTTTGCTGCATAGTGACTCCTGGTTGACGGTAATGAGCTGGCCATGACGTTTTGTGTTTCATTCTAACCAGCCATGTTAATATTTGAGCAAATTCATCGGGTATTTGTCGACTTGCGGGTTGGCACTGTGACACTTTGACAGGGGAGTGACGATGCCGAAGCTTAATATTTTGGTGGGTACCATGTACGGCGGTGCCCTTGATGTGGCAGAGCAAGTGAAGCCCCTATTTGAACAGGCCGGTTACGCTGTAGAGGTTGTTGAGCAGCCATCTGTCGATGATATTGTCAGTGGTGACGCCGATTTGGCGCTGTTTTGTGTCTCGACCACTGGCAGTGGAGATTTTCCCGGCAGTTTTGTGCCCTTTGTCCGGCAGTTGCGTGATCAAAGTCCCGCGCTTACCACGCTTCGCTACGGGCTCATTGCACTCGGTGATAGCTCGTATGGGGATACTTTTTGCGGCGCAGGCCGCGCGCTAGACGAGTTGCTGGCGGATTATGGCGCGACTCGCTTAGGGGAGCGCCTAGAAATCGACGCCATGGAGACCTTTATGGCCGACGATGCTGCTGTGCCCTGGGTGGAAGAGTGGATCGTTAACCAGCAGTTAAAGGTGGCTTGAGCGATGCAGCGAACGCCCACCTCACCTGAGCGCATCAGTGTTGCGCTGGGCTTATGTGTCGTTATGCTGGCAACCCTGCCACGCTACATGGCAGGCGGGCATGAAACCCGCCAGACGCTGATTTTCTTCGCCTTAGCACTGGTGGCTTTCGCGACTATTATTCAGTGGCGCTTATTGGCGGTGGAGGCGCGTCGCCGCTTGCCACAACTATGCAAACGGTTAGCCGTTATGTTACTGCTAGGAATGGTCGTAATGGGTGGTTGGCACGCGCTGTTTACGGAGTGGATTAGTTGGCAGGTGTTCATTTCCCATGGTGCAACGCTTGGCGTACTGATGCACACAGTAGGTCTATGGTGGGCTGGCGAGCGCCAAGCTCACTAGTGTTTTGGTATAGCGATTGAAAAAGTCGCCGCAAGACGTACAAAGCAGTAGAATGGTATAAATTACGCAGCATGGGGCTAATAATGAAGCTAAACACGCCTTAAAGCGGTTAATTGCTCGCTTATTCCCTTGTTTTTAACATCACTGCCCCCATGTTGCGAGCATGGCGCTTGCCACTATGCGTTGGGGTTCTTAAAATTACCCCCTTGAACTTATTACATGCAATCAACACAACGCCCAGCCGTTAGAGGACAATTCATGCAAGTTTCTGTCGAGACGACCTCCCAGATCGAACGCCGCATTACTATTCAAGTGCCGGCTGCCGAAATTGACGAGGCCGTTAGTGCTCGCTTGAAAGACACCGCGAAGAATGTTCGCTTGAATGGTTTTCGCCAGGGCCGGGTGCCAATGGCAGTAGTCCAGCAGCGCTACGGCCAAGATGTACGTAACGAGGTAGTTAGCGAAGTAATGCGTGAGCGTTACGTACGCGCTATTACTGATGAAGGTCTCAACCCGGCGGGTTTTCCGCAAATTGAACCTTCCGTTAATGAATCAGGCAAAGACCTTGAATTCGTGGCGGTAATGGAAATCTACCCGCAGGTAGAGCTGGCTTCAATTGAAGGCACTGATATAGAACGCCCGGTGGTGTCCGTTAGCGATGCAGATGTCGATGAGATGATCGATACACTGCGTAAGCAAAATGCCACATGGGAAGAAGTTGATGCCGCCGCCGCCGATGGTGACCAAGTCACTATCGACTTCCAGGGCTATATTGGTGATGAACCGTTCGAAGGCGGTAGTGCCGAAGGTCACACACTGGTCATTGGCTCCAATAGCTTTATTCCAGGTTTTGAAGAGCAGTTAATTGGTGCTAAAGCGGGCGAAGAGAAGACCCTTAACGTCACGTTCCCTGATGACTACCAGGCTGAGCACTTGGCTGGCAAAGAAGCTACTTTCAAGGTGACGG
The DNA here is from genome assembly GCF_037070215.1 of Vreelandella arctica. Lineage (NCBI taxonomy): Bacteria > Pseudomonadati > Pseudomonadota > Gammaproteobacteria > Oceanospirillales > Halomonadaceae > Vreelandella > Vreelandella arctica. Next base: position 129,261 of record NZ_JBANSN010000011.1, on the reverse strand, counting down.
TTCACAAAGTCAGCAGCCAGAAACTGCCCGAAGTTGACGCTGAGTTTATCGAGCGTTTTGGCGTTGAAGGCGGCGATCAGGAAAAATTCCGCGCCGAAATCAAGAAGAACATGACCCGCGAAGCATCACAAGCCGTTGATAACCGGGTTAAGCAGCAAGTACTTGATGCGCTTAAAAAGGTGAATGAAATTCCTGTGCCGAGCGCACTGGTTCAGCAAGAAACAGATGGCATGAAGCGTCAGGCGGCTCAACAGTTTGGTTTAGGCGAAGATTTTGATGTTAGCCAGCTGCCCAATGAACTTTTCGAAGAGCAGGCTAAAGGCCGAGTTCAGGTTGGTTTGTTACTGGCAGAAGTCATCAAGGCAAACGAACTTGATGCCGACGATGATGCTATCAAGGCAAAAGTAGCCGAGCTGGCTGAGCAGTATCAAGATCCTGATGAAGTGGTTAGCTACTACATGGGTAACGAACAGCTGAAAACCCAGGTGAAATCTGCCATTCTCGAAGAGAAGGCGGTGGCTAAGTTACTTGAGCAAACGAACATTAAAGACGTTGAAATGTCTTATCAGCAAGCCCTTGCCGCTGCGCAACAGCAGGCTGAGCAAGATGAGGGTGCTGAAGAAGGCGAGCAAGCTAGCGCCTAACACCCTGGAACGTGGCGCACCTTTATGTCGGTGCGCCTTTCCCTTCCCGGACGCAAGGAATCACCTGAATGAGTGAGTTTGATATTCAAAACGCCGGCGGTTTAGTGCCCATGGTGGTTGAGCAGAGCGCCAAAGGGGAAAGAGCCTACGACATCTACTCACGCCTTTTGAAAGAGCGTGTGATCTTTTTGGTAGGCCCTGTAGAAGACTACATGGCTAATCTGGTCGTCGCTCAGTTACTGTTTCTGGAGTCAGAAAATCCAGATAAAGATATTCACCTGTATATTAACTCGCCAGGTGGTTCGGTCACCGCGGGGATGTCGATTTACGACACTATGCAGTTTGTGAAGCCGGACGTGTCTACGGTATGTATTGGCCAAGCGGCCAGCATGGGTGCGCTGTTATTGACAGCAGGTGCTGCTGGTAAACGTTACTGCCTGCCCAATTCACGGGTGATGATTCATCAGCCGCTGGGTGGTTACCAAGGCCAGGCTTCTGACATTGAAATTCATACCCGTGAAATTCTGGGTATTCGCGAAAAGCTGAATCAAATCCTTGCCCACCATACGGGTCAAGATATTGAAACTGTCTCGCGTGATACAGATCGGGATAATTTCATGAGCGCCAATAAAGCCAAAACGTATGGCTTGATTGACGCAGTGCTGGATAAGCGGCCTACATCCTGATAGCGTAATAGGATTCTGCTTTTCTAACGAGCTTTTCCGGCGGCGTAAGCCGCCGCAGTGATAGAGGTATGCGAATGGCCGACGGCAAAGGCAAGGACGAAGGTGGCAAGCTGCTCTACTGCTCGTTTTGTGGAAAGAATCAAAACGAAGTACGTAAGCTGATTGCGGGCCCGTCCGTTTATATCTGCGATGAGTGTGTCGACTTATGTAATGACATCATTCGCGAGGAAGTTCTCGAAGCCGATGCCGAGAGCGATGAGGAGCGTTTACCTACGCCTCGCGAAATACGTCATACGCTTGATGACTACGTCATCGGACAAGATCGCGCCAAAATGGTGCTTTCTGTAGCGGTGTATAACCACTACAAGCGCCTGAAAACAGACGTGCGCGACGGCGATGTAGAATTAGGTAAATCAAACATTCTGCTGATTGGCCCTACTGGTAGCGGTAAAACGCTGTTAGCGGAAACGATGGCGCGGTTACTGAATGTACCTTTTACCATTGCGGATGCAACCACACTGACGGAAGCTGGCTATGTCGGTGAAGATGTCGAAAACATCATCCAGAAGTTGTTGCAGAAGTGCGATTACGACGTTGAGAAAGCCGAGCGCGGGATTGTTTATATTGATGAAATCGACAAGATTTCACGCAAATCGGATAATCCTTCAATTACGCGTGATGTCTCGGGTGAAGGCGTCCAGCAAGCATTGCTGAAGCTGATTGAAGGCACGACGGCTTCTGTGCCACCTCAGGGTGGACGCAAACATCCCCAGCAGGAATTTGTCCAAGTTAACACAGGCAATATTCTGTTCATTGTTGGCGGTGCGTTTGCGGGACTGGATAAAGTTATTCGTGACCGTGCTGAGAAGGGCGGTATCGGCTTCAATGCAGCGGTGAAAAGCAAGGAGTCCTCCCGCGGGGTGGGTGAGCTGCTGGCTGACGTAGAGCCTGATGATCTGGTGAAATTTGGCTTGATTCCAGAATTTGTGGGGCGTTTGCCTATCATCGCGACGCTGATGGAGCTTACCGAAGATGCACTGGTGCAGATTCTGACCGAGCCTAAGAATTCCCTGGTTAAACAGTACGCTAAGCTGTTTGAAATGGAAGATGTAACGCTTGAGTTCAGAGATGAAGCGCTACGTGCTGTGGCTGAAAAAGCGATGGAGCGTAAGACTGGCGCCCGTGGCTTGCGCTCTATTCTAGAGTCAGTGCTGCTTGACACCATGTACGAAATTCCATCGCTTGAAGGAGTCAGTAAAGTTGTTATTGACGGTTCAGTGATTGCCGGTGAGAGCGAGCCTCTTTTGATCTATTCTCAGCAAGAAGAAGCGCTAGTCGACGGCACTGATGGTTAGTAGCTAGTTGACCAGTCGGCCCAGCTTTAACCGCTTGCGCTAAAACCAAGGGGTCGCTTAGGCGACCCCTTGTTGTTGAAGAGCCCTGCCGCTAAAGAGCTGTGCTGTTGAAAAGCTTTGTTGTGAAGTGTTACTGCCTAGTCCGCTCAATGCTAATGTGGTTAAAAATCGCTTACTGACGACTGCGCAGTACTTTTCCAAGTACTCTTTTTTAAGTACTCATCCGATTTGCCGAGGAACGTCTGCGATGCAGCAGAACGCCGAACAGACACAATGTCTACCCCTTTTACCGTTGCGCGATGTGGTCGTTTATCCGCAAATGGTAATACCCCTTTTTGTTGGTCGTGAAAAATCTATCCAGGCGCTTGAAGCAGCGATGGAGGCTGATAAGCGTGTATTGCTGGTGGCTCAACGTGAAGCGTCTCAGGATGAGCCGGATAACGCTGATCTTTATTCTATGGGTACCGTGGCTGACATTATGCAGCTGCTCAAGCTTCCTGATGGCACGGTTAAAGTACTCATTGAGGGTAATTTTCGAGCGGATGTACTAAGTGTCGATGAGAATGAAGCTGGCTACACGCAGGCACACTTAACACCCCGAGAGAGTGAGCCGCTTACCAGTCGTGAACAAGAAGCGCTGGTTCGCGTATTACTCAATCAGTTTGAGCAGTACGTCAAGCTGTCTAAGAAAGTCCCTAACGAGGTACTTAACTCGTTATCAGGGATTGAAGACCCAAGCCGCTTGGTGGACACCATTTGTGCTCATCTGTCGCTGAAGATTGGTGATAAGCAGGAATTGCTTGAGATGGATCGTGTGCGCGATCGTATTGAGCACCTGATGGCGCTGATTGAGTCTGAAATCGATCTGTTGCAAGTGGAGAAGCGCATCCGCTCGCGGGTTAAAGAGCAGATGGAGAAAACCCAGCGCGAGTACTATCTCAATGAGCAGATGAAAGCCATCCAGAAGGAAATGGGTGAGCTGGATAATGTGCCCAACGAGGCTGAAAAGTACGAGCTGGCGATTAAAGAGTCCGGTATGCCCAAAGAGGCATCTGAGAAAGCCACGCAAGAGCTTAACAAGCTCAAAATGATGGCTTCAAATTCCGCTGAAGCAACCGTTGTGCGATCTTATCTGGATTGGCTAGTCGCGGTGCCCTGGAAGAAGCGCACACGTGTGAAGCATGATCTCGTCAAAGCTCAGCAAGTGCTGGATGAAGATCATTACGGCCTCGAAGAGGTAAAAGCGCGCATCCTAGAGTATCTTGCCGTGCAGAAGCGGGTGCGCAAGATGAAAGGGCCTGTATTATGTTTAGTGGGCCCGCCTGGGGTGGGTAAAACCTCTCTCGGCCAATCTATCGCCCGTGCCACCAATCGTAAGTATGTGCGTTTGGCCCTAGGTGGCGTTCGCGATGAGTCAGAAATTCGCGGCCATCGCCGCACCTATATCGGGTCGCTGCCCGGTAAATTGATGCAGCGGATGAGCCGTGCTGGGGTTAAAAATCCCCTGTTCTTGCTTGATGAGGTCGACAAGCTTGGCATGGATCATCGCGGCGATCCTGCCTCTGCGTTACTTGAAGTGCTTGATCCTGAGCAAAATAACAGCTTTAGCGATCACTATCTGGAGCTCGATTACGATCTTTCAGAAACACTATTCATCTGTACGGCTAATTCGATGAATATTCCTAGCGCGCTTCTAGACCGTATGGAGATTATTCGTCTGCCGGGTTACACGGAAGATGAAAAACTGGCCATCGCTAAGCGGTACTTGTTGCCCAAGCAGTTAGCAGCAAACGGTTTGAAGAGCGATGAGTTAACGCTGGAAGATAGCGCACTTTTAGAGCTTATTCGCTATTACACTCGTGAAGCAGGTGTGCGTGAGCTTGAACGTCAGATCGCCAAAGTGTCGCGTAAAGTGCTACGTGAACGCCTTGAAAATGAGCGTGACCCTACATCTGATCAAGATGGTCAGAGCTTAACGGCTGAACAGATAGAGCACTATGCAGGGGTGCGTCGCTATAGTTACGGTCTGGCTGAGCAAGAAGATCAAATTGGCCGAGTCACTGGGCTTGCCTGGACATCGGTCGGTGGCGAATTGCTTAATATTGAGTCAGTGGTTACGCCGGGTAAGGGGCGAATTAACAAAACTGGCTCGCTCGGCGATGTCATGAAAGAGTCGGTAAGCGCTGCACACACCGTGGTTAGAGCTAGAGCACAAGCGTATGGTATTGATCCTGAGCGGTTCGAAAAAGAGGATCTGCATATCCACGTACCCGAAGGCGCCACACCGAAGGATGGCCCCAGTGCGGGTATTGCCATGGTGACCGCTATCGTTTCTGCTTACACCCAGCGGGCGGTACGTTGTGATGTGGCAATGACCGGTGAGGTCAATCTGCGCGGTGAAGTGTTGCCCATCGGCGGTCTGAAGGAGAAATTGCTGGCAGCACGCCGCGGTGGTATAAAGACAGTGTTAATTCCTGAAGAAAACCGTCGTGATCTCAAGGAGGTACCTGACAATATCAAAGGTGCACTTGATATTCGTCCGGTACGTTGGATAGATGATGTCTTAGCCGTAGCGCTAGCTGATAAGGTAGAAGAGGGTGCACCGTTGAAAAGCACCGACGCATCGTATAGTAATACCGTAGTTGCTAGTACTCATTAAGCTGTTAAAGCCCTCTTTGGTCTTTAATTTTACTTAATATTTTGTGTCCGCTGCTTTGTGTGGCGGGTATCTTACAGCATGGTTGCTTGACAGGTGTTTCAAGGCGTTGCTATAAAACGCAGCTATGCTTTGATCGTTGTACCTATCGGTGACCGTGCCGTTCAGAGCCATTTTTTGAAACAGTCAAGGGGTGAAGAGTGAATAAGTCCGAGCTGATTGAAGCCATTGCCGCGTCTGCAGATATTCCGAAAGCAGCGGCAACCCGCGCATTGGATGCCATGGTGGAGTCTGTCACCGATAGCCTTAAGAAGGGCGAAAGCGTATCACTAGTAGGCTTTGGTACCTTCGCAATCAAAGAACGTGCTGCACGCACTGGCCGCAACCCGCAAACGGGACAGCCAATCCAGATCAGTGCCGCCAAAGTACCCAGCTTCAAAGCAGGTAAAGCGCTGAAAGACGCCGTCAACTAATTTGACCGCGTTTGCTGTAACCTAATGGGCGCATCGCATAGGCGATGCGCCCATGTTATTTTCTGGCCCTCTATTTGTTAGGATTTAGCGGGTCGATGTATTTGGCTGTGACTATCTGAGGCTAGTATGCTGCAAAGTATTCGAGATGGCTCCAGGAGCTGGGGTGCCAAAATTATTATCGGTGTTATGGTCGCGGCCATGGCGCTTTTCGGGATTGAATCACTGTTCGGGCTTTTTGGCAGCGATCCAGACGAAGTTGCAAGTGTCAACGGGCAGCCAATTATGCGTCAGCAGGTTGAGCTCGGGGTGCAGCGCGCTTTACGCTCAGGGCAGGTGCCGCCTGAACAAGAGCGAGCCCTACGCAGCGACATGCTTGACCAGCTCATCACCCAGGAGCTGTTATCCCAGTACGCAGAAGAGGGTGGTTTTGCTGTTTCAGAAGAGCAACTTGATCAACTGATAGTCAGTCTGCCTGAGTTCCATGATCAGGATGGTCGTTTTTCTGCTGAAGTTTTTCGTAACCGCTTAGCGGGCGCGGGCTATACGCCATTATCTTTTCGTGAAGAATTGCGCGTCGATATCCAGCGACAGCATTTACAGCAGGGCCTAGCCTTCAGCGATTTTAGCTTACCCAATGAGCAAGAGCGCCTAGCAGAGTTGCAGCGTCAGGAGCGGAGCTTACGCTATGTGGTGCTAGATGGTGACGACGTCGAGGCTGATGTCACTATCAGTGAAGACGACCTGCAAGCCTATTATGATGCCCACCAAGAGCGCTATGAGCGCCCAGAACAGGTACGTCTTGAGTATGTGGTAGTTGATCGTCAGGCAATGGCAGAAGGCCGCGATGTTGATGAAGAGGCGCTACGCGATGCATGGCGCGAACAGAATCGTGACGCTGATCGCCAAGTCTCGCATATCATGATCACCTTTGGTGACGAACGTACTCGTGACGAAGCTCAGGAAATGGCCGAAACAGCTAGGCAAGCATTGGATAGCGGTGAATCGTTTGCCGATACCGCTCTGCGCTACTCTGATGATACGGCCAGTGCCGAAGAGGGTGGGGATCTTGGGGTAATCAGCCGTGGCTTCTTTGGGGATAGCTTTGATGAAGCAGCATTCTCTTTAGAAGAGGGTGATGTATCCCAGCCGGTTGAACTGGATAATGCTTTTCACATTATTCAGGTGGCGGATATTCAAGGCCCAACATTTGAAGAGCAGCGCGATGAGTTGGCGCGGGAAGTGGCGCTGAGCGATGTTGATGATGAATTTAATCAGCGAGTTCAGCAGCTAATTGATGAAAGCTTCGCAGCTGATGATTTGCAAAGCGTTGCTGAAAGCATTGGTCTTACCCTTAATGAGAGCGATTGGCTTGCCCGTGATGATGAAGTTGAAGGCGTTTTATCCGAGCCTGGTGTGATGTCAGCGGCGTTCAGCAACGACGTGCTGGAAGAGGGTTATAACAGTGAAGTTATCGAGTTAGACCAAGATCGTCGGATGGTGCTGCGTGTTGCTGAACAGCGCGATGCAACGTTACTGCCTCTGGATGAGGTCCGCGAGGAGGTCGAAATATCCGTCGCCGCTGAGCAGCAGCAGCAAGCATTGCGTGAAGAGGCGCAATCACTGCTTTCAGAACTGCAGGCAGGTGAGGAGTTGGATATCAATTGGCTCGAAGCTAACAACGTTAGTCGCCAAGCCGATACCACCGTACCTCAAACCATTGTTCAAGAAGCTTTCCGCATGCCACGGCCTGATGAGGGTGAGAGCGTTTATCATGCCGTTGAACTGCCTCAAGGCGTTGCCATTGTAGCGTTGGATAGCGTTACTGACGGTGAAATTGATGAGCAGATGGAAACGTTTGTCTCACAAATGGCAGAACAACTGCGTGCTCAATCGATCCTGCAGGGATTGATTGATGATTTGCGCAGTGACGCAGACATAGAGCGGTAGAATCTTTTAAGCAAGCCCAAAAAAGCCGATCGCGAGATCGGCTTTTTTTATACCCGTAAACTGCGGTTAGGTGTCAGGTAATTCGGTGAAAGAGAACTGACGCAAGCTTGGCGCGGTGTGATCTGAGCGCTCAACCACGATATCCCAGCCACGTTGGCTATCCCAATCACCTAACACATAACGTTTGGCGGGTACTTCTTCAACCGTCAGGTCATGTACGTGGGGGCGGTGAGTGTGACCATGAATCATAGTGGCAACACCAAACCGCTCCATCAACAAAATGACTTCCTGCTGTGTCACATCCATGATTGCCTCAGCTTTATTGGCGTTAGCCTCGCCCGACTGCATACGTAGGCTTTTGGCCAGCTCTAGACGTTGTTCCAGCGGTAGAGCCAATATCTGAGTTTGCCACTCTGGGTTGCGCGACTGCTGACGGAAAGCCATGTAGGCTTCATCTTGGGTGCATAAACTATCGCCATGAAGAAGTACCACGGGCACCCCCTGAATCTCGACTTCCTCAATGTCAGATAGCAGCATCGCCTGGCAAGCGTTAACAAAGCGCTCGCCGAGTAAAAAGTCACGGTTGCCATGCATCAAATAAACAGTGGTACCGTCACTGCTAAGCTTGTGCAACCGCTTGATAACCTCTTGAGCCACAATGCTGAGCGGATGGTCCGTGGCATCCAGAAGGTCATCACCCATCCAGGCATCAAAAAGGTCGCCCAGAATATAAAGAGCATCGGCTCCTGGGGCAGTATGTTCTAGGTAGCGGTAAAACCCCTGATTAATCTCAGGGGTGTCGCTACTTAGATGCAGGTCGGCAACAAGCAATGTGCGCATAAAGCTCCCAGTGTCATTCCGCTTCCTTCACATAAGCGCGTTCGATGATCACGTCTTCAGCGGGTACATCGGCATGCATGCCACGGCGTGTAGTGGCCACGTTTTTAATCTCGTTGACCACCTCCATACCGCCAACGACTTCGCCAAACACCGCATAGCCCCAGCCTTGAAGACTTTTACCGCTGTGATCCAGAAAGCTATTGTCGCCCACATTAATGAAAAACTGCGCAGTGGCAGAATGCGGGTCTTGGGTGCGAGCCATGGCTAGCGTACCGATAGTGTTTTTTAAGCCGTTGTCAGCTTCGTTATCGATCGGGTCACGGGTTGGCTTCTGCTCAAAGTCTTTATCAAAACCGCCGCCTTGGACCATGAATCCGTCAATCACCCGATGAAATAGGGTGCCGTCATAAAATCCGTCGCGAACGTACTGCTCAAAATTCGCCGCGCTAATCGGCGCTTTTTCATGGTTAAGCTCGATGGTGATGTCACCGTGGTTCGTCTGTAATACGATCATTGATAAATTCCTGTTCAATAAAGGCGTTCGCCTTGGCGCTGTGCATCGGCGTCACGTTATAATAACGGTTTTGCCCTGCACCGCGAAGTGCCATAGGAGTATCCTATGTTCTCACGGCTCAGTACGCCATCCACCACGAGGTTATCAACACCACCATGACCAACGAGACCACCCCAGCGCCGAACTTCATTCGCAACCAAGTACGCGACGAAATCGAGGGCGGCCAGGTCACTAAAATCGTGACACGCTTCCCCCCCGAGCCCAACGGCTTTTTGCACATCGGCCATGCAAAGTCGATCTGTCTCAATTTCGGGCTGGCGGAGCAAATGGGTGGCGAATGTCATCTACGTTTTGATGATACCAATCCGGCGAAAGAAGAACAGGCATACATCGATGCCATCAAAGAGGATGTCACTTGGCTAGGCTTTGAATGGGCAGGTCCTGTGCGTTTTGCTTCCGACTACTTCGACCAACTCTATGCTTGGGCGCAGCACTTGATGCGAGAAGGAAAAGCCTACGTGGACGACCTTTCGCCGGATGAAATTCGCGAGTACCGCGGCACACTAACGGCGCCGGGTACCCCTAGCCCTTACCGTGAGCGCAGCGCCGAAGAGAACCTTGATCTGCTTGCGCGAATGCGCGAAGGCGAGTTTGGTGAAAGTGAAAAGGTCGTGCGCGCTAAAATCGATATGGCGTCACCTAATATCAACCTACGCGACCCCATCCTTTACCGCATCCGACATGCCAGCCATCACCAAACGGGCGATAAGTGGAAAATCTACCCCTCGTACGATTTCACCCATGGTCAGTCGGATGCCATTGAAGGGGTTACGCACTCGATCTGTACCCTGGAATTTGAAGATCACCGCCCACTGTATGAGTGGTTTTTAAACAACCTTCCTGTGCCCGCCAAGCCGCGCCAAATTGAATTTTCCCGTCTCAATCTTGATTACACGTTAACCTCCAAGCGCAAGTTGAAGCTGTTGGTAGACGAAAAGATTGTCGATGGATGGGATGATCCGCGGATGCCGACGATCTCCGGTATGCGTCGCCGCGGCTACACACCAGCCTCTATCCGCAAATTCTGCGAGATGATCGGCGTCACCCGTGCCGACGGTGGCTTGGTCGATATCGCCATGTTGACCCACGCGATTCGCTCGGATCTTGAAGACAATGCGCCGCGCGCCATGTGTGTGTTAAAGCCGCTGAAAGTCGTGCTCACCAATGTGCCGGAAGATCACGAAGAGATGTATGAAGTGCCGGGGCATCCTGCACGTGAAGATATGACGATGCGCAAGGTGCCCTTTACTCGGGAGCTTTACATCGATCAAGACGACTTTATGGAAGATGCTCCTAAGAAGTTCTTCCGCCTCGCGCCAGGTAAAGAAGTACGTCTACGCAATAGCTATGTGATTCGCTGTGACGAGGTAATTAAGGACGCGGCCGGTGACATCAGAGAGCTGCATTGTTCAGTGGATTTCGATACGCTGGGCAAAAATCCTGAAGGTCGCAAGGTGAAAGGGGTTATTCATTGGGTAAGCGCTGCCCACGGCGTGCCGGTGGAAGTGCGCCTGTATGACAACCTGTTCACCGTTGAGCAGCCAGATCGTGACAAAGATGTCGACTTCCTAGAGCACTTAAATCCGGAATCGCTGGTCGTTTGTCAGGCAATTGGCGAGCCAAGCCTTGCGGAGGCCACGCCCGAGTCACGCTTCCAGTTCGAGCGCGTTGGTTACTTCTGTGCAGATCGTCATGATTCCACACCAGAGCATTTAGTGTTTAACCGCACCGTGGGATTAAAAGATAGCTGGGCAAAAATCAAGCAGAAGGGCTAAAGGCCAGGAAAAACATGGATAGCCATATGCATATTTACAATACGCTGACGCGTCGCAAAGAACTTTTCACCCCGCTTGAAGCGGGAAAAGTCAGTATGTATGTCTGCGGCATGACGGTGTATGACTATTGCCATCTTGGTCATGCCCGCGTCATGGTCGCCTTTGACGTCATCACCCGCTACCTGCGTGAGCGTGGCTACGATGTTAACTATGTGCGCAACATTACCGATATTGATGACAAGATACTCAAGCGCGCCGACGAAAATGGTGAAAGCATCACCGCGCTAACCGAGCGCATGATTGCCGCCATGCACGAAGATGAAGCGCGTCTGTTTGTTTTGCCACCGACTCATGAGCCCCGCGCCACCGGTCATATCGACGATATCGTGGCAATGATTGAAACGCTGATTGCAAAAGGCTTTGCCTATGCGGCCGATAACGGCGATGTTTACTACCGTGTACGCAAGTTTGCCAATTACGGCAAGCTCAATAATCGCCAGCTAGACGATATGCGCTCTGGTGCTCGGGTGGATGTTGATGTTCATAAAGAAGATCCACTCGACTTTGTACTTTGGAAGGCTGCAAAACCGGGTGAGGCCCACTGGTCGTCGCCGTGGGGTAATGGGCGTCCCGGCTGGCACATCGAGTGCTCGGCGATGTCGACCTGCTGCTTGGGTGACACCTTCGATATTCACGGTGGCGGGCCGGATCTAACCTTTCCGCATCATGAAAATGAGATTGCGCAAAGCGAAGCGGCCACCGGCAAGACCTACGTCAACACCTGGATGCACGCTGGGGCAGTGCGGGTGAACAAGGAGAAGATGTCCAAATCTCTGGGCAACTTCTTCACCATTCGCGATGTACTGGCCGAACACGACCCTGAAGTGGTGCGCTTTCTGCTGGTGGCCAGTCACTACCGTAGCCCGATCAACTATTCGGTGGACTCACTGACCGAAGCACGCAAATCGCTGACACGTTTATACACAGCGCTAGAAGGCGTCGACACTGACGCTATTGCCAGCAGTGAAGCATCCCCTTACCGAGAGCGTTTTACTCAGGTCATGGACGATGACTTCAACACGCCTGAAGCGTTGGCAGTCATGTTTGAGCTGGCGCGTGAAGTCAATCGCGCCAAGCAGGAGCAGCCCGACGAGGCCGCTAGGCTTGGGGGCGAGCTCAAGCAGCTAGGGGCTATTTTGGGGCTGCTTCAGCAGGCGCCGCAAATTTTCCTGAAAGGCACGCAGCAACAGGGTATGCCGCTTAGCGAAAGCGAGATTGAAGCGAAAATTGCTCAACGTATTGAGGCGAAAGCGAATAAGGACTTCGCTCAGGCGGATGCGATTCGCGATGAGCTCTCGGCCCTAGGGATTATTCTTAAAGACTCACGCGAAGGTACTTCTTGGGTGTTAGAAGCACCTTAAACGCCGATGGCTTTATCTTAGGCTCTGACTTAAACGCTGATGGCTCTTATACTTCATAAGAGCCTCAGTAAAAAAAGCCCACTTCAAAAGGAATTCCAAGATGCGCTTGTCAGCTAATCCTATCATTGCTAAGCCCCTAATCGTTGCTTGCGCCGTATCCGTTATTTCCCTTTCCCAGGCCAGCGCCAATGAGCCGGTAGTGGTGTCCTCCAAGATCGACACGGAAGGGTCGGTGTTGGGTGAGCTGATCATTCAGACCTTGGAACGCAACGATATTGCTACCGAAAACCGCTTGCAGCTTGGTGGTACTAGTGTTGTGCGGTCGGCATTAGAAGCTGGCGAAATTGATGTGTACCCTGAGTACACGGGCAATGGTGCCTTCTTTTTTGATATGGCCGACAGTCCAGTGTGGAACGATGCGGATCAAGCGTTTGAAACCGTTAAAGAGCGTGACGCGGAACAAGACTTGGTCTGGCTGCAGCCAGCTAGCGCTAACAACACCTGGGCAATGAGTGTCCGCGAAGACGTAGCCAATGAAAATGAATTGGTCAGTTTAGAAGACCTCGCGGCCTATCTGGCGGAAGGGGGGGAGTTCAAATTCGCCGCCAGCGCTGAATTTGTTGAATCCGCACAGGCGTTACCTGCGTTTCAGGAAGCCTACGGTTTTGAATTGAGCGATGAGCAACTGCTAGTGCTGTCGGGTGGCAATACTGCTGCCACCATGCGTGCCGCCGCCCAGCAAACCAGTGGCGTTAACGCCGCCATGACTTATGGCACCGACGGTGGCTTAAGTGCACTGGGTCTGGTCGTACTGGAAGATACTAAAGGTGTGCAGCCCGTATACCAGCCTGCCCCCGTGGTGCGTGAAAGCGTGCTGGAAACGTATCCCGAAATGGAAGCACTGCTCAACGAGGTCTTTGCCACCCTTGATCTGGTCACTCTCCAAACGCTAAATGCAGATGTTGCCGTTAACGGGCTGTCACCGACCCAAGTGGCCAGCGACTATCTGGATGCGCTAGCTGATTAATGTGTTTATGCCTGGGATAACTAATTAATGTCGTTATTGGATGCATTGCCCACCCCTCGGCTTCGCTGGGATGGGCGGCACCCTAACACTGTGCTTGTTAGCCTCAGTCTTATCATGCTGGCCGCATTCTGGGGTTTGGACGTGGTTAGCATGGCTCCCAATCGGATTGTTCAGGGAACGAGCTACGGCGCGCTTGAGGCCTTAGGCTGGCCCGGCGCGCTATTAGCCACATTACTGCTCAGTTTCATTGGCATATTAGCGTGGCAACCGAGTCACTGGCACTATCGCGCTCTGTTAGCGGCAGTAATGGCCTTGATGGCACTCATGCCCGTGGGGTTAATTGCCAGCAGCTATTTACTGATTGATCCTGAACTGCCCCAGGCGCGTTTGGGCTTGGGGGCAGCGTATTGGGTAGTGCTGTTTGTATTACTACTGTGCTTAATTGAAATACGCTTACGCTTAAAGCTCACTCGTCTCTGGCCCACGCTGCTGTTATGTGGCGTGGCGTTGGTGTGGTGGCTGTGTGCAACTTTGTGGCTGGATAACCTTGCCTTGGTGCAGGAGTTTAAGGCGCGTGATCGGCAGTTTCTGAGAGCTATTGGTCAGCACGTGACGCTGGTTGGGGCTGCCGTCAGTATTAGCGTGGTGGTTGGCTTAGTGCTAGCGATGCTGATGCGCCGCTATGCACGGCTGCAGAAAGGCGCTTTCGCAGTACTCAATTTTCTACAAACCATTCCCAGTCTTGCCTTGTTTGGCCTGCTACTGGCGCCGCTTGCTTGGCTTGCTGCCAACGTGCCATTGCTAGGCCGGCTTGGCGTCAGCGGGATCGGTACGACGCCTGCCTTGATCGCACTGATTGCCTATAGCCTGCTCCCCATGGTGCGTAACACCTATATCGCTCTTGAAGAAGTAAGCCCCGATACCCTGGAAGCCGCTAAGGGGATGGGAATGCGTGCTGGCCAGCGTTTTTGGCAGGTGCGGCTACCGCTGGCGCTGCCGGTGCTACTTGAGGGGGTGCGTATTACCACGGTTCAGGCCATTGGTCTCACCGCCGTTGCCGCTTTGATCGGGGCGGGTGGGCTCGGCACCTTTATTTTTCAGGGTCTGGGTCAAGCAGCCATGGACATGGTTCTGCTCGGCGCACTGCCCATTTTAATGCTGGCTCTGGTCGTGGATGCGGGCTTGGGCGCCCTGGCAGAAGCACTGCGCCCCGGAGGAACACGATGATTGAGCTTTCCCATGTCTCAAAGCGATTTGGTGAAGAAACCGCGGTGGATGATATTTCGCTGCGTGTGCCTAAGGGCAAATTTTGTGCGTTGGTAGGTACCTCCGGCTGTGGTAAATCAACCACGCTGCGCATGATCAATCGTTTAATCGAGCATAGCGAGGGTGACATTATTCTGGATGGCCAGGCCATTGAGGTGTATGACCCGGTAAAGCTACGCCGCCGGATTGGTTATGTCATTCAGCACACCGGTTTGTTCCCTCACTGGAACGTGGCGCGCAATATTGGTCTGGTACCACGGTTATTGAAGTGGTCAGCCGCCGATGTCCAGGGGCGGGTTGAAGAGTTGATGGACTTGCTAGGCTTGCCTGTCGGGGAGTTTGCGCATAAATATCCTCACCAGCTTTCAGGTGGGCAGGCGCAACGAGTCGGGGTGGCAAGGGCATTGGCCGCCGACCCCGATATTTTGCTGATGGACGAACCTTTCGGCGCCCTTGATCCGATTACCCGTGAAAAGCTTCAGGATGAGCTGGCCAAACTACAGGCGCGGCTGCACAAAACGGTGGTCTTCGTGACCCATGACATGGATGAAGCCCTCAAGCTAGCAGATCATTTGGTGGTGATGCGCGAAGGGCGAATAGTGCAGCAAGGTTCTCCGCTGGCGCTGTTGCAACAGCCAGCCGACTCGTTTGTCGAGTCATTGCTAGGGGGGCTCGAACGGGGGCTCAAACAGGCTGCTTTAACCCGCGTTAAAGACCACATGACCTCCATGGGGCCGACTCTGCCCGCCCAATCACGGATTCCTGCAGATTTCTCACTACGTCAGGCGCTTTCCATGATGCTACGCGACCATAGCGATAGGCTTACAGTTGTCGATCAGCACGATGTCCCCATTGGCGAGCTATCGCTGCGCAGGATCATCAAGGAAGCACAACTGGATAAAGGAAGTGCGCGTGAGTAATTCGCTGAGTATCGCGCAGCCACGTAAAAGAGCCCCGCTGTGGCTTTGGCCACTGGTGTGGGGAACACTGCTGCTGCTCAGCGTTGTGGCCATGTCTGCTGCCGAGCCACTGTTTCGCTGGATAGAACCTGATGCCAGGCAGGTGATTTATGACCGTGCTGATTTCTATGTACTGCTGGGCCGCCACCTCCTTGTGGTGGGCATAGCGGCGCTTGTGACCGTTGTTGTAGGCGTCTCAGCTGGCATTGTGGTGACTCGCGAGCGTGGCAGCGATTTTTTGCCGCTGGTCGGCCAGTTGGCCTCGCTGGGACAAACCTTTCCGCCGGTGGCCGTGCTGGCGCTGGCGGTACCTGTGCTCGGATTTGGTACTTTGCCCATCATTGTCGCCTTGATGCTGTATGGCATGCTGCCCATCGTGCGTAATACGCTTGCCGGACTGCAGGAGGTTGATATCGACATAAAGACCGCCGCACACGCCATGGGCATGACGCCGACTCAGACATTGCGGTATGTCGAGCTGCCGCTGGCGGCCCCGGTCATCCTGGCGGGCATTCGCACCTCCGTCACCATTAATATCGCCACGGCTGCTCTGGGGGCGACTGTTGGGGCCAGTAACCTTGGCGACCCGATTATCTCCGGCATCGTTAACGGCAATATGGCCTATGTCGTTCAGGGGGCGTTGACCATTGCACTATTGGCATTGACGGTCGACAGCCTATTTGAAGTGCTGCAACAACCACTGCGTTCTCGTCTCTCTGCGGCTTAAGTTGTATCCCTAAAGTTCTTGTGCTGCGTTACTGTCGCAGTAGTTGTATTTGACTCATGCCAGATAAATCCACTGGCAAAAATGGTCAATGCCAACAACACTGCCCTCAAAAGGGGTAAAACAAGGACAATAATGATGACTGAGTACGTGCACCAGCCGGATTTCATGACCGGCGACGAATTTTCGATTCCCACCTTTAGCCTGCTCTGTCCGGAAGGCGAGCTACATGACGGCGCCATTGAACCGGCGCTTGAGCGTGATCATGCCCGGCGCATTTACCAGGCAATGCTGGCCACGCGTATTCTCGACGAACGAATGATGGCAGCCCAGCGTCAGGGGCGGCTTAGTTTCTATATGCAGTGTACGGGGGAAGAGGCCGCCGTAGTGGGCGCAACTGCC
This sequence comes from Vreelandella arctica, assembly GCF_037070215.1. Lineage (NCBI taxonomy): Bacteria > Pseudomonadati > Pseudomonadota > Gammaproteobacteria > Oceanospirillales > Halomonadaceae > Vreelandella > Vreelandella arctica. Next base: position 112,512 of record NZ_JBANSN010000011.1, on the reverse strand, counting down.
GCGCTTGATGATGCCGACATGATCATGGCCCAGTACCGCGAGCAGGGCGCTCTGATGTATCGCGGCTTCTCAATCGATGAATTTATGAACCAGCTGTTTGGCAACGAGTTGGACTACGGCAAAGGCCGTCAAATGCCGATCCACTATGGATCCCGCAAGCTGCACTACATGACCATCTCTTCCCCCCTGGCTACGCAAATTCCACAGGCCACGGGCTACGCCTATGGGCAAAAACTTGCTGGTGATGGCCACTGTACGCTGACCTTCTTTGGCGAAGGTGCTGCTTCCGAAGGCGATTTCCACGCCGCACTCAATATGGCCTCGGTACATCAGGTGCCAGTGATTTTCTTCTGCCGTAACAACGGCTATGCCATTTCCACGCCTGCCGTAGAGCAGTTCGCCGCTGATGGTATTGCCCCACGAGCATTTGGTTACCATATGCACGTGATACGCGTGGACGGCAATGACGTGTTGGCGGTCTATGAGGCCACTCGTCAGGCGCGCAAGATTGCCGTTGAGCGCAACCAGCCTGTCTTGATCGAGGCCATGAGCTATCGTCTGGCTGCCCATTCCTCCTCGGATGACCCATCAGGCTATCGTTCAAAGGATGAAGAAGAGATATGGCGCGCCAAAGACCCCGTGCTGCGGCTAAAAAAATGGCTGTTGAAAAAGCAGTGGTGGAGTGAGGAAGAGGAGAGTAGCCAGCAAGAAGCCCTGCGCCGGGAAGTGCTCGAGACATTAAAACGTGCCGAGAAGCGCGCATCGCCCCCGCTTGAGAGCTTGATCAGCGATGTCTATGCCGACATCACACCTGCGCTACAGCGTCAGTTTGACCAGTTGAAACGCCATATCCGCCGGTATCCAGAAGCTTACCCACGAGGTGCGCAATCGTTGGACTTAGACGTTGGCACAGACACTGATCCGCAGGGAGAGGCGTAACATGGCCACTATGAATATGCTCCAGGCGATCAATAACGCCCTGGATATCGCCATGGCAGAGGATGAAAAAGTCATTTGCTTTGGTGAAGACGTAGGGATTTTCGGCGGCGTCTTCCGAGCGACAAGCCATTTGCAGGAGAAGTACGGCAAGGCTCGCTGCTTCAACACACCGCTGGTCGAACAGGGCATTATCGGCTTTGCCAATGGTTTGGCGGCCCAAGGCTCGGTACCAGTCGCGGAAATCCAGTTTGCTGACTATATCTTTCCTGCGTTCGATCAGATCGTTAACGAAACGGCCAAGTTCCGCTATCGCTCGGGGGATCTGTTTAATGTGGGTGGGCTGACCATTCGTACCCCATACGGCGGCGGCATCGCCGGCGGGCTCTACCACTCTCAATCCCCGGAAGCCTATTTCACCCATACCCCCGGTTTGAAAGTGGTCGTGCCGCGTAACCCCTATCAAGCCAAGGGACTGCTGCTTGCCGCCATTCGGGATCCGGACCCGGTATTGTTTCTGGAGCCCAAGCGGCTTTACCGCGCATCGGTAGGCGAAGTGCCCGAAGAGGATTATCAACTGCCAATTGGTGAGGCCGAGATCACCAAGGAGGGCACCGATATTACCGTGGTTGGTTGGGGCGCGCAGATGGAAGTCATCGGCAAGGCGGTTGAACTAGCCGAGGAGCAGGGTATCGCCTGTGAAGTGATCGACCTGCGTTCACTACTGCCCTGGGATGCGGATACGGTGGCGGAATCGGTGCTCAAGACCGGTCGCCTAGTTGTTAGCCATGAAGCACCCTTAACCGGCGGTTTTGCCGGTGAAATTGCCGCTACCATTCAAGAGCGTTGTTTTCTCTACCTTGAATCGCCCATTGCCCGGGTCACAGGGCTGGATACGCCTTTTCCGCTGGTACTGGAAAAAGAGTATCTGCCCGACCACCTGAAGATTTTTGAAGCGGTTCGCGAAAGCGTCAACTTTTAGCGGCTATATAAAGCCTAAGTACGCATGGGGAGAACAATAATGAGCGATTTTTTACTGCCGGATATTGGCGAAGGCATTGTCGAGTGCGAAGTGGTCGAATGGCGCGTCGCTGAAGGTGACCAAATTGAAGAAGACCAGCCCATCGTTGAAGTCATGACCGATAAGGCGCTGGTGGAAATTACCGCCCCAGAAGCCGGTGTCGTGACCAAGCTTTATGTGGCCAAGGGGCAGATTGCCAAGGTGCATGCCCCCTTATACGCCTACCAAGCCGAAGGTGAAGCACCCAGTGAAGCCAGCATGGTAGAGGATGACTCGGACACTTCCCAACCCACGCCATCACCCAGCGCCGACCGCCCAATGGAGCCAATTGCGTCGTCAAACGTGTCGATGATAGGAACGCACGGTAAAGTCCCCGCCAGCCCAGCGGTCCGAAGGTTGGTGCGGGAACATCACCTCAACCTGACGGATATCGCAGGTAGTGGTAAAGATGGTCGGGTACTCAAGGAAGACGTATTGGCGCATCTTGAACAGCCTGCTGGAACAGCCATGGCATCGTCGCAGGCTGTTCCACCTAGTGGTGTAGAGGAAGCGCCCAGGGTGGAGCCGCTGCGCGGTGTGCGGGCGGTGATGGCCAAGCGAATGGTGGAGTCGGCCAGCACGATCCCCCATTTTCATTACGGTGAAGAGATAGACGTGACTGCGCTGCTGGCACTGCGTGAACGTTTGAAGCCGCTGACGGAAGCCAAGGGCGAACGCTTGACGTTGATGCCGTTTTTCATGAAAGCCATGGCACTGGCAGTCGCTGAATCTCCCATCCTCAATGCCCAGCTTAATGCAGCTGGTGACGAGCTGCGCTACTACTCCCAGTGCAATATCGGTATGGCCGTGGATAGCAAAGCAGGGCTGATGGTGCCCAATGTCAAACATGTCGAGCGGTTGACCTTGCTGGAGATTGCGCGGGAAGTGGGCCGGTTGACCACGGCTGCGCGTGAAGGGCGGGTAGACCAGGTTGACCTCAAGGGGGGGACCATCAGTATCTCCAATATCGGCGCGCTAGGAGGTACTTACGCTGCCCCTATCATCAACGCACCTGAAGCCGCGATCGTTGCTATAGGTAAAACACAGTGGCTGCCAAGGTTCGATGGGCAGGGCGAGGTGCAGCGCCGGGCGATAATGACCATTACCTGGGCGGGCGATCATCGCTTCATCGATGGTGGCACCATTGCCCGCTTCTGCAATGCATGGAAAGGCTTTCTAGAGGAACCGGACTCTATGCTGCTGCATCTGGCCTAGTCCGTATACGTTAGTCAACCCAGGTCAAGCCATGTCCCAAGCACCGCTTCAGCAGTTCTATATACCCGAAGAGCAGTCGGTTTATCTGCTGAGCCATCATGATGCCCGCAAGCTCAAGGACTGGGTGGCGCTGTGCCAGGCGCAGCTCACCCAGCTGGGTTATCAAGGCATTGAGTTGATCGGTAAGGGTGCTTACGGCTTTGTATTCGGCGGTAGTGCACCCCACCAGGGGGCTAACGCTCATTATGTCTTCAAGTTCTCGCGTATTACCCTACCGACGCATCTGCAGGAGCGCCTTGAGGAGGAGGCGTTCATGCTCGACCAGGTGTCGCACCCGCGAATCCCCGGCTTGATTGCCTACCAGCGCTCCCGAGGGCAGTCGATCCTTGTGATGGAGCGTGCCCCCGGCTGGAATCTCGAGCAGGTGTCGCTGCGGCAAGGGCGACTCCCTCCACGCTTAATCGTGCGTATCGCGTCGCAGCTGGCGGATATCCTCATTGCGCTGCGCCGGGAGTCTGGCCGCCAGGCGCGTCCCGTCGTACACGGAGATATCAAGCCCTCCAATTTGGTCTTTGACCCTGAACAAGAGGTGATTGCCCTGATTGACTGGGGCTCATCGGTCTTTGCCCAGCTGGACGCCCAACTGCAGTTTGTGGGCGCCAATGTCATGGAGCTGATGTCGGATAATCTGCAGCAGACCAATGCCCGCCTGGGCGATGTCTACTTTATCGGTGAAGAACAGTTGAATGGCGCGCTCTCATCGCCGCGGTTCGACGAGCAAGGCGCGGCGGGTACCCTGTATGCGCTGGCGTCGGCTCAATCCTGCCGTTTCGGGCACCGCGCCATTCCAGCCAGCTCGCTGGGGCTTCCCATGGAGTTTGCCCGTACCCTGGATGGCATGCTGGACCCCGACCCCCAAGTGCGTCGCAGAGCCGGGGACTACTTCTTGGACAACATGCCGCGCATGGCCAGGGTGGTGATGATTGACTTACCTGAATCGGTGAAGTTGCCACTGGTCCCGGTATGGGTGCGTCCTGCTCGGCAGGAGATCGATACGGTCGTCTATAGCTCGCGGAAGGCCTTTTTGCGTGAGGCAAATGCTCAGGAAACGCTCAATGACGTCAACGATGTGCAGCTTGATCGCTACTACAAGCAGTTTATGCAGGGCATGGGGGAAACCGAAAAAGCCTTCCTGGCATCGGTCAGTCGATTGGGCAAGTATCCGGTGGTAGGCGGGCTGGCGGTACGCTGGGAGCGGGAAGGGGTATATATCGACTCTTCGCTAAACCTTCATGACCCGGCGCTGAAGCCCGCCTTTATTGAAGCGGTGAACAATATGGTGCACTTGGCGCGCGCCATTCATCGTCAGGGGGTGTTTAAAAGCTGCTTGTTTAACGCGCGCCAAACACTGCACTTAGAACGTAATTCCGTGGATGAAGCCTTCGTTAGCGAACCCAGCATGGCGATAGGCTACGAGTTGAGCGCAGTACCGGAGCTCGAGGATCGCACCCGTCAGCACAGCTACTTTGAAGATGGCCCCGACCCAGAAGAGCTTTTGGTACTGCCCGAGGCGATTATGCATGTGCTGCAGAAGCTCAATGATATTCACCACACCGGCATGATTATCTTTGAGGCGTTGCCGCAAAACCTCAAAATACATAGCTACTACCGCCTGCTGGATCCGGCTCGAGAGGGCGAGTTCCGAACGCTGCTGGCGCGCATTCTAGCTTCGGTAGACCAGATAGAGGGCCTAGGCGTCTCGGGCTACATGAAGATGCCCTATAAAGACACGCGCTACTTTACTCATCTTGAAAGCCAACCCGAACGCTACTACCCCCGCGACCCGCGGGAGTATGTCCGAAGGGCAACAACGTCCTAATCACGCTGGCTTAGCCAATGCTAGCTTAATCAAGGGTATTAGCTTCCTCCTGATTGGCCAGCCAGTTGACCAGTTCCTCAGCAAGCTCGTCGCTAGCGATACCAAACGCATTAACCACATCAGGTATATCGGTGCTTATTGATTGCGCGCTGGTGGTGAAGCTTTGAGTCGCGATTGAAGCGCGGTTTTGAGTGCAGACGAGCTGTACATCAAGCTGAACTTTCACCGTGGGCGGATGGGTAGCGTAGTCGCTCTGAAAGTGACGTAGTTCGCTGAGCAGCAGTCGCTCGGAAGGCAGGCTATCGCTACCCACGCTGGCAAATAGACGGCTCTGCTGTAGCCCCGTGATCAAACGCGACTGAAGTAAGTCAGGGGCATCCTCCTGCCAGCGGGCACCTTCATATACATTAACGATATTGCCCTCTGGGTAGACCACAATGCGGTTGCTACTCAGTAAATGTCCCGCCTGGGGAGCAGCCACCGCGAGGCGTTGACGGGTTGTTATAGCATCGGATGACGGGGTAACGGGCTGCACATCGCTACTGGGCAGACGATACAACGTCGCTGGTTCACTTTCGGGCAATATTGAACAACCACTAGTAAATAGCAACGTAGCGCAAACTAAAACGATAACGATGGGGCGCAAAGTCATGGACGAAACTCCTCTACCTGATCACGGCCCAGGAGAAAGTCCGCTGGGCTCTCCTCTAGCTGACGAGTAATACGATCCAGCGTAGCGAGCGTGGAGCGAAGCGAAGAGAGTGCTGGGGCAATATCCTGCGCACCCTGCAGGCTGCCTTCGATGGCGCCAGCGTTAGTCTCTACTAATTGCTCAATACGCTGAGCCGCACGGGCCACATCATCGCTCGCATCGGCGGCGCTCTGCATTACCAGTCGGCCATCTTGACGCAGCAACTGCGTCGCTTCATGGCTAAGTGCATCGATGCTGTTAAGCGTGGTTGTCGCCTGACGAGTCGCCTCGCCGAAAAGCGCCATGTTTTGGTCTAGGACGTCTTGCTGAGTGGCAATCATTTCGGTGATCTGGGCAATGTTGGTTAAAATATTGCCCGTCTCCTCACGATTATTATCGTCAAATAGCTCGTTTACGTTTTTCAGAATTGAGTTGATGTTCTCGATCATATCTTCGCCTTCATCGAACAGCGTGGCGATGGGTGAAGGGTCTGCGCTTATAAACGGGGCCGCGATATCCGATTGGTCAATCAGCAGTGGGGCTTCCGGGGTACCGCCGTGGAGTTGCACGGACATGCTGCCGGTAATACTGGCAAAGGCGAGTTTTGCCCGGGTGTCTGTTTTAATCGGCGCGTCATCGTAGACGCGGATATGGGCAATCACCTGCCGTGGGTCATCAGGATTGAGGTTCAGCTCGGTAACGTCCCCCACCTCAATACCGTTATATTGCACTCGGCTGCCGACCGATAAGCCGCTGACGCTGCGCTCAAAAAGAATACGGTAAGGCTGGTAGCTACGTTCACCGGCTGCGTAGCTCATCCATAGTGCAAACAGTAGCGCCGCGACGGCGGTTCCCAGTGTGAACAGACCTATCAAAACGTGATGCGCGCGGGTTTCCATCGACCCTCACTCCTGAGTGTAAGCATTCGTTGAAGAGGCGGTATGAGCACGCTGAGCGGCTCGACCGCGCGGCCCGTGAAAGTAGTCTTGAACCCACTCGTCGTCGGTGTCCGCCACTTTATCAATGGTATCTACGACTAATACGCGTTTTTGCGAGAGTACCGCTACCCGGTCGCAGGCGGCGTAGAGCGTATCCAAGTCATGGGTAACCAGAAATACGCTGAATCCCAGCGCATCGCGAAGGGTGACCAGCAACTGATCGAAGGCCGCAGCGCCGATAGGATCAAGCCCAGCTGTCGGTTCATCAAGGAATAGAATCTCAGGGTCAAGCGCTAAGGCGCGGGCGAGGGCTGCGCGTTTGACCATGCCACCAGATAGCGACTCAGGAAACTGCAGTGCTGCCTGTGGCGGCAGCCCGACCAACGATAGCTTGACCCTGGCAAGATGCTCGGCGTCTTCACGGGTTAGCCTGGCATGTTCAATTAGCGGCAGGGCAATATTCTCTTGCAGGTTCAACGAGCTAAACAGCGCGCCGCGCTGAAACAGCACGCCAAAGCGCCGCTCTATTTGGCTGCGCTGTGCATCGTCAAGCTCGTTAAGGGTTGTGCCAAGGACTTCAACCGTGCCGTCATTGGGGCGCTTCAAACCGACGATGCTACGTAATAGCACTGATTTACCGGTACCCGAACCGCCTACAACGCCTAGGATTTCCCCGCGTTCGAGGGTTAAATCTAAGTTTTCGTGAACCACATGAGTGCCAAAGCGATTGACCAAGCCTCGAACCTTAATGACCGGTTGGTTGTTTTGCTCTGTCGGTTTATCTGAATCGATCACCAGCCCATCTCCATAAAGAATAGCGCGGCGACGGCATCAATCAGAATCACCATAAAAATCGACTGAACGACGCTTGACGTCGTATGTTCCCCCACCGACTGCGCGCTGCCGCTGACCTTAAAGCCTTCAAGGCAGCCAATAACGGCGATCACAAAGGCAAACACCGGTGCTTTGCTAAGACCTACCAAAAAATGCGTCACCGATACGTCTTTTTGCAGCGTGGCCATAAACTGGGTAAGTGAAATATCCAGTGATAGGGAGGTGACCATAGCGCCTCCCGCTAACCCGCTGAGCATACCCACAAAGGCGAGCATGGGTAAGCTAATCAACATTGCCATTACCCGTGGAAGCACCAAAAGCTCGATAGGATCTAGCCCTTGGGCCTGCAGGGCATCAATCTCTTCGTTGGATCTCATGGCACCGATTTGGGCAGTAAAGGCGCTGGCGGTTCGCCCCGCGAGTAGTATCGCAGCAAGCAGAACGCCAAACTCTCGCAAGAAAGAGAACGCAACAAGATCGATGGTATAAATCGTGGCGCCAAAATCCTGCAAAACGGTAGCGCCAAGGAAAGCCACGACGGCACCCACCATAAAGGTGAGTAGTGCGACGATGGGTACGGCGTTAAGACCGCTCTGCTGAATATGGGCAACGGTGGCCGTTAAGCGCCAGTGGCGTGGCCGCAACGCCAGATGGAAGAGGGTGGCCATGACAAGACCAATAAAGGCCAGCAGCTGGCGCTGCTGAGACCAAAGCCCCACCATTTGTTGGCCCACGCTGGCAAGCGCTTGGCTAATACGTGAATAGGTTGGGGGATCAACGTCAAGCGGTGCTTCCATGGCTTCGGCAATACGAATAAGCAGCGCCTGCTGCTCTCTCGGCAGCCCTGCTGCCCAGTCGGCTACTGCCTGCGCTTTCTCAACGCCGATCAGCTCAACGATGAGTATGGCACCAGCGGTATCTAGGCGCGTGATCGCGTCTAGCGAAACTGTCGCACCCGTTGGCTTGCCGGGCTCTGTGTTAATGAGCTCTGTGTGAATAAGCGCCGTTTTGATATGCCGGTAGTTGGCAAGCGTCCACTCGCCTTTGAGCGCTACTGTTTGATCATGGCGCGCTATCCACTCGCTTGGCATCCCCACTCCTTGGCGCTCTTGAAATCGATGCGCTTGTTTAGAAGTCTATGATGCATTCAAACGAGCGTTAGTGAAAGTCTCCCTGGCTCAAACCTACCTTATAGAGCGATTTCTTGGCGCTAGTTCCTGCTTAATCTGATTAGCGACTTCTTTGAGGCGTGGGCCTAAGTTATTAACCAGTCGATCATGATCCAAACGCAGGCTGGAACCGCCGCAGTTAATTGCCATGACCTCGGCGCCATCTTCCAAAATCAGTGGCATCGCTACCGCGCTAATATCACGCTGCCAATCCTGCTCAGAAAGACAAAAACCGAACTGAGCATAGTCTTTTAAGCTCTGTTGTATGCCCGCTTCATAACGCGGCCAATCATTGCCATACTCGCTCGCCAACTCTTGGAGCACCTGCTGGCGCCGTTCGTCAGACAAGCCGCATAGCCAGGCGCGTCCAATCGCGGAAGTGGCAATGGGTAGGCGGGAGCCAGCATCTAGGCGAATGATTAGCGGGCCGTAGCCGTGGCAGGTTTCCAAATAAACCATATCGCTGCGGTCAGCACCGCCCAGGCTAACGTTGCAGTCGGTAGCATCGGCAAATTTCTGCAAATGCGGACGGGCAATTTCGCGAATGCCCATATTGGCCAGAAAGCGATACCCCAGCGCCAATACACCTGGGCCGAGCCGGTACTTCTCCAGGTGGGTATTGTGCTGGAGATAGCCCAATTGCGTCAGGGTATAAGTTAACCGTGACACCGTCGGGCGAGGGATGTTCGTTCGGTTGGAGAGCTCCGCATTGCCTAAATACTCTTCTCCTGCGCCAAAGGCGCGCAGCAATTCTAAACCGCGCGCTAGCGCGGTCACAAAGTTACGATCTTTACCGGGGAGCTGGGGGTCGTCAGCATCAGTGTCGGTGGGGTGCATTCAATATCCCAACAATAGGTGGCTTATGGCGCTCAGTATCGCATATCTACTTAGACGCAGCGTTCATACCCATCAACGAAATAGCGGCAGTTTGATACTAAATTAACTGTCCAGACGCTCGATAATCGTAGCAATTCCCTGACCGACGCCGATGCACATGGTAACCAACGCATAGCGCCCACCGGTCGCTTCAAGCTGGCGGAGGGCCGTAAGTGCCAAGCGTGCTCCTGAAGCCCCCAGGGGATGGCCGATGGCGATAGCACCCCCGTTGGCATTCAAGCGCGGATCGTCGACGGAGAGACCCAGCTGCTGCACGCAGCCAAGCACCTGAACGGCGAACGCTTCGTTAATTTCAATTACATCCATCTGCTCTAGGGAAAGCCCGGCACGCGCCAACGCCTTTTGCGAAGCGGGTACTGGCCCCAATCCCATAACCCGCGGAGCCACACCGGCAACGGCGCTGGCGACAATGCGCGCACGCGGTGCTAGGCCCACACGTTCACCGGCGCCCTTGGTACCGACTATCATGGCCGCGGCGCCGTCATTCAGACCTGAGGCATTTCCGGCGGTGACAACGCCACCCTCGAATAGCGAGCCCAGTTGGGCCAGCTTGTCTTCGGTGCTTTGTGGGCGGGGGTGTTCGTCTTTATCCACCAGTATTGGCGGTTGTTTACGCCCTTGGGGCACCTCAACGCCCAACATCTCGCCATCATAGAAACCGTCAGCAAGTGCTTTGGCGTAGCGAGCCTGGGAGCGGGCGGCAAAGGCATCGCTGGCATCGCGGCCAATATTCAAGTCATGGGCAATGTTGTCAGCAGTTTCCGGCATGCTGTGGCTGCCGTACTCTTTAGCAATCCAGGGGTTAGGGAAGCGAGAGCCAATCACCGTATCGTACATCGGCTGGTTGCGAGCGTAAGGGGAATCTGCTTTACCCAAGACATAAGGCGCCCGAGACATGGACTCAACGCCGCCCGCTAAAAACAGTTCACCTTCGCCCAATCGTGCCGCCCGGGCAGCATCCATCATCGCTGCCAGGCCGCTGCCGCAAAGTCGGTTGACGGTTTGTCCTGCTACTTCGATGGGCAGGCCTGCCAACAATGCGCCGTGACGGGCCACATTGCGGGAGTCTTCCCCCGCCTGGTTGGTGCAGCCTGCCAGCATTTCTTCATAGCTTTCGAGTGCGAAAGGATTGCGGGCTACTAGTGCTTTAAGCGTCAGTCCCAACAACTCGTCTGGGCGAATAGCCGCTAAGCTGCCGCCGTGGCGACCAAAAGGGGTGCGTAAACCGTCGTAAATATAGGCGTCTTGCATGGTAGTGCTCCTTGTTATTGGGGTGGACGTTAAGCAGCGGTTAGCGGCATTTGCAGTGCGGCACGGCGACGCAGCCACGGGCTTGGCCGATAGCGTGGGTCGCCGGTGGCCTCAAGTAGGTTGGCTAGTATCGTCATAATCCGCGTGGTGCCGAAATGGTCGCCCATGCGCAGCGGACCAAAAGGGTAGCCCAAGCCGAGCTCAACCGCCCGGTCAATAGTCGCGGGTTCTGCGACGCCTTGCTGGGCAATGTCGGCACCGACATTCACGATGCAGGCAATAACGCGCTGGAGAACGAAGCCGTTACTGTCTTGAAGCGTGCTCACCGCCGTACCATCGTGATTGAGAAGGCTTTGCGCTGCTTGAATGAAAGCGGAGTGGGTAATGGGCGTGGCCATCAGGCTGCGGCGTTTATTGAGCCCTGCGAGCATATCCACCGCCACACACTGCTTGGCTTCTACCCCCTGGCGTAGTGCGCAGCTAGTGGCATCTTCGCCGAAAGGGGTAAGCAAACAGAGCGCTTGTTCAGACGGCTGCGTGCCGGTTTCTAACGGCCAGCCCGCCGCATTAACTAGCGCGGTGAGCGCTTTGGCGCTCTCGGGGTCTTCCTGGCTAATCCATACCGGGCAAGGTGAGGCAGGCTTGATGACCGGCTCATCCGGCATCTGCTGCTTGCCTTCTACATAGCGGTAAAAACCTTCTCCGGTTTTGCGCCCCAGTAAGCCCGCGGCCAGGCGTTGCCGGGTTAACGGTGAAGGGCGAAAGCGCGCTTCCTCATAATACTGGTGATACACCGATTCCATTACGGCGTGGGAGACATCCAGCCCGGTAAGGTCAAGCAGCGTAAAGGGTCCCATTCGGAACCCGCCCTGATCGACCATAATGCGGTCAATGGTAGCCGGGTCTGCCACGCTTTCGCCTAAAACACGTAGCGCTTCGGTACCGAAGGCACGCCCAGCATGGTTAACCAGAAACCCAGGGGTATCGGTGGCCTGGGCGGTAAAGTGTCCCATGGCTTCGCCCAGAGCATTGACCCGTTGGGTAACTTCATCTGCAGTGCGCAGGCCAGGAATAACCTCGGTAATCTTCATTAGCGGCACGGGATTAAAGAAGTGAAAACCGATGACCCTCTCAGGGTGCTGGCAGGCTGCGGCAATGGCCGTAACGGAGAGCGAAGAGGTATTGGTCGCTAATACCGCCTGCTGGCTGACGATGTCTTCTAAATCGCTAAACAGCCCCTGCTTGGCCTCCAGCTTCTCGACAATGGCTTCCACCACGATATCGCAAGGGGCCAGCGCGGCAAGCTCGCTGGCTTCAATCAACCGCTCACTATAGTGCTGCGCCTGATCCGCAGTAATGCGCTGCTTTTCGGCACTTCTCTGCCATAGGCCATTAATAAAGGTTTTAGCTTCTTGTACGGCACCCTCTTTAACGTCGAAAAGCATAACGTCTAGACCTGCCTGGGCAGCTAACTGCGCGATGCCACGCCCCATGGCGCCGGTGCCGACGATGCCAAGTGTGGTGAAAGGGGAAGGTGTTGATTCGCTAGCCATACGCTAAGTCCTCTCTGTAAATGGGTGCATATTTAGCATTGTAATTCTGCATTGCAAAATAGTGTTTCAATTATTGACTGCCATCCTAGGCTATGCAAAAGTGCCTGACAAGAATAGTGGACAATGGTTTTGCTATGCAAAATATGCGCACTGTCCACGCTCAGCGCTACTGCTAATGATAAAACGCTAATGATAAAAACTATTGCCACCAGGAGCCGTCATGATTCGCGATCCCGAATTAATTAACCAGCTTGTCGATACCATCGCCCGCTTTGTCCGTGAGCGCCTTATTCCCAATGAGGCACGCCTAGCCGAAGAGGATGCGGTGCCCCCGGAAATTCTTGCGGAAATGAAAGAGATGGGCCTGTTTGGGCTGTCGATTCCAGAAGAGTACGGCGGCCTGGGTCTGACCATGGAAGAAGAAGCGCTGGTGGCGATGGAGATTGGCAAGACATCCCCCGCCTTTCGCTCGGTGTTTGGCACCAATAACGGCATTGGCGCCCAGGGTATTTTGATTGATGGCACCGATGAGCAGAAAGCCAAGTATGTGCCGCGTTTGGCCACTGGTGAGATTCTTAGCTCGTTTTGCCTCACCGAGCCAGATTCCGGCTCCGACGCTGCTAGCCTGCGCACGACGGCGGTGCGGGATGGCGATGACTATATTTTGAACGGTACCAAACGCTATATCACCAATGGCCCAGAAGCCGATCTGTTTACTGTGATGGCGCGCACCAACCTAGAGAATAAGGGCGCAGGCGGTATTTCAGCCTTTATCGTCGAAGGTAATACGCCAGGGTTAATCCGTGGGCCAGCGGATAACAAGATGGGCCAGAAGGGCGCCCATACCTGCGATATTATTTTCGACAACTGCCGGGTGCCCGCAGAAAATATTATTGGCGGAAAAGAGGGGCAAGGCTTTAAAACAGCGATGAAAGTGCTGGACCGTGGGCGGCTGCATATTTCGGCGGTCTGTGTAGGCGTGGCCGAGCGCTTAGTGGAAGAGTCGCTGCGCTACACCATGGAGCGTAAGCAGTTCGGCGCGGCGCTTGCCGAACACCAACTGATCCAAGCCATGCTGGCGGATAGCAAAACCGAAGCCTATGCAGGCAAAACCATGGTGATGGATGCTGCACGGCGTAAAGATGATGGCGAAAATGTTTCGACACTGGCTTCCTGCTGCAAACTGTTCTGTGCCGAAATGGTGGGGCGAGTGGCAGACCGCGCGGTGCAGGTTCACGGTGGTGCTGGCTACATGTCGGAATACGCGGTTGAGCGTTTCTACCGCGATGTGCGGCTATTTCGTATCTACGAAGGGACTACCCAGATTCAACAAATCGTCATTGCTCGCAACATGGTGCGGGAGGCGTCCTAATGGCTTTATCGGTTTCCTACCAAGCGCCGGACGAGCCTATTTTTGGCCGCCTTGCCAGTGAACTGGTGGCCGAGCTTCCCGAGCGTCTTAGTACCCGCGTGCTTGAAAATGCCAAGCTGCTTGGAGAGCACCCGGCTATCGTGGATGGCAATTTGCGCTGGAGTTATGCGGAGCTTGGTCAAGAAATACACGCCGCCTATGACTGGTTAAGCGCATTGGGCATTCGCCCTGGCGACCGGATTATGACGGTGAGTGAAAACTGCCGCGCTCTGGTTGTGCTACTGCTGGCTGCCAGCGAGCTGGATGTCTGGGTGGCCATCGTTAATTCGCGCCTCTCGGCTCAGGAAGTCGATCAAATTCAGGGCAACTGCCTGCCCCGGCGAGTCTTCTATACCTGTGAAGCATCCCAAGAGGCTTGCCAGCACGCCGAGCGCCACGCGGCCGACCGCTACCAGCACCCTCAGTTGGGTGGGCTGGCCATTTCGCCGCTGTATGACAGCGAACCCGAACCGGTATGCGCCAGCGGCGCTGAGCAGGTGGCGGCGATGATCTACACCTCGGGCACCACTGGCACGCCCAAAGGGGTAATGCTGACCCATCGTGGCATTCTCTATATCGCCTCGATTTCTGGTGGCATGCGTCATTTAAGCAAAGGCCAGCGGGTGTACGGCGTGCTGCCGATGTCCCACGTATTTGGCCTCTCTTCGGTGTGCATGGGATCGCTCTATAACGGCGCTTGCCTGTATACCGTGCCGCGTTTTGATGCCGCACATATGCTGGCGACGCTAAAGCAGGAGCGCATTACCGTAATCCAAGGTGTGCCGGCGATGTATGCCCGCGCGTTAGAGTTTTTAAAACGTGAGCAGCGCTCACTAGAAGCGCCCGAACTGATTTACATCTCTGCGGGTGGCTCGCCGTTAGATAGCGACACTAAGGTGCGGGTAGAGGCTGCCTTTGGCCTGACGTTGCACAACGGCTACGGCTTAACCGAGGCTAGCCCCACCATCAGCCAGACCCGTATCGATGATCGCCATGCAACAAGCACCGTTGGCCGGGTATTGCCACTACTTGAGTACCGCCTGGAACCGCTTATCGATAGCGGAACTGCCGAGCAGACCGGAGACGAAGTGGGTGAGCTATGGGTGCGCGGCCCCAACATTATGAAAGGCTACTTTCGCCAGCCGGAAGCCACCCGTGCCACTCTAACCGAAGATGGTTGGCTTAATACCGGCGATATCGCCAAACTCGATCACCATGATCAGCTGTATATTGTGGGGCGTAGCAAAGAGCTAATTATCCGCTCAGGCTTCAATATCTATCCCCCGGATGTCGAAGCGGTGATCAACGAGCACCCGGCAGTCACGCTGGCCGCCGTTGTGGGCCGTCAAATCGCCGGTAACGAAGAAGTCGTGGCATTTGTGCAGTGCGAGCCGGGAGTCGAAGTTGATGTGGCGGAGCTAAAGGCATTTATCGCCGAGCGGTTGGCACCGTACAAACGTCCGACCCAAATTGTATTAATGGATACGCTACCTTCCACCGCCAGCGGCAAGATTCTTAAAGGGCGTCTGCGTGATTTAGCCCAGCAGGAGAGCGCCTCATGAGTCATTCGCCAATACATACTCCCGATACATCTCATCAGGCACTCATGGGCTATCACGAGCTACTGGGTATGCATGTGGTTGAGTGGCAGCAAAACCTTGCCGTAGTTGAACTCACCATTGAGCCAAAGCATCTTAACCGTAGCGGCAATGTTCACGGCGGTGTGCTGGCCTCAATGCTGGATAGCGCTCTTAGCTTGGCAGGCTTGCACTGCGAGGTACCGGGTAATATTCGCCGGGGGATGACGCTGTCACTGACCACCACCTTTGTGGGTCCTGCTCGGCAAGGCGTGCTGCGGGCAACGGGTACGCTGCGCGGCGGTGGGCAGAAAACCTATATGACCAGCGGTGAGATTGTCGATGAATGGGGCAAGCTGGTGGCTATGGGCGAAGGCTCATTTCGCCGCCGCAGTGGCAGTGAATCGTCACAAGGCGTTCCCGACCCGCAGTTGAGGGAGCCTAGCGAGTGAGCCCAGCCCGCCTGCGGGTTTCCTGTTTGCTACTGGTGACGCTTGCCACGCTGATTCATTTGGTCGGTGGCAGCGTGGTGTGGCAAGCCGCAGGCATCGTTGCGCTGCTGCTTTATTTGATGACCCTGAAAGGTCAACTCACCCGCATGGCCAAGGGGCTGCTGTGTGCCGCTGGCGTACTCACGTTGCTCACGCTGTGGCGCTCACCCACGCCTGGGCAGCTGCTGTTTGAGGCGAGTGGGCGTTTTGCGTTTTTTGCCACCTTTGTGGTGGCGCTGAGTATGCTGCGCTTACCTGCCTATCGCTCCCGTTTAGTGCGCCGCTGCGGGCAGAGCATGCTGCTTCAGCCGCCTAGCCGCCGCTACCCAATTTTATCGCTTGGCTCGGCGCTGTTTGGCATCATTCTTAACATTGGCGTGCTGAATCTGTTCGCCGCGATGATCGAGAAGAGCAATACCCTCAGTGCCGCCCAAGGGCGCGCCTGGGTGCGTGAGGCCCGCCAGCGGCGCATGATGCTGGCGCTGCTGCGCGGATTTTCGCTGGCACCGCTGATTTCGCCCATGGGTATTGGGGTGGCCGTGGTGCTTTCAAGCCTTCCCCAGGTCACCTGGCCACAGCTGGCACCCTATATTCTGGGGGCCGCCGCGCTGATTTTTATGGCGGGCTGGGCGGTGGACTATTTCACCGGCCCGCACCCACCCGCCAATAAAACCTATGTCACCCCTTCGCTGCGCCCGTTGGCGCAGTTTAGCATTTTGCTAATCGGCATTGTGGCGCTGGTGTTCTCTATTGCGTGGCTGCTGGAGTTACGTTTGCCGATTGCCGCGCTGCTGGGCGCGCCTACCGGGGCGCTTTTATGGCTGGCTTGGCAGCGTCGTAGGCTAGGCTATGGTGGATTGCCTGCCGCTATAACGGCTGTGCATCGTCAGCTACCTTGGTTGCTATCCCCCAGCGCTAATGAAATCGTGGTGCTGGGGGCGGCAGGCTATTTGGGGCATGTATGCGTGGGCTTGGTGGATACCCAGCAGCTAGCACCGTTATTGGCAGTGCTTGACCCGCTGGGCACTTTAAATGCAGTGTTGGCCATGCTGATGGTGGTGGGGCTAGCGCAAATAGGTGTCAACCCGATTGTTACGGTGACGCTGTTGGTGGGCTTGCTCCCCACGCTGGGCATCGAGGGGTTAACGCCTGCGCTGATTGGGGCATCGTTAATGGTAGGCTGGGCGCTGGCGCTGATGTCATCACCAATGACCGCTTCCATGCTGATTCTATCGCGCTTTACTGGCGTACCCGCCACCCGCATCGGTTACCGCTGGAACGGGCGCTTTCTGATCGCGGCGATACCGCTGCTGGCGTTATGGTTTGGTTGGTCGCCTTTCTGAGTTGGGCTGTTCAAGGAAACGCTTGACCTTTGGCAGGCGTTTTTTTATTGTTATTTTTATAAAGTGAAATATTATTTTGCTGTGCGGAATAAAAAGCCGATGGTTCAATCGCTGGAGCATGCCTTATGAAAATCCTCGTCGCGGTGAAACGCGTCATCGACTACAACGTCAAAATCCGCGTCAAAGCGGACCATTCTGATGTGGACCTTACCAACGTCAAAATGGCCATGAACCCCTTCTGCGAAATTGCCGTGGAAGAGGCGGTGCGCCTGAAAGAGAAGGGCGTAGCCACCGAAGTCGTGGCCGTGACCGTAGGCCCCAAGGCCGCCCAAGAGCAGCTGCGCACCGCGCTGGCGCTGGGGGCTGACCGCGCCATCCACATTGAAACCGACGAGCGCGCCGAATCGCTGGCGGTGGCCAAACTGCTGGCCAAAGTGGTGGATGAAGAGCAGCCCGGCCTCGTCATCCTCGGCAAACAGGCCATCGACACCGACAACAACCAGACCGGCCAGATGCTCGCCGCGCTGACTAACCTGCCGCAAGGCACGTTTGCTTCGGAAGTGGCCGTAGATGGAGACAAGGTCAACGTCACCCGTGAAATCGACGGCGGCCTGCAAACCGTCGCGCTGACACTCCCGGCGATCGTCACCACCGACCTGCGCCTGAACGAGCCGCGCTACGCCAAGCTGCCGGACATCATGAAGGCCAAGAAAAAGCCGCTGGATGTCAAAACCCCCGCCGACTATGGCGTGGAAGTGGCCTCCAAAGTCACGCTGCTCAAAGTGGAATCTCCTGCCGAGCGCAAAGGCGGTATCAAAGTTGCCTCGGTGGACGAGCTGATCGACAAACTGAAAAACGAAGCCAAAGTGCTTTAAAAGGAGCTGATCTCATGAGCATTCTGGTACTTGCCGACCTTCATGAAGGTCAGTTAGCGGGCGCGACCGCTCACGTCGTCGCAGCGGCCCAGGCCATCGGTGGCGATATTGATGTGCTGGTCGCCGGTGAAGGCGTCCAGGCGGCGGCAGACGCCGCTGCAAAACTCTACGGCGTGAGCAAAGTACGCGTAGCAGATAACGCTGCCTACGCTCATCAGCTTGCCGAGCCCATGGGTGCGCTGCTGGTGGAGCTAGCAGGGGACTACACCCACGTACTGGCCAGCGCCTCCACCACCGGCAAAAACGTGCTGCCGCGCCTGGCGGCCCTGAAAGATGTTAGCCAGCTGTCAGACGTGATTGGCGTCGAAAGCGCCGATACCTTCCTGCGCCCGATCTATGCCGGTAACGCCATCGCCACGGTCAAAAGTGACGACGCGCTAAAAGTCATCACCATCCGTACCACCGGTTTTGATGCGGTCGGTACCGGCGGTAGCGCCACAACGGAAGCGGTGGCTTTCGTCGCCGACAACGCCCAGTCCAGCTTCGTCAAGCAAGAGCTGGCGCAAAGCGACCGCCCGGAACTCGGTGGCGCCAAGGTCGTCATCTCAGGCGGCCGCGGCATGGGCAACGGCGAGAACTTCAAACTGCTCGACGGCATCGCCGACAAGCTGGGTGCCGCCATCGGTGCCTCCCGTGCGGCGGTGGACGCTGGCTTCGTACCCAACGACATGCAGGTCGGCCAGACGGGCAAGATCGTCGCCCCCGAGCTTTACATTGCGGTGGGTATTTCAGGTGCGATTCAGCACTTGGCGGGGATGAAAGACTCCAAGGTGATCGTCGCCATCAACAAAGACGACGAAGCGCCGATCTTTCAGGTGGCCGACTACGGCCTGGTCGGGGATCTGTTCGAGATCCTGCCGGAGCTTGAGAGCAAACTGTAAACGTCCCTCAAAAGCCCCGAAAGGGGCTTTTTTCGCTTAGAAATTTTAATAATAATCAGCGAGCTGCTTATGCTAACCCAACTGACTGCCTCGATGACGCTGCCGGTTATCGGCTCTCCCATGTTTATCGTTTCTGGCCCTGAGCTGGTGATTGCCCAGTGTAAGGCGGGGATTATTGGCGCGTTTCCGGCGCTGAACGCCAGGCCTGCGGAAGTGCTTCGGGAGTGGCTGCAGCAGATTACCGAGACGCTGGCCGACTACAGCGCCCGGCACCCGCAGCAGCCCGCCGCGCCGTTTGCGGTGAATCAGATCGTGCACCCCACCAATGACCGACTGGAGCATGATGTGGCGCTATGTGCTGAGTTCAAGGTGCCGCTGATCATTACCAGCCTGCATGCGCCCAACCGGGTGGTCGAACAGGTGCACGCCTATGGCGGCATGGTATTTCACGACGTGACCACGCTGAGGCACGCTAAAAAAGCCATCGACGCCGGGGTGGATGGGCTAATTTTGGTCTGTCATGGCGCAGGCGGCCATGCGGGGCGGCTTAACCCCTTCGCTTTTGTGGCGGAGGTCAGGCAGTTTTACGATGGCCCGCTGGTGCTGGCAGGGGCGATAACCAAAGGCGAGCAGATCGCCGCCGCCCAGGCGCTGGGCGTGGACATGGTGTATATGGGCACGCGCTTTATTGCCACCCAGGAAGCCAATGCTCAGCCCGCTTACAAGCAGATGGTATTGGAAGCCGCTGCGGGGGATATCGTTTATACCAACCTGTTTACTGGCGTGCACGGTAACTACTTACGCCAAAGCATCGAGCTGGCCGGGCTTGACCCAGAGGCACTGCCAGAGGGCGACAAAAATGCCATGCGCTATGGATCAGGCGGCAGCAGTAAGGCAAAAGCGTGGCGGGATATTTGGGGTGCCGGGCAGGGAGTGGGGGGCATTACCACACTGAACAGCGTGGCGGATGAAGTAGCCACGCTTCGTACGGATTATCAGCAAGCACTAGATCAGTTACGACGGCGCTGACGAAAAGCAGCCACGCGAGCGTGAAAATCCTCGGTGGCTTT
The DNA here is from genome assembly GCF_037070215.1 of Vreelandella arctica. Lineage (NCBI taxonomy): Bacteria > Pseudomonadati > Pseudomonadota > Gammaproteobacteria > Oceanospirillales > Halomonadaceae > Vreelandella > Vreelandella arctica. The sequence goes on along the minus strand of NZ_JBANSN010000011.1, from coordinate 92,381 downwards.
ACACTCATCCTGCAGGGCGCCTTCAAGCATTAGAGTGTCGTCAAGGGACAGGTTCGCTGCCTGTCGCATGGCCCGTTTCGTTGCTCCCAGCGCTTGAGGTGATTGAGCCACCAGGGCCTGTGCCAGCGCTCGTGCTTCCGCTAACACCTGATCATCTTCCACCGCCCGGTTGGCTAGGCCCAGCGCCACGCAGCGCTCGGCATCCATGGGCGTGGCCAGCGCTGCCATCTCAAAGGCTTGGGCATGACCAAGCTTGCGCACCAAATGCCAGCAAGCGCCGCCATCGGGAATCAAACCAATATTGATAAAGGCCAGCTTCAGGTAAGCCGAGCGGCCCATCACCACCATATCGCTGGCCAGCACGTAGGACACACCAATCCCCGCAGCAGCGCCGCTCACCGCGGCGATCACGGGCTTTTCCATCGTCATCATGCTGTGCAGCGCAGGCAAAAAAAGCGTTGCCAGCCGTTGGCTTGCAGGCTGGGTGGAGGCCTTTTCGAATTCCGCTAAATCAGCACCGGCGCAAAAAGCGCTACCTTCACCGCTGAGGATCACGCAGCGTACCTGCGGGTCAGCCGCCACGGTGGCTAATGCGTCATTGAGCGCCAGGGCCGTGGGCTCGTTGAGGGCATTGCGCACCGCAGGGCGCGCAATGGTCACTTCGGCGATACCGCCCTCGGTAGTCTCAACGCGTACAAGTGACGTTTCGTCACTGCGCATGAGCTTCTCCTTAGGCGGCGTCGAGCTGTTCGCTCACCGTTTCAAGGTGATAGTCGCTGTCGCCCAGGTAGTGGTCAAACATCACCAGATGTTTGGCGTAGTGGGCGACGTAGCACTCTTCGGTCATACCCATGCCGCCATGAAGCTGAATGGCCTGTTCCGCAATAAAGCGCGCAGACTCGCCGCAGTAAGCCTTGGCCGCGGCGATTTTATAGTCCCGCTCGTCAGCAGGCAGTGAGAGGCTGGCGGCGGCGAGAATCGCCATGGAGCGCGACTGTTCTAGGTGAAGGTGCATATCCACCATGCGGTGCTGCAGTGACTGGAACGTGGCCAGCGGCAGGCCAAACTGCTTACGCTCTTTTAAATAGGCGAGGGTTTGGTCGCAGGCGGTTTCCATCGCGCCGATGGCTTCGGCGCACAGCGCCCCGCGGCCCAGGGCCAGCACCTCTGCCAGGGCGTCACTGGCGTCTTCGCTTAGGCAGTTCTCTAGCGGCAGAGTCACGCTGTTCAACGTTAGGTCACCGGCGGGCTGGTCATCCATCGTGCGGTAGGTATGTAAGGTTACGCCTTGAGTGTCCGCAGGGACCATGAACAGTCCTAACTTGCCGCTTGACAGTTGGGCGGTCACAAGCGTGGCGGCGGCACTGCCTAGATTCATCACCACATCTTTGCGGCCGTTAAGCTGCCACTGGTTATTTTGCTGGATCGCGTGGGTAGAAATGTCGAAAGCGTCATAGCGGGCTGTGTGTTCTTGCCAAGCCAAGGCGAGCTGGTGTTCACCTTCTAACAGCGGAGCCAGCCAGCGCTCTTGCTGTGCGGGGTTGGCGCATAGCGCAAGCAGCTGCCCGGGCATGACTAACCCAAACAGGTACGCTTCCGGCACCAAGCCGCGCCCCAACGCTTGCATAATAATCATTAAATAGGTGCCGTCGCCGCCTAGCCCGCCTACGTCTTCGCTAAACGGCATATGCAGCAGCCCCAGCTCGGCAAACGTGCGCCATAGCGGGCTGGCCCCTTGGGCTGGCGCTTCCAGCATAGCGCGGCGCTGCTCGGGCGATACCTGGTCTGCCACCAAACGGGTGAGTGTCTCTTCGAGCATGCGCTGCTCGTCGGTGAGTGCAAAATCCATGGTGACCCCCTTACATACCTAAAATGGTTTTAGCGACGATGCCTTTCTGAATTTCGTTGGCACCGCCATAAATCGACAGCTTGCGACGATTAAAATACTGGGCGCTGGCGGCAGCGCCTTGGGCGTATTCGTCATCTAGCGACGCATCACCATGGAGACACTCGGAGAAGAACGGCAGGGCAGCAGGCCCAAGCGCGCGGCGGGTGAGTTCACTGATCTCTTGGCGCAGCTCAGAGCCGCGTACTTTCAGTAGTGAACTCTCCGCACCGGGCACGCCGCCATCCCGCGCTGCGGCAATCACGCGCAGGTTGGTGACTTCAAGCGCCATCAGTTCAAGCTCGGCTTTGACCACCCGCTGGCGAAAGCTGGGTAGCGATAAAAGTGGTTTGCCGCGATGCTGCATACGGGAGGCGAGGGACTTCAAATGGCGCAGCGCCTGTTTGGCGTGGCCAAGCCCAGCAATACCGGTACGCTCGTGGGTAAGCAAGAATTTGGCGCAGGTCCAACCTTGGCCCTCTTCACCAACGCGGTTTTCTACTGGCACGCGCACATCATCGAGAAACACTTCGTTGACTTCATGAGCGCCGTCGAGGGTGATAATCGGCCGTATGGTAATGCCGGGCGTCTGCATATCAATCAGTAAAAAGCTGATGCCCGCCTGCTTTTTCGCGTGTGGGTCGGTGCGCACCAAACAGAACATCATGTTGGCGTGCTGGCCTAGGGTCGTCCAGGTTTTCTGGCCATTGACGATGTAGTGGTCGCCATCGAGCACGGCGCGGGTGGATAAGCCCGCCAAATCCGAGCCAGCGCCCGGTTCGGAGTAGCCCTGGCACCACCAGTCCTGGTTATTAAGAATCCGCGGCAAGTAGTGCTGTTGCTGCTCCGCGCTGCCAAATTTCATGATCACTGGCGCGACCATGTTGACGCCAAAGGGCACCACCGTAGGGGCGTGGGCGGCGGCGCACTCTTCATCGAAGATATGCCGCTGCACCGGGCCCCAGCCTGGACCGCCGTGCTCAACAGGCCAGTTGGCGGCAAGCCACCCTTGATCGCTGAGAATATTCTGCCAGCGGATGTGGTCATCGGCCCGCAGATGGCGGCCTAGGCGCACGCGCTCACGGATGTCGCTGGGCAGTGCATCGGCTAAAAATCGGCGGACTTCCTCGCGGAATGCCTGCTCTTCGGGGCTAAACGTCAGGTTCATGAGTGTGCATCCTCGGAAGGCGTCTTTTTGTGAGTCGATAAATGGGATGGCAGAGAGGCTTGGCGGTGCGGCCCGCCTAAATGGCGTGGGTAGCCCAACGCTTCCACCGCCAACAGATCAATATCGCCCTCGCGGTAGCAGGCGCCTTGCTGTGCTAGCGTCAGGCTCGCCTGCTCCATGGCTGACTGAGCGTCGTTGTCGGGCGCTTGCTTTGCGGCGTTATAAAGCGTGCTCAGTACGCTTTGAGACTGAGTTGCCACGACATTAGCCCGCAGCGCTTTGAGCGTTAAGGCAACCCGCTGCTGGTCGGTCGCGCTGGCACTGTGATTCACCAATTCATGGAACGGGCCGCGCTCGGCAAGTACCAGGCTTAGGAGTGTGGCTGAGGCACTGTCGGTGAGTGGCTGCAGCGCTACGGTGACTGCTTGAGAAGGGCAGGCGCTTGCGTCTGCGCCAGGGGCGAGCAGGCACAGCTCAGTGCTATCGTTTGGGGTATCGGTTAGCGTTATGCTGGCGCGCTGGGCGGCGGTATGAAGCGTCTCAAACAGCGGGTGCTCGCCGATGAGGGCGATATGGCGAAATGGCTCAGCGTTATCTACTCCAGGTACCACGTGGGGATTTCTGGCGGCAAAAAATAGATGAATAAGCCCGGCACGCTGCGGAGAGTCCATGCAAGCCAGAAACAGCTCCCGCTCGCGGCGCAATCCCTCTTCCAGCGACGCCGCTTTCGTGCAGGCGTCAACGGCTTCCACAATGCGAAACGGTGAAAACAGCGCCGGTGCGATGGCTTCCAGCTGTTTCCGCATGGTGGCAATGGCCTGGGGGTTGGCCTCTGGGGCAGGTAATTGCCCAGTGATGCGCGTGTGCTGTTGGCCGTACAGAACCGCTTGTGCCGCTGCTAGCCCTGCCTCCAGCGACGTCTGGGCATCGCTGATGTCATCAATAATGCCGATATCAAGTGCTTCAGTGGCCTCTACGAAGCGCCCGCTGGTGATGATTTCCAAGGCGTTTTCCACACCTACCAAACGTGGGAGACGCTGGGTGCCTCCTGCGCCTGGTAGTAAGCCAAGCTTCACTTCCGGTAAGCCGACGCGAGTGCCTGTCAGGGCGACGCGATAGTGGCAGCCCAGTGCGACCTCCAAGCCGCCGCCTAGCGCGGTGCCGTGTAGCGATGCGATAAGCGGTTTGGAGCAGGCTTCTAGCTGTGAAATCACATCCGGTAGCAGCGGCGCTTGAGGCGGCTTACCAAATTCACGTATATCGGCCCCGGCGATAAAGGTGCGCCCCTCGGCCATCACCACCAGTGCTTTGGCCTGCTGGTCGGCCAACCCCTCTTCAAGGGCGCTGAGTAAGCCGCTACGCACCGCTTGGCCCAACGCGTTGACGGGCGGGTTAGCGATGCTGATGACGCCGACCTCGCCATGCCGCTGGTAGTGAACACTCATAGTGGCTCCCGTGTTTCGCTATGTGAAATTTAAGCTTGTTATTTGGAATATATGGATCATGGCGAAAGTTGCTAAAAGAGTCAATAATGTAAAACGTAGTTCTGCAATGCGGAATTTGGCTACCTAAATCTAAGGCCGCACAGAGGCGGCCTTAGATAAGGGCTTTCCGTATTTATTTAATTAAAATTAGAAAACGGGATTTAACCCAGCTTCTTGTAAGGCGGCCCGCCGGGTTTCCATCCAGCCGTCGATAAACGCCGCTTCCTCTTCTGGCGCATCGGCTTGATAGGTTTTCCAGGTGTCCATTAGCAGCTGTTGCCGCTCCACCAAGGCGTTTTGATGCGCTTCCATTTCATCGGTCCACACACCGCTTTCCTGGTAGTACGCCACCACGGCATCGTGGAAAGGCACCACCCAGGTCATGTTCTGATTTTCGAGCGCATAGCCGCTAGCGCCTGGGGCGTTATCCTTATAGTCGTCAAACGACTCCACCAGCGTGGTAATCAAACCGTTGGCCGTTTCCGGGGCTAAATCGGCGTTGCTCACCATAATCGGGTAAGGGTAGCTGGCGCTGGCAAGCGGCTGCTCGGCGTCAATACCAGCGCCTGAGGTGACGTCGTGGGGTTGGAAGTACGGCGCTACTTCCAGCATCCGCGCCCAGCCAGCCTCATCATCGGTAGGCAGTTCAGGCCACTGCAAGCCGCGGGGGCTAGCGGCTAAGCGTTGGGCCGCAGGCGTTACCGTGGTGGTGATCGCGGCATCGGCGCGGTCGCTGATAATGCCGTCGAAGGCGGCGTTGTAGCCGGGGAAATCGACTCGCTCAACGTCATCCCACGTTAACCCGGCGAATGCTAGGTAGGCTTCGGCAGCTTTATTCAGCGCGTCGTCTCCACGCAGGTAGGCCAATCGCTTGCCTTTAAGGTCGTGGATTGACTCAATGTCCACGTCTCCCGCGACCGCCATGCCTAACCCAAAACTGGCCATCGAGGTTGAAATCACGCGAATAGGCTGTGGGCCCCAGTCGGGGCGAGCAAACATCATCACCCCTTCGGAGCCGTAGTAGCTCGCGATTCCGCAGGCGCACAGATCAACCCGGCCCGTTTTCAGCGGTGTCATACGCATGGTGTCGTTTTCGCCAGGAATGACTCTGGACTGCGTGCCATGCTCCTCTTGTAGCAGTTGGCTAATCGCCATGATTTGCGCATTGCCGCTGGTGCCGGTGCCGTAAGCGGTCCAGTTAAGCGTGCTGGGCATGGCGCTAGCGTTGCTCGTGATGATTAGCCCAGCAGCCAAGCTACTGAATACGAGGGAGAGTGTTGTTTTTGTGCTCATAAGATTCCTCGAAGTTAGATTAAGCGTTGGCAGTAAGCGAACGCCGATGGTGGCGCTGGCTTAAACGCGCCATTAAAACGCCGGGTACCAGTGCTAACGCGGCGAGGCTGATTAATTCCCACTGGCTTAATGGCACCAGGCCGCCGCCAGGTAGCGCTAGCAGCAGACCTGCGATCAATACGAGGGCACGAATGACGATCTCCTGCAGCGCGCCGTAGCCCAGTCGACCAACCCCCATCAGGTAGCCTTGCATCGCTGATGCAAACAGGATGATGCCGATGACCGCCTGGATAAATACGACGATGATCATCAACGGTTCGCCCTGCATAATCAGCGCGGGGTTAAGCACGAACAGGAAGGGAATAAAGTAAATAACGCTGCCCAGGCGCATGGCCTGCAGGCCGGTTTCCATCGGGCGGGCACCTGCCACGGTGGCGGCAGCAAAGGCACCCAGCGCCACGGGCGGGGTGATAAAGCTCAGCATGCCCCAGTAGAGGATGAACATGTGCACCGCCATGGGGTCTAGACCGCCGCCTTGAATCAGCGCAGGGGCGAGCGCCACCGCCAGGAAGATATAGGCCGCAGTGACCGTCATGCCAATGCCCAACACAAAGCTGGTGACCGCGCCCATAATCAGCAGTAGCGGCACGCTGCCGCCAGCGATATTGATAAAGTCGTTGGCGATGGTGCCGGAAAGGCCGGTCATGGAGAGCGCGCCCACCAGCATACCCACGCCCGCCAGAATGGCGATAAGCTCAGCAAACAGCTTGGCCGCTGACGATAGCGTGTCGGTGACATCCTTCCAGCCCCAGCGGTTGTGCTTGGAGAGCTGGTTGAGCACCAGCAGCAGGGCGGTGGCATAGAAGGGGGCAACCGCTTCGCGCTGCATGACTAGCAGCATCCACACCAGCAGACCGAAGACGAAGATGAAGTACCAGCCCTCTTTGAGCGTTTGCTTAATTGAAGGCAGCTCAATCGCGGGTAAGCCCTTAATATCATTGCGGGCCGCGTAGGCATCAATCTGGATAAACAGGCCGAGGAAATACAGAATTGAAGGAATGACGGCGGCAAGGGCAACCGCAGAGTAAGGAATGTCTAGGAACATCGCCATGACAAAAGCGGTAGCCCCCATCACGGGGGGCATCAATACACCGCCCGTTGAGGCACAGGCTTCAACACCGCCCGCAAAGGAGCGGCTCATACCGATACGGCGCATGGCCGGAATCGACAGCACGCCGGTAGTCAGCACGTTACTGATCACACTGCCGCTCATGGAGCCCATCAGGCCGCTGGAGAAGATCGATACCTTGGCCGGGCCACCGCGTACATGGCCCAGCAGAGCAAAGGCTAGATTGATGAAAAACTTGCCGCCGCCGCTTTTCTGCAGCACCACGCCAAAGACCAAAAAGCCGATCACTAAGCCTGCAAACGCCTGCAGCGGCACACCCATGATGCTTTCGGTGCTCATGGTGTGGTACATGGCGGTTTGTTCCAGGGTGGAAGGAAACGCCTGGATAGGGCCGGGGACGATATCGGCTACCAATGGGTAGAGAGAGAACACGCCTGCAATAATAGCGATAGGCAAACCGCCTGCCCGGCGTGCCGCTTCAATAATGAGCGCCCAGTAAGCGTAACTGGCATAGATAGCAAGCTCGGGTGCGGAAAACGCCCAGCCGCGCTCCAGTATGGGTACCGCGTTATACACGAAGTAGCCGCCTACGATCAGCGTGAATGCGCTGAGCAGATAGTCATACCAGGGGATAGGCTGCTCTTGCTGGCTGCCGCGCATGGGCCAGAGCAGAAATACCAGCGGGAGCAGTAGCGCTACAACCGCGTAATAGAACTGCGTCTCCAGGCCCGTAACAAAAGTCAGTAAGCCGATGTTAAAAAGATAATCCAGGGTCATAGCCATCAAAATGACGGTCACCGTGGCGGGAATCCAGCGCAGCGCAGGGGGAAGCTGACGAATTTGGCTGATCTTTTCTTTAACCTGCTGATTATTGGCAGGCGAGGTATCTGTGGTCATGGGGGACATCCGTCAATCAGCAGGGGGCGGCGGGCGCCGCCCCGTGGCGTATTACTCGAAGATCGGTTCGAAGCCAGCATCGCTTAGTGCGGTGGCTCGGGTTTCCATCCAGTCGGCAGTAAATGCTTCATCATCACTGGGTGCGTCTTGCATAAAGCTTTCCCAGGCGGTTAACAGCACGTTCTGGCGCTCAACGAGCTTGTCCTGATGGGCCTGCATTTCATCAGTCCATACATCGATTTCTTTGTAGTACTCCACGACCGCATCGTGGAAAGGCACTACCCACTGAAGGTCTTGCTGTTCCAATGCATAGCCAAGCGCACCTGGGGCGTTGTCTTTGTAGTCATCAAAATTTTCCTGCATCGCTTTGATCAGGCCATAAGCGACGTTGTCGTCGAGGTCTTGGTTGGCGACCACAATGGGGTAAGGATAACTAGCGCTGGGCACCGGGTTTTCGGCGCTAACGCCGCCTGCCCCAGAAGTGACCTCGTGAGGACGGAAGTAGGGCGCAACCGCCGCCATACGCTCCCAGCCTGCTTCGTCGTTAGGATCCAGCACTGGCCAGCTAATGCCGCGCGGGCTGCTGGCAAGTTGCTGGGCTGGCGGTGTCACTGTGGTGGTAAAGGAGGCGTCCACATCGCCAGCGATAATGCCGTCAAATGAGCGGCCGTAGCCGGGATAATCAACCCGCTCGACGTCATCCCAGGTTAAACCGCCAAAGGCGAGATACGCCTCTGTGCCTTTATTGAGCGCATCGTCGCCGCGGATATAGGCGATGCGTTTGCCCGCCAAGTCAGCGGGCGTTTCAACGTCTAAGTCGCCCGCGACCGCAAGGGAAAGGCCAAAAGAGGCGGTGGAGGTGGTAATCACGCGTAGCGGCTGAGGGCCCCAGTCAGGGTCGGCAAACATCATGACCCCTTCGGCGCCGTAGTAACTGGCAATGCCGCAGGCGCAAAGATCCACACGGCCCTGTTTCAGCGGGGTCATGCGGGAAACATCGTTGTCGCCCGGTAGGATTCGTACCGATGAGTCGTATTTGTTCTGCAGCATATTACCGATGGCGACGGCTTGGGCATAGCCACTTGAGTTAGTGCCATAGGCTGTCCAGGCCATTGTGCCGGGCAGTTCAATTTCATTGGCATGGCTTACTGCTGCGCCGAGTAGCGATAGAGGTAGGGCGGCAACAAGTAGGCGGTGAGCGAATGGGCGCATTGGAATGCTCCTTTATTGTGGTTGTAATGACGTTAGTGGTTACGTTTAGTTACTTTTTGTTTTGCTCTGCGGTATTGTATTTTGCTAAGTGGTCAGCTGATAGTAGAGAAGCCGCTGGGTGGCTGTCAATGCCGTTGTCAGTGGCGACTCGCGTTGGTAATAGTCATGCATAAAAAAACCAGGCAATTGCCTGGTTTTTCAGAATAGTCGCGAATGCTATGTAATTAAGAGAATTCACGCCAAGCGGCGTAAGTACTTAAAAATACTCGGCCGGTAAGCGCATCCAGAAAGTCACTCTTCTTGAGTTGATCCATCACCGGACCTTTGACCTCGGATAGATGCAGTTTTACATCGGAGTCTTTTAAACGGGCATTGATGGCATCCAGGCTTTCCAGCGCTGAAGCATCTATGAGGTTGACGGCCGAGCAGATCAACACAACGTGTTCTAGCTCAGGTTGGCTCGCCACTAGGTTATAAACGGTGTCTTCCAAGTAGCGGGCATTGGCAAAATAGAGGCTCTCATCAATGCGCAGCAGGGCCACATTATTGACCGTCTCCACATCGTGGCGGGTGGTGTTTCTGAAGTGCTCGGTACCGGGAACCCGGCCCACCAGCGCGCTATGAGGACGGCTGGTACGGTACAAGAACAACGCAATGGATAGCGTGACACCGCTGAGGATACCGGCTTCAACGCCTTCGATCAGCGTGAGTAGAATGGTCACTGCCATGGCAGCAAAGTCGCTGCGTGAGTAGCGCAAGGTTTGGCGCAGCATGGGGATATCCACCAGCGTCAAAATCGACACGGTGATGGTCGCGGCCAGGGTCGCAATTGGCAGGTAGAAGAGCCAGCCGGTGAATGACAGCGTTACCAGTGCAATGCCTAATGCCGCAAAGGCACCGGCGGCAGGTGTCTGGGCGCCTGCGTCGTAGTTGATGACGGTGCGTGATAAACCGCCGGTGACCGGCATGCCGCTGGAAAAACCGGCGGCCAGATTGCTAGCGCCCAGGCCCACTAACTCCTGATTGGGCGAGATACGCTGGCGCCGCTTAGCCGCCAGCATCTGTCCCATGGAGACCGACTCTACAAACCCTACCAGGCTGATCAGTAGTGCAGGAATCACCAGTGCTCGCCACAGCGAGTAGTCTCCCCAGGGAAAACTCAGCGCTGGCAGGCCGCCAGGTATCTGGCCAACCACATTGACGCCCTTCTCCGCCAGCTGCCAGTGCCAGGTCACCAGAGTGGTAATAACCACTGCAAAGACGGGGCCAGCTTTTGCAATCAAGTCCGCTAGAGGGAGAGGCAAGCCCGCTTTATGTAGGGTGGCTTTGCCATGTCGGCGCAGTGCAATCAAAAATACCAGGGTACCGCCGCCGATCATCAGGGTGGGTAAGTTGAAGGACGCCAGATTGGGCACCAAGGTAACCAGGCGTTCCACCAGGGTAAAACCACTACTTTCGATGCCCAGCAAACTGCCGAGTTGGCTGGCTGCGATCAAAATACCCGATGCGGTTAAAAATCCCGAAATCACTGGATGGCTAAGGAAATTACTGAAAAAGCCCATTTTTAGCAGGCCCATCACTACCAACATGCCGCCAGAAAGCAGTGACAGTATCAGCGCTGCCTGTAAATACGTTTCTGTGCCGGTTGCTGCGACAGATGACAGGGCCGCACCCGTCATCAACGCGATAATGGCGACCGGCCCAACCGCTAGGGTTTTGCTGGTACCAAATAGGGTATAAACCAGTTGCGGCAGGATGCTTGCGTACAAGCCAACCACTGCTGGCAGCCCAGCTAGTAGTGCATAGGCGAGTGACTGAGGAATAACCATCACGGTGACAATCAACCCCGCTAAGAGGTCGGCCCCCAGCAGACGTTTATGATAATGGGGGAGCCACGTCAGAATGGGAAAATAGCGCTTTAACATGAATTCCATAAGGTGTAGGAGTGTCAGAATGAAGAGAGTAAGGGATATTCCAATTCATTGCAGTGCTTATATTCATTTGCACGGCGCTAATTCAATGATGATCAGGCGCTTCTGAACTTTCCGTCTTCCCCCAAAGTGCTACTTCTTTCATTAGCATAACCCGTTAAGATTACGCACTAAGGAGAGTTAAACCTCCTTAATAAGGCTGTTTGATACTCAACAACATCAATAAAAGAGTACTGCTCATGAGTGTACTGCTATTGCTGGTTCCAGTGCTGATGGTGGCGTTGTCGGTTGGTCTTGCCGCTCAAGGCGGCGTTTGGATTTATGTTGCTCTGTTATGTGCCGCATTGGGGGGCGGCGCGATGTTGCTAACGACTTTTGAGCGTGTATATCGCGCCGATCAACGGCACCTTGAGCAGCACCAGCGTGGCTTTAAATCTCTTCGTGATTACCGTTCGCTGCGCGCCATGGCCTACCGGTTGATGAATCGCGCCAGCAGTACCGCAATTGCTTCGGCAGAAGTCTCCCACTATGCCGACCTGATGGACCAGCGCCTGACCCAACAAGAGACCATGGCCCGAGAGGCTTCTACCAGCATGACAGCCATTAATGCGGCTATTATGCAGGTCAGTGCAAGCGCCAGCCAAGTGGCGGCACTGGCAGAGAGCGCCCGTGAAGCCAGCCACCATAACCATGCGGAGCTGGACGATATCATCCAGGATATGAGTGATGTCGCCGAGCGCTCTAATCAGGCACTGGACATGCTGACCGCTCTGAACGAAAAAATTGAACGTGTGCGTAACGTCACCTCAATGATCGAGGATATCGCCGAGCAAACCCACCTTCTTTCGCTTAATGCATCCATCGAAGCGGCACGGGCGGGGGAGCATGGGCGCGGCTTTGCAGTAGTCGCTGGAGAAGTGCGCAACTTGGCGTTAAAAACCTCCACCGCGACGCAAAGTGTCGACGAGCTGGTGAAAGACATGCACGAGAGCGGCCAATCGGTGGTCACCACCATGGGCCATTTAATGACCCGTATCAGCGAACGTTCGAAAGGATTACAAGTAGTTGGCAATAGTCTGGGGACGATTACGCAGGAATTTGACCAGGTACAGAGTGAAATTACCCGCGTCGCCGATGCCATGGAAAATACTCGTCAACACAGCCAAACCGTGGCGGACAGCCTGAGCCAACTGGAAGATGACGTGGATGAAGGCAACCGCAATATGCACGATTTGGCTGAGCAGGCCCGGGCGTTGATGGAAGCCGCTGAAGGGGTTGATGGGGAACTGGCTCAACAGCATCTAGAAGGGCGACACCAGCAGGTGTTTCATGCCGCGCGATCAACTGCCGATAAGTTGGGCAAGATGCTCGAAAAAGCGATTGCCAGTGGTGAACTGTCAGAAACTAAACTGTTCCAGCCCCATTACGAGCAAATCCCCGGTACCCAGCCGCCACTTTATAAAACCGGTTTCGATACCTTTACCGATAAGCACCTACCCACTTTGCAAGAACCAATGCTGAAACAGCTGGGTCTGAGTTACGCCATTGCCTGCGACCGTAAAGGCTATGTGCCGACCCATAATCAGGCAGTCAGCCGTGAGCCAACCGGTGACTACGCTCACGATCTCAAATATTGCCGTAGTAAGCGGATATTCGATGACCCGACTGGTAGCCGCTGTGGCGCCCATGAAAAGCCGCTGTTGCTGCAGACCTACAAGCGGGATACCGGAGAAATCATGCACGACCTTTCAGTGCCAGTGTATGTGCAGGGCAAGCATTGGGGTGGCTTCCGGGTGGGTTATCAGCCGGAACGGGTCACGGCATCGGCGTCTATGCTGAAAGGCGCCGCAGACGCCAACTCACCACCACTTACTCTAACTAGCCGCCGCGTAGCGCGGGCGTGACTGCCACGCTGACCAGGAGTAGAGCGCAAGCCCGATCCAGATAAGCACAAAGGTCGCCAACTGGATAAGCCCAAGGGGCTCACCGAAAACGGTTAACGCGATCAGGAATTGAATACTCGGGTTGATGTACATCAAAAAGCCCAGGGTCGCCAAACGCAACCGGCGGGCCGCGCCAGCAAAGGCCATTAGCGGCAGCGCGGTTAAAGCCCCACTGGCGACCAGTAAACTGGTCGTTGAAGTGTTCTGTAAAAAATGTGAGGTGTCGTTCCAGCTTAACCAGGTCAAGGCGATCAGGGCGAGGGGGAATAGCAAAAGGGTTTCCACAAACAGCCCTGATAGGCCGTCTAGCGGCACCTGCTTACGAAACAGGCCGTAACTACCGAAGCTCAACGCCAGCAGCAAACTGATCCAGGGCAGTTCACCAAGCATTACAAACTGGGTGGCAATCGCAATGCTTGCTAGCCCCAGCGCCACCAGTTGCAGCTTTGCCATCACTTCTCGCAACACCAGCATGCCGAGCGCGACGTTCACCAACGGCGTCAGGAAATAGCCTAAACTCGCCTGCAAGACCTGCTTGGATTCCACCGCATAGATATAGATACCCCAGTTGAACGCGATCAATAGCGCACAGGCCAGTACACGTCCAAGCTTTTTTGGTTCGCCCAAAGCAGCAACAACGGGAGGCCAGCGGCGTAACAGGGTAATCAGACCCACCAAAAACAGGCAGGCCCAGATAATGCGGTGAATCAATATTTCAAAGGCGGGAACGCCGTCAAATAAGGCAAAAAAGAGCGGAAAACAGCCCCACATCGTATAGGCCGTTAGCCCAAACATAACGCCTTTGACTGCGTCGGGATCGCGTGTTGGAGTAGGAAGCATAGCAGCCTCATTATTTAAAGATGCTAATCTAGCATAAACATTGCAATAACACTGGCGGAACGGAGGTGTTTAATGACTAAACTTAGATCCAGCTTGGTGCAGTGCGATCTGCGCTGGGAAGACCCACAAGCCAACCACGCTCATCTTGAGGAGTTACTCGGTGAGCTGGATAGCCGTGATACCGACCTTATTGTTTTGCCTGAAATGTTTGCCACCGGCTTTACCATGAATTCCCGTGAAATGGCTCAGCCGATGGCCGAAAGCCAAAGTGTGACTTGGCTGCAGACTCAGGCGCAGGCCCGTAACTGCGTGATGACCGGCAGCGTGGCGATCGAAGAGAATGGCGAATTTTATAATCGCTTGATATGGGCAACGCCGGAGGGCGACTTAACCTACTACGATAAGCGCCACTTATTCCGTATGGCTGGCGAGCATGAGCGCTACGGCATGGGTAGTGAACGCAAAGTGGTGGAACTCAATGGCTTTAAGCTGCTGTTGAGCGTTTGCTATGACCTGCGTTTTCCAGTGTGGATGCGCCAGCAGCCAGCAGAAGGTGAGCATTTCGAGTATGATGCGCTGCTGTGTATCGCCAATTGGCCAGCACCGCGTCGTCACCCCTGGCGTACGCTGCTACAGGCCCGTGCGGTAGAGAACCTAAGCTATGTGATTGGCGTTAATCGCGTTGGAGAGGATGCCAAAGGGCTTGCCTATAGCGGCGACTCCTTACTGGTCGACTTCAAAGGCGAACCGTTAATTGATAAACCTGCCCATACCCCGTTTATAGAGACGGGCACGCTGGATAAAACTACCCTTGATGCTTTTCGTGAAAAATTTCCTGCCTGGCAAGATGCCGACCATTTTAAGCTGCTGCCAGGAGTGGGTTAATGATGCGCCTTGATCGCTTTTTAAGTGAAACCTCACCGTTAACCCGTAGCCTCGCCAAGCGAGCACTTAAGAACGGCGAAGTCACCCTCAATGGTGAGCCGATCAAACAGTCGGCTACTCAAATCGATACCGATAACGATGTGGTTGTCCTTAATGGCGAGCGGCTGGCGCTGGTAGGGGTGCGCTACATTATGCTGCACAAACCCGTTGACGTTGAGTGTAATGCCCGCCGTGGCCTTTACCAGCGCGCAATCGACCTGATTGATCTGCCCAAAGCCGAACGCTTACAGCCGGTGGGGCGCTTGGATGTGGATACCACAGGACTGCTGTTGTTAACCGATGACGGCCAGTGGTCGCACCGTGTGACCTCGCCGCGCCACCGCTGCGCCAAGGTCTATATCGCAGAGCTTGCTGAGCCCATGGAGGGTGCAGCGGCTGAGTGGGCGATTGGCCAGGTGGCGGATGGCCTGATGCTGGATGGCGAAGAAACCCCGACCCAGCCCGCCACGCTAAGGCTGCTATCGCCCACCCAGGCGGAGCTGACGATTACCGAAGGGCGCTACCACCAGGTAAAGCGTATGTTTGCCGCCTTAGGGAATCATGTGAACTCTCTCCACCGCAGCTCCATCGGTGATTTAGCCTTGGATGCCAACCTTGCGCCCGGCGAGTGGCGTGAGTTGACTGACGACGAAATTGCGCTGTTCTGAATACTTCGTAAGTATTCTTTAGCCGCCGCCTGAAAGGGTGGGCGGCTTTATTTTAATTGAATATTTATACCGTTATCTTGTAAGTTCGACTCCAGTAATTCCCAGGTTTTCGTGCCAATCAGAAAGAGAGGTCGCAAGTTAGAACGACCTCCTGCCAATAGCGGTTAGCCGTTGCTAACTACTAAGGTGATAAGTACTAAGAAGCTGAATTTTAAGGGGCTTAACTTTAAGGGGCTAGGTGAGCAGCGGCAATCAGCGCTTGGGTATAGGCGTGTTTGGGCGCAGAAAGCACGTCCAGGCAGGGGCCTTGTTCGACCACTTCGCCATCTTTGAGCACTATAATGCGATGGGCCATGGCGCGAATAACAGCAAGATCGTGACTAATGAACAGATAACATAACTGCCTGCGGGCCTGAAGGTCGCGCAGCAGAGTAACAAGTTGCTTCTGTACCGTGCGGTCTAATGCAGAAGTGGGTTCATCAAGCACCAGCAGTTCTGGCTCCAGAATGATCGCTCGGGCCACGGCAATGCGCTGGCGTTGACCACCGGAAAACTCATGGGGGTAGCGCGCAGCACAGCTCTCGGGCAAACCCACTTCTTGAAGGGTTTGGTTAACCCGCTGGGTGACTTCTTTGTCAGTCAGGTGTGGGTAATGAAAGCGTAGCCCCTCACTGACAATATCGAAGACCGGCATGCGCGGCGAAAGGGCGCCATAGGGGTCCTGAAACACCATCTGAAAACGGTGGCGCTGGCGTCGCAAATCATCACCGGACAGGGAGCTTAGTTTGTCGTTGCCAAGGGTAACATCGCCTTGGCTAGTGACCAGCCGCATGACTGCCGACGCCAGCGTGGTTTTGCCCGACCCTGACTCCCCTACAACGCCCAGGGTCTCGCCCGGCGTGATCTGAAAATCGGTGGGCTGAACTGCCACAAACGCAGGCGGCTGGCGCTTGAACAAGCCGGTCTTGGGGCGCTTGAAGCTTACGCTCAACTGACGAGCCGTTAACAGCGGTGGCGCTTGCTTAATGGCCTGGGGTCTGCCTTCCGGCTCGGCGGCGAGCAGCGCTTTGGTGTAATCACTTTGCGGGTGTTGAAAGACCTGCTCAACCGGCCCGATTTCCTGTATCCGCCCCTGATGCATGACGCAGATGCGATCCGCGTGACGGCGTACCAGGTTCAAGTCATGACTGATAAACAGCATGCCCATGGCGTGGTGGTCGCGCAGTTCACGCAGCAGGGCAAGTATCTCCTGCTGCACCGTCACGTCCAGGGCGGTGGTGGGCTCATCGGCAATCAGCAGAGAGGGATTGTTGGCAATCGCCATAGCAATCATCACCCGCTGGCGCTGTCCGCCCGAAAGCTGATGAGGCCAAGCATCCAGCAGTTCTTCCGGGCGCGGCAGTTTCACTTGTTGGAGTAGCGCTTTGCAGCGTTGGCGGGCCGTCTGGCCACGCAAGCCCTGATGCAGCCGCAATGCTTCGCCAATCTGCTTGCCAACCCGATGGAGCGGATTAAGTGACGTCATCGGCTCCTGAAAAATGAAACCGACACGATTACCGCGCACGTCGTTCCACTGGTCCTGGGTCAATGTCGACAGATCGGTATCACCCAGCCAACGCTCGCCCTTGACGGTGGCATTGCTGGGCAAGAGGTTGATCATCCCGAGCGCAGAGACTGATTTTCCCGACCCGGACTCCCCGACAATCGCCAGGGTTTCACCCGCATTGAGGGTGAGCGATAGCGCATGCACCAAGGGCGTATTATCGAAGGCAATGTTGAGATTTTCGATGCGCAGGAGCGGGTTAGGCATTCTGTGTCTCCTGGGTAGGGCCAGCCTGGCGCTGTTGTACGTGACGTGGGTCGAAGGCGTCGCGCAAGCCTTCGCCAATGAACACCAGTAGCGAAAGCATGATTGCCAGGGTCATGAACGCCGTGATGCCCAGCCAAGGGGCATGTAAGTTGTTCTTGCCCTGCGCTGCCAGCTCGCCCAGCGAGGGCGCGCCGGGGGGCAGGCCGAAACCGAGGAAATCCAGCGCGGTCAAGGTGCCGATAGCACCGGTAAACAGAAACGGAATAAAGGTCAGGGTCGCGACCATGGCATTGGGCAGCACGTGGCGCCACATGATCAGGCGCGAGGGCAATCCAATCGCCTTGGCGGCACGCACGTACTCCAGGTTACGCGCACGCAGAAACTCGGCGCGCACGATATCGACCAGGCCAAGCCATGAGAAGAGCAGCATGATCCCCAGCAACCACCAGAACCCCGGCTGAACAAAGCTGGCTAAAATGATGAGCAGGAACAGCACCGGAAGGCCCGACCATATTTCAGTCACCCGCTGGCCGATCAAATCAATCTTGCCGCCAAAGTAGCCCTGCACCCCACCAACCACAACGCCGATTACCAGCGAGCCCGCAGTGAGCACCAGTGCAAAAGCAACCGAGAGGCGAAAGCCATAAATGACACGCGCTAATACATCGCGGCCTTGATCATCGGTGCCCAGCCAGTGGCGGCTATCCGGCGGTGCCGGGGAAGGGCGGGTCATGTTCATGTCCAGGGTTTGGTAGGAATACGGGATGGCTGGCCACAGCGCCCAGCCGTGCTCTTTAATCTGTTGCTGAATAAACGGATCCAGATAATCGGTACGCGTGGGAAGAAACCCGTCGAACTCGGTTTCGGGGTAATCCACCAGCAGCGGCACGTACCACTGGCCGTCGTATTGCATGACGATGGGCTTGTCGTTGGCGATCAGCTCGGCAAACAGACTAAACACAAACAGTGCCGTAAACAGCCAAAGCGATACGCGGGCACGGCGGTTAGCTTTAAAGGCCGCCAGCCGTCGGCGGGTAATGGGCGAAAAATAAGAAGAAAGAGAGGCCATGATCATGACTCCCGGGTCGAAAAGTCGATACGCGGGTCTACCCACACGTAGGTCAAATCGGAAATCAGCTTAAGGATCAGACCGATCACGGTATATAAAAACAGCGTGCCGAAAATAACCGGGTAATCCCGCTGCATCACCGCCTCAAAGCCGAGCAGGCCGAGCCCATCCAGGGAGAAGATCACTTCTATCAATAGTGCACCGGTAAAGAAAATCCCGATCATGGCAGCGGGCAGGCCAGCAATGATAATCAGCATGGCATTACGGAAAACATGGCCATAAAGCACCCGCCGCTCATCGGCGCCCTTGGCGCGAGCGGTAATGACATACTGCTTGTGAATTTCATCTAGAAAGCTGTTTTTGGTCAGCATGGTCAGGGTAGCAAAGCTGCCAATCGAAGCTGCAATTACCGGCAGCGTGATATGCCAGAAATAGTCCTTGACTTTGCCCCAGGCCGAAAGCTGGTCGAAGTTGGGCGAGGTTAGACCACGCAGGGGAAACAGGTCCCAGTAGGTGCCGCCAGCAAAGAGCACGATCAGCAGTATCGCAAACAAAAAGCCCGGAATGGCGTAGCCGACAATCACTAACCCCGACGACCAGACATCGAAACGGGAACCGTGGCGAAGCGCTTTTTTGATACCTAAAGGGATCGAGATCAGATAGACCAGCAGCGTGGTCCATAGCCCTAGCGAAATGGACACCGGCAACCGCTCAATCATCAGCTCTGTTACCGGGCGGTCGCGGAAAAAACTGGTGCCGAAATCGAGCGTGAGGTAATCCGCCATCATGCCAATAAAGCGCTCGTGGGCGGGTTTATCAAAACCAAACTGCTGTTCTAGCTGTTCGATAAAGCGTGGGTCGATACCCCGGGCGCCACGAGAATCGTCACTTACCTGCACATCGGCACCGCCCATATCCAAGCGGGTGCTGGCCATGGCGTCTGCACCCTCAAAACGTGCCAGCATCTGATCAATCGGCCCGCCCGGCGCCGCCTGAACAATAATAAAATTGAGTAGCATGATCCCAAAAAGGGTCGGAATCATTAGCAGCAGTCGGCGTAGGGTGTAGCGGGCCACAGAGCACTCCGAGGTTTATAACGATGAAACCGTTGAGGATAAGCCGTTGCGAATAAGTCGCTGTAATAAAGCCAGTCTCAGCGGCGCTGGCGCTGCAGTTCTGCTTCACGCTCGGTATCTACCCACCATGCATCCAGATCCATCGCATACTTCGGAAAGGGCTCGGGATAGCCGAACTTGTCCCAGATCGCAATGCGGGTTTCGCCTGAGTGGTAGTGAGGAATGACATAAAATCCCCAGCGCAGTACCCGATCCAACGCCCGTGTGGCGGTGTCCAGTTCCTTACGACCATCGGCGCTAATGATCGCTTCCACCAGGGCATCGACCGCTGGGTGGGCGAGCGCCATCCGATTGCGGCTTTGCGGCGCCTCGGCGGCGGCGCTGGTCCAGAAGTCGCGCTGCTCATTACCTGGGTTGTTCGACTGGGGGAAATGGCTAATCACTATGTCATAGTCGTAACTGCGCTGCCGGTTTAAATATTGATTGATATCAACGATGCGCAGCGAGGTCTGCACCCCTAGGCGGGCCATGTTACGCAGCATGGGTTGAACCACACGCTCAAGACCCGAATCGTAGAGCAGCACTTCAAGGCTGAGTGGCTGGCCGGTGGCTTGGTTGACCAGCACTCCCTCTTCAACGCGATAGCCCGCGTCGCGCAAAAGCGCCAGTGCCTTGCGTAGACGCTCGCGCAGATTGAGGGGTTGGTCAATGGGCAGCGGTTCGGTGAACAGGCGGTCAGACCCATGGGAAGCAATTAACTCTTCCCTAAACGGTTCAAGCAGTGCCAGCTCTTCTTCCGAAGGTAGTCCGATGGCCTCCATCTCCGAGTTCTGGAAAAAGCTTTCGGTACGCCGGTAGGTATCGTAGAAAATATTGGTGTTGAGCCAAGGAAAATCGAAGGTAAGGCTTAACGCTTCGCGTACCCGTGGGTCTTGAAACTTCTCTTTGCGCAGGTTGAACACAAAGGCCTGCATCATGGATGGGTTGACGTCAGGTACCGTCAGCCGCTTCACCAAGCCCTCTTCATAGGCAGGAAAGTCGTAGCCAATCGCCCAGGTGGCCGCGCGGGCATCCGTACGAAAATCTGTCAGGCCCGCTTTGAAGGCTTCCCAGGCGATATCGCGGTCGCGATAGTAGTCGTAAACGATGCGGTCAATGTTGTAGCGGCCAATGTTAACCGGCAAGTTTTTACCCCAGTAATCCTCATCGCGCTGATAAACAATTCGCCTGCCTGGGTCAACTTCACTGATGAGGTAGGGGCCAGAGCCAGGGTGAGCCGCCAGGGTAGGCGATGTGAACTCGCGGGGCTCCCAGTAGTGGCGGGGGAGGATCGGCAGTTGAGCAATGATTAGCGGCAGTTCTCGGGAATCGGTGTCGCTGAAGGTAAAGCGCACCTGATGTTCGTTGAGGGCGATTGCCTCGTTCACGCCCGCGTAATAGCTGGCATAAAACGGATTGCCTTCTTCCCGGAGCAGGTTAAGTGAAAACACCACATCGTAGGCGGTGACGGGTTCGCCGTCCTGAAAGCGTGCTTCAGGGCGAAGGTCAAACTCAATCCATTCCCGGTCAGGGTCCAGGCGCACGCCTTCAGCCAATAAACCATAAAGGCTAAAGGGCTCATTGGGGTTGCTGGCCATCAAGGTGTCATAAATTTGCGAAACGCCAGTGGCCGGTGTGCCGCGAATAATAAACGGATTCGTTGAATCGAAGCTGCCCCCCACGGCGGTATGGGTAATGGTGCCGCCTTTGGGGGCTTGTGGGTTCACATGGGGGAAGTAGGGGAAGTCTGCCGGTAGCTCGGGGCTATCGTAAAGTGATAACCCGTGAACTGTTTCAACCGGCACCACGTTGTTGGCATCCGTATTTAAATCGCCCACCACGTTGTTACCGGCAGGGCGTTGGGAAGAGTCGATAGTGGTCGTTGCTTCTGACGCCAGTACCGATACATTTATTAGCAAGCCACTGATAAGTAGAAACGCTTTCGCAAAAAACAGACCACGCGGCATTGGTAACATCCCATGTGAACAAAGCCAACTAGTAAACCCGGATTCAACGCCCTGAAAGTGTCAGTAACTGCCCCGGTTGTAAAGTGCTGGGGCGGTCAATCGAATTCCAGCGTATCAGGTCTTGTTGATCAATATTATAGCGGGCCGCTATCGCTGAGAGGCTATCGCCCCTTTCAACGCGATGCGTATCTGCGCTGTTATTTTGCGCAAGCGCTTGGCTATTGCCCCGTGTCTGACTATTGCCCTGTGACAGTTGAGCCAGCACTTGTTTATCCACTTCTTCGGGTACAAGCAACGTCTGTGCGCTGCGTGGATCGATGCTGCCATTCAGTAAACCCGGATTCAGCTCAGCCAGTGCCATTTTGCTGACATCCAGCATTTGCGAGGCTTCAGACAGACTCACTGCGTGGGCCAACTGAACTTTTGCGAAGGCGGGGTCGATGTGAATCTCAGGTAAGCTCACACCGTATTTTTCAGGATTGTTAATGATCGTAGCGATCGCCTTCAACTTGGGAACGTACTGCATGGTTTCGTAGGGCAGGGATAGATCCCAATAGTCGCCACTTAGCCCTTGGCCCTGTACCTGACGCTGCGCGCGGTTGACGGTGCCAGCGCCTGCGTTATAAGCGGCCAGAGAAAGCATGAGGTCACCCTCGTACCACTGGTCGGCCTGCATTTCCAGGTAGTCCAGCGCGGCCTCGGTAGAGGTCAGAACATCCAGACGGCCATCGTAATTACCATTACGTACTAACCCCAATGCGTCGCCGGTGCGGGGCATAAATTGCCAAAGACCTGCCGCCCCGCGGTGGCTTCGTGCACCTGGGTCGAAAGAGCTTTCGACAAACGGAATTAACGCGATTTCACCAGGTAGGCCGCGCTCACTGACTTGCTGAGTAATCCAGGCAAGCCAGGGGGTGGCGCGTTCGGTGATCGTGACAATGTTTTCAGGGCTTGAACGGTAGTGCTCAATCCATTCATCCACCCGAGCTTGAGCTTCTACTGGCAATGTTTTCTCTTGCCACTGGAAGCTTTTACGCAGGGTCGTCCAGGCATTCTGGGGTTCAAGCTCTAATGCCTCCCAAAAATGGGTTTGGAAAGGCGTAGGATAGGGCTTTGTATCGGTTGGCGACGTGGTGGTAACACCGTTAGGTAAGGCTGTCGTCGCATTTTCAGTGGTTTCATAGGCTGGGGCAGAGGCTTGTGAGCTTGCCGCAGCGGCTAACATTAGGCCCATAATTACGGTACTGCCAGCGCTCAGCATCAAGCGCTGGCGAATCGTTCGATAGGTCATAGTTGCATTCGTTTGGTTTCGATAGCGTTCTTAAAAACGGTTCTTCCACTCGCGCAGAGTGGTAAACGTAGCGAGATCAGTATCATTAACACCCTGGGTGCCTGCTGCTTGGCGCACGCTATCTGTGCCCACGCGCAGGTAGGGATTAATTTTCAGCTCGCGTCCTATCGTGCTGGGTAAGGTGGGGCGATCCAATGCCCGCGCCTTTTCACACTCCTGCAAGGCGTGTTTAACGTCTTCGTTTTCAGGGTCCGCAGCACGAGCAAACGTAAGGTTCGCTTGTGTATACTCATGGGCTGCAAAGACCAGTGTATCTTCAGGTAGTTCCGCAAATTTGTTCAACGCGGCAAACATTTGCTCTGGGGTGCCTTCAAATAAACGGCCACAACCGGCGCAAAAAAGAGTGTCGCCGCAAAAAAGAAGGGCAGGGATGCCCGCTGTGAAGTAGCTGATATGGTCCAGCGTATGGCCCGGTGTCGCTATTACGTCGAATAAACGGCCCATAATGCGGACTTCATCGCCGTCGCCAACGGTCTCGTCAATCCCTTCAATGTTGGGGTTGGCCGGGCCGATAACGTGAGGGGAGTAGCGTTTAATTAATTCCGCTAAACCACCGGTATGATCATGGTGGTGATGCGTAATAAGGATGGATTTTAAGGTTAACGACTCACGCTCAAGAAACTCGATCACAGGGGCCGCTTCACCTGGATCCACCACGCAAACGCTTTGGCTGGTATCTTGTCTTAATAGCCAAATATAGTTGTCGCTTAGAGCTGGGATCGGTGTCACGCTCATCATCGGCGAGATCCTTTAAATTGCGAAAATACAGAATTCAGTGACCAACATGCGTAAACACGCAAAACATCGCGCTTCTTAAATAGTAGCGCTAAATCGGTGTAACCAAGGCGTTGAAAAGCCGTTACTGTGGAGGGAAGCGCTGTTCATGTCAAATTCGACCACGGCCACGACACTCGCCAAGCGCTTAATAAGTTGCCAACCGTATTGGCAGTCTGAGGCCGGGCGCTCGCTATGGGAAACACAGCGTGCCTGCTTAGGGCCCGTGGTGGAATCGCGCGTGGGCGGCCACAGTTTGGAATTGAGCATGGGGCCAGCTTTAATGACCATGTCGGCGATTCCTCATTCCATTCGATGGTCACCCACAAGACCAATGGCCGAGAATGAGAGCACCTTGATATGCCCGCCGGATCAGTTAGCGCTGCCAGATCGCTGCTTAGATGTAATGGTTATTCATCACTGGCTGGAGTATTTAACCGACGCCCATTTCACCCTTCAGGAAGCCGCGCGGGTCACCGCTGACAATGGGATATTGGTATTGTTTGGCTTTAATCCGATCGGTGTGGGTGGGCTTGCCCGCCAATGGCGAAAACGCCAGCAGCAGTTTCCCTGGGATGGCACTTGGCGTTCTGTTAGTCGCCTGCGCGACTGGTTGGCGTTTGTCGACTTCGAGGTGGAACGCGTAGACTATTGCTGTTTTCGTGGGCGGATGAGTGCTAAATGCGGTGAATATTGGGAGTCGCTGGGGCGTAGGCATAACCTACCGCTAGGCGAGAGCTATATGATTCAAGCCCGCAGGCGTCAACGCCAAGCGCCAGTGCAACGCCTGAAGTTTGGTTTAAAAGCGCCTACGTCTCCCGCTTCATTAGGCGTTACCCGCTCAGGTTCATCGGCTCACTATCAATCCTATCAAGAGCTCCCAATACAAGCTCAGACGCATCAATCAAAGGATCAAGAAATTGACTAAAGAGGCTGCCGGGCAACTGCCTCGGGTAACGGTGTATACCGATGGGGCTTGTCGGGGCAACCCAGGCCCCGGCGGATGGGGTGTGGTGCTGGCGAGCGGCCAGCATGAGAAAACCTTGAAAGGCTATGAATCAGATACCACTAATAACCGTATGGAGTTGATGGCTGCGATCATGGCCCTGCGAACGCTAAACACGCCCTGTGAAGTCGCGCTATGGACCGATTCACAATATGTGCGTCAGGGCATAACCCAGTGGATTCATAACTGGTTAAAGCGCGGCTGGAAAACCGCCGCCAAGCAACCCGTCAAAAATGCTGAGTTGTGGAAAACCCTGCACGAAGAGACCCAGCGACACACCATAGAATGGCACTGGGTGAAAGGGCACAGCGGCCATCCCGGCAATGAGCGCGCTGACGCGTTAGCCAATGAAGCCATTGATGAGCATCACAAGAGGAGAGCATGATGCGCCAGGTCATCCTAGATACTGAAACCACCGGTATCGACCCTAAAGATGGTCATCGCTTAGTAGAAATTGGCGCGATTGAAATGGTCAATCGCCGTTTTACGGGCCGCACCTACCATCAATACATCAACCCTGAACGCCACATCGACGCAGAAGTCGTTGCCGTTCACGGCATTGATGACGCTAGAGTCGCCAATGAGCCGGTGTTCGCGAAAATAGCCGACGAATTTTGGGCCTTTATTGAAGGCGCCGAGCTGGTGATTCATAACGCCCCCTTCGATGTGGGCTTTATCGACCACGAACTGGGTATGCTTAATCAGCAGCGTAAAGCTCCTGCATTGGGGCCGGTGCGCGATCACTGCGCGGTATTAGATACCCTAACGATGGCTCGGGCCATGCACCCCGGCCAGCGCAATAGCCTGGATGCATTGTGCAAACGTTATGATATTGATAACGGTCACCGCGTACTGCACGGCGCGCTACTAGACTCTGAAATTCTTGCTGAAGTTTATTTGGCGATGACCGGCGGGCAAACCGCACTGACGTTAGACGCAGCCTCTGTAGCAGAGCAGGAGCAGGCGGATACCTCCAGTGAAGGTCTGTCGATTCAACGTATGACGCTTACTCCAGGTCAGTTGCGCGTCGTGCGCCCAACCGACGAGGAGCAGGTGGCCCATAAAGCCAAGTGTGAAGCGCATCAGTTGAATTGGTTTGAAGGTATGGCAAGCGATGCTTAGGCGAGAAATTCCCCATCATGAACAGGCCGGGCGGGTTATTCGTTTGTCGCGCAGTATGCTGGCGCCTGCACCGCTAAGTGGTAGCGAGGAGCTGACTCCGCTACAACCCTTTCAGCCCTGGACAGAACAGATGCAGCCGCTGTGTTATTGGGATGATGAGCCGGTCGCACTGTTGGTTGAGTCCCGGGCGGAAAGTGGCTGGATCGATGGTCGGCAGTGGATGAGCGAGCTTTCTACCGCCTGGTTCAGCCTGCTTTCAACGGCGTTGCAGGTGGGTGCCTGGTTGGAAAATCACCGTTTCTGTGGCCGCTGTGGCGCGCCCGCTACCAAGCTTACCGCGGAATTTGCAATGCATTGCGATGCCTGCGGGCACCGCAATTATCCACGTATTTCGCCCTGCATTATTACGCTGGTGACTAGCGGCGAGGCGATGCTGCTAGCGCGTAGCCCGCGTTTTCCGCCAGGCCGTTATTCAACCTTGGCCGGCTTTATTGAGCCGGGCGAGTCCGCCGAAGAGGCCGTTCACCGGGAGGTGTTTGAGGAAGTGGGCGTGCATATTGACCAACTGCGTTACCACCAGAGCCAGGCTTGGCCGTTTCCCCACTCGCTGATGTTTGGCTACTTCGCCGAAGCGACAACCCGGCGTATTCGCATTGACGGCGTAGAGATCAGCGATGCTGCATGGTTTTCACCTCGCCAGCTGCCATCACTACCGCCACCTTACTCAATTTCACGCGAACTAATCGAAACTCATTTGGCACGCTGGCGCTAAACGGCGCCGCGTGCCGATATGTCATTACTCGCTAGGGAATAGGCTGGTCAGCTTGGTGGCCAGCATGACATTGCCGGTTGCTTTTAGCTTGCCGGTCATAAATGCCGTCATGCCATTGATATCGCCACTCATGATGCCTTTTAGCGTGTCAGTCGTTAGGCTTAAGCTAACGGAAGGATCATCGTGTTCGCCCTCTTGCACATCCAGCGTGCCATCTTGGATATTTAAGTAGTAGCTACCCGCGTCTGAGAAGTGGAACTGGAACACTTCGTTCATGCCCTTTGCCGCTTCAGGATTAAAGCGCGCTTTCAACTTCTCAAGGGTGTTGTTAGACATAACATTTCTCTCAATTAGGTAAATCAGACTCAGGCTAGCGATAATAGCCCAAAGAAACAATCGTGATGGCGAGCGAGATTATTTCATACACGCGTTTCAATCAAGCGTCGTGGACAAACCCCGCAACATCTTATCGGGGCAGAGCGCCCACCCTAAAAGACTCAAGCTTACCAATGGAGAACGTCGATGAATGAATGGATAACGGAAATAGGTACGTTTGTCGTGCAAACCACCATCGTTATGTTGCTGATAGGCATTGGTTTGCTTTTGATGGCGCGAACGAAACAAGACAAAGAGAGCGACTTAAAACTTCACATTGAGCCACTGAATGAGCAACGCCGCCGGCGCGGTCGTCGTCTACGGTTGACGGCCACGTTACCAGGTGCCCGCAAAAAGCTGCTAAAGGCGTTTCGCAACGAAGATAAAAAACGCCATAAAGCGCAAAAAGCTAACCAAGATTCTACCCATGAGCCACGGGTTTGGGTGCTCGATTTCCACGGTGACCTGAAGGCATCGCAAACCGAGCGCTTTGGTCAGGAAGTATCCGCTATTATTGATGTCGCCGTCGAAAATGACGAGGTGGTGATTCGCCTCGAATCCGCCGGTGGCCTGGTACACGCTTATGGGTTGGCAGCCGCACAGTTAGACCGCTTGCGTACGGCAGGGCTCACTACAACCGTATGTATTGATAAGGTGGCAGCGAGCGGTGGCTACCTGATGGCCTGTACCGCCCAGCATATTAAGGCAGCCCCCTTCGCTGTGATCGGCTCTATTGGCGTGGTGGCGCAAGTGCCTAATATTCATCGCTTGCTAAAACGCCACGAAATTGACGTGGAGCTCCTGACCGCCGGTAAATACAAACGTACCTTGACTGTGTTGGGTGAAAATACCGAAGAGGGAAAAGCAAAGTTCCTCGAAGATTTAGAGAATACTCACCACTTATTCAAAAGCTATGTGGCTGAGCGGCGTCCCGCCATGGACATTGAAACGATTGCGACAGGTGAGATTTGGTACGGCAGCGAGGCCTTGACCCAGCTGCTTGTTGACAGTGTGGGTACCAGCGAAGCTTATCTGGTCGAGCGTATGGCCGAGGCGCGTGTCTTTGCGGTCAAGCTTGAGCCCCCTAAAACAGTGACTCGTAAACTTGGTTTGGCAGTGTCGGAAGGCGTTGAAAAAGCAGTCCTCAAAGCGCTTGGCTTGATCGACGCCGCTGGTTGGCAGCGGCGCTGAGCATCGTTCTGGGCGATGGTTAATAACTAGGGTTAACAGCTATGGTTGTTGTATGACTATTAGCGATGTTGAAAACTATAAAGAGCTTTATGCAGCATAGTGGTGTGCCAGGGTAGCAATCACTGCCTTGGCGCTCTCACTGCTCAGCGAGTAATAGATCGTTTGTGACTCCCGCCGGGTATCGACGAGTTCATCACGTCTCAAAATGGCTAAGTGTTGTGAAAGTGCCGACTGGCTTAATGCAAGTTGTTGATTAATCTGCGTCACTGACAGTTCTTTTTCGGCAAGTAGGCAGAGTATTTGCAGGCGTTTTTCGTTGGCCAGCGCTTTTAGCAGGTTAGTCCCTGCCTCAATAGCGCGACAGTTATGTTCAAGCAGTCGTGTAGCGGCGCTTGTAGAAGCAGACATAATGATCTCCTTGCCTACACTGTTACTTCAGCGTTTTTATGAGCATTGTTATACGTTGTAGTGGCATCGTCGCGTCGCGAGGATCAAGTTGTTCAATGATCATTAATTTAGCGAGTTTTGTCCAAGTCGCTGTTTAACGATTAATCAATGGTAGGCAGATAGCCACTTTCTTGTCGACAATGCTATTGGCCAGGCTGCTACTTTAGTCGCTTTTTAGCCCATAGTATGAGGGTGAGGCGTAGATTTACTTTATACAGTGTCAACAATTATCTCGTATCGTCATTACAATAAAGACAGAGACACCATGAGCCGCTACCAGCATACCTACCAGCAGTCGATAGAGCATCCAGAAACGTTTTGGGCCGAGCAAGCCAAACGAATTCCTTGGTATACGCCACCTCAAACTATCCTACATTACGATGAGCAGCAGCATGCTCGATGGTTCAGCGATGGTGAAATGAACCTTTGCTACGCTGCACTTGATTACCACGTTGAAAATGGCCGCGGTGACCAGGCGGCTATTTTCTGGGACTCCCCCGCCGCCCAGGCCAAACTCACCATTAGCTATCGGGATATGCGCGACAAAGTGGCTTTCTTTGCTGGGGCGTTGACGCAGTTAGGGGTGGAGAAGGGTGATCGCGTGGTGATTTACATGCCAATGATCCCCGAAGCGCTGGTGGCTATGTACGCCTGTGCCCGGCTAGGGGCCATCCATTCGGTGGTGTTTGGTGGTTTTGCGCCTCACGAACTGGCCGCACGCATCGAAGACGCCGAGCCCAAAGTGGTGGTGGCTGCGTCTTGTGGTATCGAGCTAGGCAAAGTGCTGCCGTATAAGCCGATGGTGGATCAAGCCATTGCGTTAAGCGCCCATAAACCGGATGCCTGTGTGGTTTATCAGCGTGAAGCGCACCATGCAGCGTTGGGGGCGAATGATCACGATTGGAAGGCGCTGGTCGCTAAGGCGCCGTTTGCCGACTGCATGCCCGTGAAGGGCACCGACCCGCTGTATATTCTCTACACCTCTGGTACCACGGGTAAGCCCAAAGGCGTTATGCGCGACACGGGTGGTTATGCGGTGGCATTGGCTTACTCGATGCAAGCGATCTACGCCATGGAACCAGGTGAAGTGTTCTTCACCGCTTCTGATGTGGGTTGGGTAGTCGGGCACTCTTATATTGTTTACGCCCCCTTGTTGCTGGGCTGCACCACGGTGGTATACGAAGGTAAACCGGTCAAAACACCCGATGCGGGCAGCTTCTGGCGCTTGATAGAGGAGTATCGGGTAAAGAGTTTCTTCACCGCGCCGACGGCCTTCCGGGCCATTAAAAAAGAAGATCCTGACGCCAAGCTGCTGCAGAACTACGACATCAGCAGCCTCAAACATCTGTATGTGGCCGGTGAGCGGCTAGATCCACCTACATTTCATTGGTTGGATGATCTTCTTGACGTGCCGGTGATCGACCACTGGTGGCAGACCGAAACCGGCTGGCCCATCGCGGCTAACTTGCCAGGTATCGAATCGATGCCGACCAAAGCGGGATCGGCGACGTTCCCCGTTCCAGGCTTCAATGTTCAGGTGCTCAACCGTGATGGTGAGCAGGCTAAACCCATGGAGCAGGGCAGTGTGGTCATCAAGCAGCCCATGCCGCCGGGTTGTCTTACTGGCGTTTGGCGTGATGAAAAGCGTTTTCATAGCGCTTATATGGCAGCGTTCCCCGGCTACTATTTAACCGGCGACGGCGGTTATTTTGATGAGCAGGGCTATCTATTCATTATGGGCCGCACCGATGATGTCATTAACGTGGCAGGGCATAGACTCTCGACCGGTGAAATGGAAGAAGTAGTCGGCGCGCATCCTGCCGTTGCCGAGTGCGCGGTCATTGGGATTCATGATGACCTGAAAGGGCAGCTGCCGATCGGCCTGGTGATTCCTAAAGATGGTTTTGATGGCGATGAAGCGACGCTGGAGGCTGAACTGATTGCGCGGGTTCGCGAGCATATTGGTCCGATTGCCTGCTTCAAGCAGGTGTTAGTGGTCGACCGCTTGCCCAAAACCCGCTCGGGCAAGATTTTACGCAAGCTGTTGCGCACGATTGCCGATGGTAAAGAGTTTGGTATTCCTTCCACTATTGATGACCCCACTAGCCTAGCGGATGTTCATGCCGCCATGCGCGAACGCTCGGTAGGCGCTGCAGACAAAGCCACACCGCTGGATTAACGATTCATAAGCCCAAGTCGCCCGATAGTGAGGGCGGCTTTCATCTTTCGGCTTTTTAATGCTCTGAATTTTAATAACCTGACTTTTAATAGCCTGACTTTTAATACCCTGCAGAAGCCGTATAATGCGCTCCCCAGAATAGCGTTCGCTAGTCAAAACTGATTTAGCGATGTGCTTACTACCTCGAGGGTTCCCTAACCCCTCTTATCTGTTAAAAAAAGGTCGACCCGCATGTTTGCATTGAGTGAGACTCAGCATCGCCGTTGCCTGCTGGTAATGGTGGCTTTTCATATTGGCATTATTGCCGCCAGTAACTATCTTGTTCAGCTGCCGTTTACGCTGTTTGGCTTTCATACCACCTGGGGCGCGTTTAGCTTCCCGTTTATCTTTCTAGCCACCGACCTAACGGTTCGCCTGTTTGGTAAAGGGCCGGCTCGATCGATTATTCTGCGCGTTATGCTACCTGCGCTGCTGGTCTCCTATGTGGTGTCGGTGGTGTTTCCCCGTGGCAGCTTTGCCGGGGTTGAAGCGCTTTCGGAGTGGAACCTGTTTGTCGCCCGCATCGCGCTCGCCAGCTTCTTAGCATATGTGATTGGTCAATTACTGGATGTTCAGGTGTTTGACCGCTTGCGCCAGTGGGCCTGGTGGGTGGCGCCTGTTTGTTCGACGGTGCTGGGTAATCTGGCCGATACTTTTGCATTCTTCTCGGCGGCGTTCTATAACAGCCTAGACCCGTTTATGGCCGCCAATTGGGTAGAAATAGCTGCCGTCGACTACGCGATTAAGCTCGCCATCAGCCTGCTGTTTTTCCTGCCGCTGTATGGCTTGCTGCTAGCCTGGCTAACCCGCCGTTTGGTGGTTTGGACAGGCCAGGTGGATACTGCACCGCGCACGGCTTAATCGCGAAACACCACACAGAGACCGCAAGGCTTAGGAGCTAGCATGACTGACGTTGCCACCGTTGATCTCCATTTTATCGATATGCCCGCCGAAGAAGCCACCGCGGATACCACCCCGCTGGTGGTGATTCATGGCTTGCTGGGAAGTGCTGATAATTGGCGTTCACACTTAAAAGTGTGGCAACGCAGTCGCCGGGTAATTGCGCTGGATCTGCGCAACCATGGCCACTCGCCCCATGCAGAGGGAATGCGTTACGCGACCATGGCGGATGACGTTATCGCGTTACTCGATAAGCTATCGATCGAGCGCGCTCACGTGCTGGGGCACTCCATGGGTGGCAAAGTCGCGATCAGCTTGGCGCGCTTGGCGCCTAAACGGGTGGCGTCGCTGATTGTGGCCGATATTGCTCCCGTGGCTTACGAGCACGGTCACGATGATGTGTTTGCCGCGCTGGACAACGTGCGCCAAGGGCAGCCCAAAAACCGTCGTGAAGCCGATGATCTGCTGGCCGAGCATGTGGACTTCCGACCTACGCGCCTGTTCCTAGCCACCAATCTAGTGCGCAATGACGATAACGTGATGGCGCTTCGGGTAGGATTAGATCAGATCAAGCGTGGTTACAGCGACATTATCGGCGTGCCCGATGGCGAGCAGCCGTACGATGGCCCGGCGCTGGTGCTGCGCGGCGGCGATTCCCACTATGTGGCTGACGATATGGTCCCCGCTCTGCGTGAGGTGTTGCCCCGTGCCCGCGTGGTGACGCTCAAAAACGCCGGCCACTGGCTACATGCTGACCAGCCAGAAGCGTTCCAGCAAGCCGTCATGGCGTTCATTGACGCTCAATAGGGCAGTCTTAACCGAGCGGGATGACCGTTAGGCCATATTGTTCCGGGGAGCGCAAAAAACGGTTCAATATACGGTAGCTATCTACATCAAAGCTTGCGGAGGCATCGGCCAGGGTTTTGGCCTTTTTAAGGCTTGCCGCGCTGCCCAGGTAGCACCATTGGCGAATCACGTGCCAAGCAGGCGCTGTGCTATTCGCTGTTTGCTCTTCAATGGCAATACTGCCTGGCCAGGGCCACACATTAACCTGTAGCTGCATGAGCGCCGCCTTGGCTCGCTGAGTGTGCTGTGCAATCGACTCCTGGCCATTACAAGCGCCGAGGCACTTCCCCACTTGATTGGCAAAACAGCGGCCCTTACCTTTTTCAAGCCCCAGTACTCGCGGGCAGAGCTTTTGTTCTTCGGCAACAGCTCTTAATGTGTTTTTAGCCTCTCGTGCATTGCGGAACAAACCGTACAGTGCGCCACTGATTGGCAGGCTCATGGCGCTTCCGCTAAGCAGTTCAGGGTGGTCGGCTTCTGCCTCCCAGTGCCAGGTGGTCAGCTTGCGCTGCTTGCGTAGCTGCCGGTTCATAATCGGCATTAACGTTTTCACCAGTTGCGCCTCACGCAACTGGGCGCCTAAGTCGCCAGCGGTTTCTTCCCATTCGATATGTTGCACCTGCTGAGCTAGGCGCATCTCTTTATCGTCCTGGTGATCACGCTGAAAGTGGCCTAGTACGCGGCTGCGTAGATTGACGCTTTTACCCACATACAACGGCAGCCGATTGTGACCGTAAAACAGGTACACACCAGGGCAGGTGGGCAGCCCTTCAAGCTGAGCGCTGTCTAAATGGGCGGGCAGTGTTCGGTGGCGGCGCTCATCACCCAGAAGGTTCTGCCATGCTTCTTCACTGTGCTCAACTTGCCACGTTTGCCAGAGTGCCCACAGGGCATCCACATCATCACCAGCCCTGTGGTGGCGGATAGGTGAAATGCCGTAGCGGTTAAGTAGCGCTTTCAGATTGTGCTGCTGCTCCTGAGGCGCTATACGCCGCGATAAACGCAGCGTGCATATCAACGAGGCGCGAAAATCCTGCCCCGCGCGCTTAAACTCATTGCGCAAAAAGCTGTAGTCAAAGCGCGCATTGTGAGCAACCAGTTGCCCGTCGCCCAGCCACTCACGCAGTGATTCGGCGATGTGGGTAAACCGTGGCGCCTCCCTCAGCATATCGTCACGAATCCCTGTGAGCTGAGTAATTTGCGCGGGCACTTTGCATTCTGGGTATATCAAGCTCGACCAGCGATCGACCAGTTCACCGTTAACAACTTTCAGGGCGGCGATTTCGGTAATTCGGTCGCGGGTTGCCCGGGTGCCGGTGGTCTCGACATCGACAAAGATTAATGCTGTTTCGCTCATGCGTCGCCAACGTAGTGAGAGAGCTTTCGGTATGTGATGATAAGCGGTATGTGATTATAACGTGTGCGGATCTACCGCTAAACGCGATACTAGCAATACCTCGCTGGTAATGCCCGTTTGCTGCAAGAAAGTTTCAAAGGCGGCATACCGTCGGCTATCTAGTGCTGCTGGGTTAAGCGCCATGCGTCGCAGGATGTCCTCCCAGGCTCCAGCATTAATGTCATTATCGAGCACCGGGTGGGTACTAATGAGCAGCTCCCAGGCAGCATCAGGATTGTCGACGATCCAGTGACTCGCCTGCTCAAGGGCAAGCACAAAGCGAGACCACGTATCGGCGCGGCGGGCAAGGGTATCGCTATTGGCCAGCACTACTAAGCCGTCACTACGGGGAATATCCAGCTCATCGAAACGAATGATGTGGGTGTTAATCCCTTCCGTTGCTAGCTGCTGAGGAAGGTAGTGATAAAAACCATCCGAGACCGCGTCGATTTGGCCTTCTCGCATTGCTCGAATTGGGTCGAAGTGTAGGTTGACCGGTGCTGCGAAATCATCGGTTTGCTGAACTGAGCGGGGTAGTAACCGAGGAATACTCAGGTCGCGGCCTTCGCCAGTGGTATAACCGTAATGTAACCCTGCCAAGGTATTTTCAGTTTCCGCTTGTTCTTCCCCCGTCACAATGACCGCCGTAAGCGACGTTTCAATCAGTGTCGCAATCCGGATAATCGGTGCGCCGTTATGGGCTTGTAGATGAAGCAGCGGCTGGCGCGTTAACGCTAGATCAACCTCGCCTGCGGTTAGCAGCTTGATGGCGATGGAAGGGTCGGCCGGTGACTGAATCTCTACCTCAAGCCCTTGGTTAATATACAGGCCTCGTTCTTTCGCAATCACCAAGGCAGCGTGCTGTGGGCTTAGGTACCAATCCAGCATCAGCGTCAGGTGTTTAACCGGCGGTGGCTCAAGAGGCGGGGCCGGGGCAAGTGCCATAGTGGGCGCTGCTTCGGTATCACTTTCAACGGGTCGCCATAGGCCATCCGGCACCTCAACGTCGGCATCCAACGTTAGGGGGGCGGTTTCTTGACTGCTTTCTTCACTCTCTTCATTTGCGTAACTAGCTGAATTGAAAAATAATAACGTAAAGATGAGGCTCAACAGAACAGGGTGCCAATAGCGTGACAGGCAGCGCAACATAGTCAGTAACTCCAAATGTTGTAACGGCGAAGTGTAGCCGCCCAGGAAAGCTTCTGACTAGCCCTTTAACCACAAGGGCGCGCGGAGAAGACACAGTAAATTCAACGGTTACATGTAATAATAGCGCTGTATTGATGTAGAGACGGAGAGTCATGGACGCAATTTATATGTTCTTTTTGGTAGGCGGCTCGCTGATGGCGCTCAGTATCTTGGCCAGCCGCTTATCGTCAATGATGGGTGTGCCACTACTGCTGATCTTCCTTGGGCTAGGCATGCTAGCAGGTGAAGAAGGCGTGCTGGGTGTTGTGTTTGATGACTACTCCATGGCTTTTGCAATCGGCCATCTCGCGCTCGCCATGATTTTGTTAGACGGTGGCTTACGTACTCGCCTCAAAACCTTCCGGGTAGGTTTTAAGCCCGCACTTTCTCTCGCGACCTTTGGGGTCTTTATCACCAGCGCCATTGTTGGCGTGATCGCGATGTGGATTTTTGATCTCACCATCGTGCAGGGCCTCTTGGTCGGTGCCATTGTCGGGTCTACCGATGCCGCCGCGGTGTTCTCAATGCTCAGTGGTCGCGGGGTCAATCTTAACGAGCGGGTAGGGGCCACGCTTGAAATTGAATCGGGTACCAACGACCCGATGGCGATTTTCCTAACCTTGATGCTGGTAGAGCTGTTAGTTGGCGATATTGGTGGCCCCACCGAAACGCTGCTGTTTTTTATTGCCCAGTTCGGCATTGGTTTGATTGTCGGCCTGGGTGGCGGTTGGCTGAGCGCTAAACTGCTGCGCTGGCTAGACTTGGCACCCGGTCTATATGCGATGTTGGCATTAGCGCTTGGCTTCAGTGTATTTGGCCTAACCAGTGTACTGGGTGGGAGCGGCTTCCTGGCCATCTACTTGGCCGGTTTGATGATTGGTAATCAGCCGGGGCGCCACCTCAACTTTATCCTCCCTGTTCACGATGGCCTCGCATGGCTTAGCCAGATTGGCCTGTTCCTAGTGCTTGGCCTGCTGGTGACCCCGAGTGAACTGTGGGATGTGGCACTGCCCGCTGGGTTAGTGGCGCTGGCGCTTATCTTTATTGCGCGCCCCTTGGCCGTGCTGATCACTATCAAGCCGTTCTTTAAGTTCCGCTGGCGGGAAACCTTCTTTATTGCCTGGGTCGGTTTAAGAGGGGCGGTGCCCATCGTGCTGGCTATCTTCCCGGTGATTGGTGGGGTTGAAAACGCTTCGCTCTACTTTAACGTCGCGTTTGCCGTGGTATTGATGTCGCTACTGATTCAAGGCGGCTCGCTAACGCTGATGGCCAAGTGGTTGAAGGTAGAAGTGCCGGTAGGCACCGTGCCTAACCGACGCGGCCCGCTGGGCATTTTGCCAGAAAACGATTTTGAGCTATTTGTTTACGGCGTAGAGAACCAGGATTTGGAAGACGTGCCTATCCGGCTTCTCCGCTTCCCATCCGGGGCGCTGATTTCGGCGCTGTTTCGCAACCACACCATGCTTCACCCCAAGGGCAGCACGCGCTTAAAACTTGGGGACGTGATTTGCGTTATCGGCCGCTCAGAAGACCTGTACTCCCTTAACCGGCTGTTTAATGGCGATGCCAAGCTCAAGCAGGAGCGTGCCTTCTTCGGTACCTTTACCCTGGATGGCAGCGCACAAATGCAGGATATCGCCCAGGCCTATGGCTTAACGCTAAGCCCCGGTGAGCAAAACATGACCCTGGCTGAGTTTATTGCCCTACGCGTGGGTGGGCACCCGGTAGTCGGGGATGACGTAGACTGGCACGGTATTCATTGGGTAGTCAGCGATATGGAAGGCGGAAAAATTACCCGTGTCGGGTTACGTTTGTACTAAAAGCGTTGACTTCCAAGGGAAAGCTGTTATTATACGCACCCATAAGCCGGAGGGATGGCAGAGCGGTTGAATGCACCGGTCTTGAAAACCGGCGTAGGTGAATAACCTACCCAGGGTTCGAATCCCTGTCCCTCCGCCACAATATAGTTTCAGGTGTTCCCATAAAGCATCAGAAACCCAGCAATGAAGCGCCTTAGGGCGCTTTTTTGTTGTCTGCAATTCCCATAACCTACCTTGACTTTGCACTATGTTAGGGGGCATAAGTGGGGGCATACGCCAAAATTACGTTTTTAGGTGCCCCCAATGACCCGAGCCACCAATAAGCTGACCGCTACTGCAGTGCGCAATGCCAAGCCAAAAGAAAAAGCCTATAAGTTATCTGATGGTGGCGGTATGTATCTGGAGATCACCCCGAGCGGTGGCACCTACTGGCGCTTGAAGTATCGCTTCAACGGTAAGGAGAACCGGCTGGCGCTGGGTATCTATCCAGAAACCACCTTGGCCCAGGCGCGTGAAAGGCGAGAGGATGCCCGCCGCCAACTTGCCCAAGGGATTGACCCGAGCGCAGAGCGAAAAGCAGAGCGCCGTGCTAGCAAGGTGGCCGCAGCTAACACACTGAACGCGGTGGCCACCGAATGGCTAGCCGTTCATAAAGATAAGGTGGTCCACGACCACTACCGGCACGACAAGCGCCGCCTAGAACTTCACTTGCTGCCGGTGTTGGGTAGCCGTGTGCTTTCTGAGATCACGGCCCCAGAATTGCTTGATTGCCTGCGTAAGATCGAGAAGCAAGGCAAGCTAGAGACGGCCAAGCGAGTGCGCACCCTGGCGAGTATGATTTTTCGTTATGCCATAGCGACAGAGCGCGCCGACCGTGACCCCGCCGCCGATCTGAAAGGTGCCCTTAAATCGCCGCAGATAAAGCACCATCCCGCCATTACTGAACCGGATGAAATCGCCAAGCTGATGCGCGCCATTTACGCCTATTCTGGCGAGCCGGTAACGCTGGCCGCGCTCAAGTTGTCCGCGTTTGTGTTCGTTCGCCCTGGCGAGCTTCGCCGCGCTGAGTGGGACGCGATCAACCTGGAAGAAGCAACCTGGAAGTTCACCCCGAGCAAAAACGGCCCGCCGCTAATCGTGCCGCTGGCTTCGCAAGCAGTCGAGGTGCTGACCGATCTACACGACCTAACCGGACGAAGCCGTTATGTGTTCCCAGGTGCTAGAAGCCGTGACCGACCAATGAGTGAAAACGCTATTACTGCCGCTATGGCTGGCATGGGCTATAAAGGCCGAATGACTGCCCACGGCTTTAGGGCTATGGCCCGCACGGTGCTAGAGGAGCGCTTAAACTTCCCGCCAGCCCACATTGAGCAGCAGTTGGCCCACGTAGTAAGAGACGCCAATGGGCGCGCCTACAACCGGACGGCGTTTCTAGAGCAGCGCCGCGTAATGCTGCAGGCGTGGGCCGACTATCTGGACACGCTACGCGAAGGCAGTCAAAACGTGGTGCCGCTTAGGGGCATGGCATGAATTTTGAAATAGATCATGACGCCGAGGATGCTGCCCGAGCTCAGCGTCAAAGCGCCCGAAAAATAGCGGATAAAATCGAAGCGGGCGAAACGCTAAGTAAGTTTGAGGGAAAATGGATAGCCGCTGTCAT
Organism: Vreelandella arctica; assembly: GCF_037070215.1. Classification (NCBI taxonomy): domain Bacteria; kingdom Pseudomonadati; phylum Pseudomonadota; class Gammaproteobacteria; order Oceanospirillales; family Halomonadaceae; genus Vreelandella; species Vreelandella arctica. The sequence continues at coordinate 53,980 of NZ_JBANSN010000011.1, read as the reverse complement.
TAGGGGGGCAGTGGACTATATACAAGCCCCAACACGCCAAGGGCCGCCGTCAAAACTACCTAACGGTGACGATGCAGCTATTGAGTTTGCTTTGCTGGTAATTCATCAAGGCAAAAGTAAAACTCAGGCCCGTGCCGATCTTGCCGAGAAGTATGGCGTTTCTATTGAAGCCGTTAGAAAGTATCTTGTTAAAAATCAGCGTGGTCAAAGAGCACTAGAGTTTGTTACCAACCAATCTTAATCATTGGTTCCTATTTTGAATAAGTAGCTATCGCCAGTATTGGCCGTGTCCTAAGCACCCACGGAGAATCACGGAATGGCTAATCTTATCAAGCTAAAGGCAGTAAAAGAAAAAACAGCCCTAAGCACGTCCACTATTTATCGTGGTATTGAACGCGGCAGCTTTCCTAAACCCATTCCTTTGACGCCCAACGGGCGCGCTGTTGCATGGTTGGAAAGTGAAGTTGACCAATGGATTGAACAGCGCATTGAAGCAGCCCGCCAAGAAAAGGGGGCCGCGTGATGTTGACTATTCCCAGCGCTTCCCGCTATGCTTCACTTGCTGGCGCAAAATCGTCAGCAGGGTTTGGCGACCCAAAATCACAAAGGCGCAACAGCGCCCACCGCATTCATGGCGCTTTTTTTATGCCTGCAATGCGTCAATGGCTGCTGTGCGTGGGAGACCTTCGGGTCTGCCGGTTTTACCTTTGTGACCGGTTCGCCAACCTGCGTACAGCCGCCTCCATTACTGTTTGGCGACAGTCGGGGACGGCTCCAAAATACAAAGGAGTCTCACCAATGACGGCATCAATCCGCCTATCTAATCTTATTACCCGCAGTCTATCCAGCCGCGCCGCTGCCCATCGCGCCATGGCCAAAAGTGCCTTGTTTGCCGATAGCAGCGCCAGTACCCGCCTAAAGCGTTACAACCACCACATAGCGAAAGCCGAGCAACTAGAAGCCCGCGCCCTGAATACTGCCAAGTGCAGTGTAGGGGGTGAAGCGTGAACACCAACCAAACGCACCTACACGACCTTGAGGACATCTTGGGCGCTGTATATGGCCTAGCCGACATGCTGGAGCAAAGCGGCAGCCATGAAGGCAGCGAAGACGAAGCGCCAGCCCTTGGCCGCTTTCATCGTGGCTGTATGACCACGGCTATAAAGCACTTGGCTAATCGCGCAAGTTCGCTAGTTGACATCATCGGGGAGCAAGAGGCCAGTAAGGCAGGAGGCACCGATGCTAAATGAACTCTACTTGACCGGCATTCTCCGCACGATGCGAGAAGAAGCCGAGACAGCCGAGCGCCGCGAAGAAGACATAAGCCCCGCCGCGCTAGTTCAGTATGCCCAGATGATTGAAGACTCAGTTTACAAAGGTGCCGCCGCCATGACCCGTACAACCACTAACGATTATGCCCGCCAGCTAGAGAGCACCATTAGCGACTATACCCAACAGCTAGAGCAGATGACGCTTGCCGGTGAAGACCTTTTGAAGCTGGCGTCTGTGTTTAAAGCTATCGTGGACATGCTGGACAAGGATGGGTTCGATTTAGCCCAGGATGCCGAGCGGCTAGCCTGCGTTGGGCGCGAGCTTGCTAAGCGTGGAGCTGAATACTTTATGGATGCGGCAGACTGCCTTGAGGCGACAATTTCACAGCTAGAAGTTGAAGTTGAAGAAGAAAAGGAAAAAGTAATTTTTGCCGAAGAAGGGGAGGAGTAACCATGGCCGCGCCGTTCAATAAAAAGCGCGGCCCTGAGGGGAGCCGCGCCGATCATTCGAAGCCGTCTTGCAAGATCAATCCTAACACCCAGCAAGGCATGGTGCTAGAGGTTTTGCGCCAGCACCCAGCAAGCGCCTTTGAGCTACAACACTTGCTGCCCCTGGCAGATGCCCGCGCTGTGGTGCGTGATTTGATAGCCAAAGGCTGCCCCATCGGCACGATTAAAGTGCCCAACCCAAACCAGAATGCTCGCTGCAAGACAATACAGCGTTATTGCCTTAACGAAGCGGAGTGATTTATCAGCGGGCCTCAGTGTGAGGCCCGCTTGATCTGGAGGAGGTATGGGCAAAAAAAAGCGCGACGCCGAAACGGTGCAAGGCGGCTTTTTTGCCTTACCCTCGTTATTGATGGAGCATCGCGAATTTCGCGAGCTAACGCCATCGGCTTTAAAAGTGTTGATGGTGCTTATCTCTCAATACAAGGGTAGCAATAACGGCGACTTGGCTGCGACGCATTCAATGATGAAGGACTGGGGCGGCATGGCCGAAGGAACGCTCGGCAAGTCGCTGCGTGAACTCCAAGAGCGAGACCTGATCATCAAGTCGCGTCAGAACCGCAAGGGGCGTGAAGGTGCCCGCTGCGCACTTTACGCACTTACTTGGCGTAGAATTGATGAATGCCCTGGCAAAGACTTGTGCATTAGGCCAACTATTGTTGCGAGCCGTAAGCTTTCTAAGGCTTGATTACACTATTGATAATCCCACTTCGCAGTGGGGTTTTTTTTGCCTAAATACTTAGTGATTGAATGGCCGTTCAATATTAACCGCCTTCAAAAATTGAAGCTTATGGCATCAAAAATTGATGCCTTACCCTTAAATGAAGCATTAGAGGCGAAATAAGGCATCAAAAATTGATGCCTTATAGGGCTTCTTGGCAGAGTTTCAGCTTCAAAAATTGAAGACCTCTCTATATATACCAATCAGGTATGCCATAACGTCACGCACTAACCAGAGAGAGAAGCCAAGACGTGAGCAATAAGCGCACACCTTGTAAGCAATCACAGTAATGGTGATATAAACAGTTATGTTATAACATTGTATTTATGGGCTAGGTGTTATAGCGACACCACCAGACGACCAACCGACAAGGTAACAAACATGAAAGTGTCAGCACTACGTGAGCAGCGAAGCGCCAAAGTTGCGCAGATGAAAGGCATGATCGACAAAGCCGCCGATGAGGGCCGCGATCTGTCCGCCGATGAAACCAAACAATTCGATACGCTGAAAGCAGAGGAGCGCGCACTGGCCGGTCAGGTTGACCGAGCAGAGTACCTAGACGAAGCCGAGCGCCGCAGCGTGGCTAAGCCGGTTACTGGGGATGCTGGCGCAGACTTCACCAAGCTGGCGCGTCAGGTAAGCGTGATGAAGGTAATGCGTGCCCAAATGGAAGGCCGCAGCCTGGATGGTGTAGAGGCTGAATACGCTCAAGAAGCTGAACGCCGCAGTGGACGCAAGGCTCAAGGCGCATTCGTGCCGATGGCCGCGCTAGAAACTCGCGCCAATACTACTGGCACCGCTGGCGAGATCACACCAACCGATCACCGCGCCGATCAATACATTGACGCACTTCGCAACCGCTTGTTAGCGCGCCGCCTTGGTGTTCGTGTGCTATCGGGCCTATCGGGTGACGTAAGCGTGCCTAAATATGGCAGCGGCTTGGCTACTGGTTGGGTAACCGAGGGTGGAGCGGTACCGGAAGGCGTGATGAGCTTTGGTGAAGTGACGCTTTCACCCAAGCACGTAGGCGGCAAAACCGAAATGAGTCGCCAGCTAATCCAGCAATCAAGCCCAGACATTGAGCAGCTAGTGCGCGGCGATCTGTCCGCCCTGATTGCCCAGCAGATTGACCGGGCGATTTTGCAAGGCTCGGGTGCTGCTGGTGAGCCTCAAGGCATTATTGGTGCTGCTGGTGTTCAGGCGGCTGACATTCCTACTACGTGGGCCGGAGTTCTTGGGCTATCCGAGCTTTTGGAGCTTGAGAACCTTGAAGGTACGGCTTGGTTATCCGCTCCAGGCGTTAAAACCACACTTGGTAGCACTGAGAAAGTGGTAGGTAGTGCAGGAGTAGGAGGTTCTGGCTTCCTATTACAGAGCGGCATGATGGACGATAAGCCTTATTGGTCCACCAACCAAATGCCCACTAGCACGCTGCTTTACGGCGATTTCTCGCAAGTGTTGCTAGGTATCTGGTCAGAGATCGACATTCTAGTGAACCCCTACGCTGAACCGGCCTATAGCCGCGGCGGTGTGCAGGTTCGCGCTATGGCGACGTGTGATGTGGCCTTACGCCATCCGCAAGGCTTCATCGTCGCAACCCCAGGCGCATAACCATGGAACGCCGTGCTAGCAGTGAATTGACGCCCAAGGGCCGCAAGCTGACCGGCTACGTTGCCCGCTTCGATGAACCCATCGATCTAGGGGAGTTTGTCGAGGTGGTACGTGCTGGCGCGTTTACCCGCACGCTCGCCGGTACCGGTGCCCAAAACATCCGCGCTATTTATGAGCATGATGGCCGCGCACTGCTAGGACGGTTGGGCGCTGGTACGTTGCGGCTAAGTGAGGATGCCGTGGGGCTGGCCTTCGAGATCGACCTACCCGACACCACCTTGGGCCGCGACTTGGCCCACTTGGTGGAGCGTGGCGACGTGGCTGGCTGTTCGTTTGGCTTCCTGCCGGTGAGCGATGCGTGGTCAGAGCGTGAAGGCCGCGCCGTGCGTGAGCTGACAGACGTGGACTTGATCGAAGTCACCATAACCGCGTCACCCGCCTACGACACCACCAGCGTACAGGTGCGCGCCAGCCAGCCCTTAGGCATCCGACTTGCCCGCCTATACGTGGAGGCTTGCCAGTGAAGTTAATCAAGCGCCTATTTGAGAAGCGCGCCGCCGATTCCTACGACACCTACTGGAACCGCTTCACCGCTTCGCAAGACGTGGCAGGTGTGGCGGTGAACTCCAAGAGTGCCGAAGGTATCAGCGCCGTTTATGCTGCAGTAGCGGCCATTTCTGAGAGTGTGGCCAGCCTGCCGCTAGACATCTACCGCCGCACTGAGGATGGGCGCGAGAAGGCCCGAACCCATCCGCTGTTCAAGCTGTTGCACTCAGAGCCAAACGAACAGCAGACCGCGCTAGAGTTTCGGGAAATGCTGCAGCGGCACGTTCTGTTACGTGGCAATGCTTATGCCGAGATCAAGTGGAACGCTGCCGGACGCATCGACAGCTTGAAGGCGCTTCACCCTGACAGTGTGAACGTGCTTATCACCCTAGACGATAAGCTGGTGTATGAGGTGACAGACCGGCACGGTAAGCGCCGCCGCCTGCTGGCGTCTGAGGTGCTTCACCTGCGTTACCACAGTGACGATGGACTGATGGGCCGAACGCCTATAGAGGTGTGCCGCGACACGGTAGGGCTGGCGCTAGCAGAGCGCACCCACGGGGAACGTATGTTTGCCCAGGGTACCAAGCTATCAGGCGTTATACAGACCCAGCCAGCGACCACCAAAGAGCAGGCCGCGCAGATACGCGACAGTTGGGCCGCTGGTCAGAGTGGTGTGAGTAACCACGGCAAGACTGCCGTTCTACCTGCCGGTGCCGAGTTCAAGACGGTCAGCATGACGCTTGAAGACGCCGAGTGGATAGAAGCCCGCCGTATGAGCGTGGAGGAGGTGGCCCGCCTATTCCGTGTCCCGCCCGTGCTTATTGGCGATCTGAGAGAGGCCAACTACTCCAACGCGGTAGAGCTTGGCCGGTACTTTGTGACCCATACCTTACGCCGTCACTTGGTGATGTGGGAGCAAGCGATCAACCGCGCCCTAATCAATGACCCGGTGACGTACTACGCAGAGCACAACGTTGAAGGGCTACTGCGTGGCGATAGCCTCAAGCGCTCACAGTTCTATGAGCGTGGCATATCCGATGGGTGGATGCTGCGCAGCGAGGTACGCCGCTTAGAGAATCTACCCACCATTGACGGTATCGACGATGAAGAAGCGCCGCCACCTACCGCTTAACGGTGCCGCGTGGCAGCGCCTGCGCGCCCAGGTGATAGCAGAGGAGCCGCTATGTAGGCACTGTCTGGCGCGTGGTGTGGTGTCACCTACCACCGATGTTGACCACATACACAATGGTGACGGTGATTACTCAGACGACAACAGCCGCGAAAATTTACAGGGCTTGTGTCATGAGTGCCATAGCCATAAGACCCGCGCCGAGATGGACGGCAGCGCCACGTTAGTCGCTGGATGCGACGCCAGTGGCCGGCCCATTGACCCAAACCACCATTGGAACCGTTAAAAAATCACGAGGAACCGGGCCGCCACGCACCGCCCCCCAACCTCGTTTTTATTGCTAACTGCCATGAAAACAACCGCCCGCCGCCACCGATCAGACAGCGCCAAAGCGGCCATTACCGCCGCCCAGGCCGCCACCATGGAGCCAATCGCGCCCCCGGCTTGCGTTCGCCTGCGCGATAGTGACCGCCCGGCGTGGGTGGCCATTGTGACGGCTAGAGCGCGGGATACCTGGACTGATGCCGACCTTATCTTGGCTGGCCAGCTTGCCCGCATTTATGGCGACATTGCCGCGCTTGAAGAATTGATCGACGAGCAAGGAATGATCTTAGGCGATCAGATAAACCCGGCCTGCACGCTACAGGACAAGATGAGCCGCCGCGCTTTGGCCATGGCCCGCCAACTGAAAATAGACACAATTAGCGTGGTGGGTAAGTCGCAAGACATCAACAAGAGCGCCGCCCTAGAACGCGATGCGCGCCAAGGCGTTGACGATGACGACGGCTTGATACCAAGGACACTGCAATGACTCGCGCCGAGCGAATTATAAGGTTTATCGAGCGCTACTGTGTGACGCCCGAAGGCGCTGGCGTGGGTAAGCCGATGGTGCTAGCCGAGTTTCAGAAGCAATTCATCATCGACGTTTACGACAACCCATCTGGTACCCGCCGCGCCATCCTGTCGGTAGGCCGCAAGAACGGCAAGACCGGCCTTATCGCCGCGCTACTGCTGGCGCACCTAGTGGGGCCAGAGGTAAAGCAAAACAGCCAGCTAGTCAGTGGTGCTATGAGCCGTGACCAAGCCGCGCTGGTGTTTAACCTGGCGTCAAAGATGGTGCAGATGTCGCCCGAGCTTTCCAAGATCGTGCGCATTGTGCCCAGTGGTAAGCGGCTTATCGGCCTGACAATGAACACTGAGTTCAAGGCACTGGCAGCCGATGGCAAAACCGCCCACGGCCTTAGCCCGGTGCTGGCTATTCTGGATGAGGTAGGGCAGGTACGCGGGCCACAATCCGACTTTGTGGACGCGATCACCACCAGCCAAGGCGCACACGAAAACCCGCTGATAATCACGATAAGCACTCAAGCCGCCAACGATGCCGACTTACTCAGTGAGTGGATAGACGACGCGCTGCGCTCGAAAGACCCGCGCACCGTTTGCCACTTGTACACTGCGCCCGAGGGTTGCGACCTAATGGACGCCGAAGCATGGCGAGCCGCTAACCCGGCATTGGGTATCTTCCGCAGTGAAGACGATATGCGCGAGCAGATGGCCCAGGCCGAACGAATGCCGAGCATGTCCAACAGCGCCCGCAACCTGTTACTAAACCAGCGTGTCAGCCTAGATAGCCCCTTCATTAGCCCAGACGTGTGGGCAGAGTGCGCAGCCGAGCCGCTGCCGTTTGATGGCCCGGTGTTTGGTGGGCTTGATCTGTCAGCCCGTACCGATCTAACCGCCTTGGTACTGGTGGGTAAGGTGGAAGGCGTTTGGCAGGTGCAGCCATATTTCTGGACGCCAGAGCAGGGCATTTTCGACCGTGCCAAAACAGACCGGGCGCCCTATGACGTTTGGGCCCGTTCTGGCTTCCTACGCACCACCCCAGGCGCAACCGTTGATTATGAGGCGGTGGCCACCGACCTAGCAGAAATACTTCAAGACGTGGATCTGCACGCCCTGGCGTTTGACCGCTGGCGCATCGACATTTTCAGGAAGGAATTAGACCGGCTTGGGGTAGAGCTTCCCTTGATGCCACACGGGCAAGGCTTCCGCGATATGGCCCCAGCACTGGACGCACTCGAGGCCGAGTTACTGAACGGTCGCATTGCCCACGGCAATCACCCGGTTTTGACGATGTGCGCAGCCAATGCGGTAACCACTACCGACCCGGCTGGCGCTCGCAAGCTGGACAAGTCCCGCCGTACTGGACGCATTGACGGTATTCAAGCCTTAGCTATGGCGATGGGGGCCGCCCAATCAGCCGAAGAACCAACCACTATTGAAACCGAGGTGCTATTTATATGAGCGTTTCACTTGAAGAAGCTAAAGCCCACCTTCGCCTAATGGTTGAAGAAGACGACGAAGACGGATTGATTACCGGCTTAATTGAGGCCGCTGAGGGCTATATAGCCCAATACCTGGGCGAAGACCTTCCCGAACCGATGCCCGCGCCTGTGCGTGCTGCTGTGCTGCTGTTAGTGGGGGATCTATTCGAGCATCGAGAGCGCCAAACAGTTACCGGGGTAGGGGGCTTTCAGGAAAACCCGACGTTCCAGCTATTGCTAAACCCGTATCGGTCTAATGAGGTGTTTTGATGGCTAACTTGAAAAGCGAGTTTGCATGGAACGAACGACCCGCCGGCGAATATCGCACCGACCGGCTAGAGGAGGAGCGCGAGCGACTAAACCGCCGTTTGGTGTGGGCCATGCGTAAGCAGGATGCCCAGGCTATTGAGAGATTGCACCAGCGCCTTGAAGCGTTAGAGGAGGCAATCGACGATGACTTGGCCCCAGGCTGCCCGCCCAATAAGTTTGAGCGTTTCCGTAATATGTGGAAACCCTAGGGCCGATTGTCTGGAATCGCCGCTGTCACCAATTTAGAGACACTGTCTCTAAAATAGAGACACCACCTAAGTTAGGGCATGTTGCCCTGACTCAGGTCAAACTGACTGCACCCCCGTTCTGGGGATTCAGCCCTGAACACCAGTTTGGCGTTACCGATGTCCGATTTTCCGACATCGCCTAAATGTGACCCTGAATCCCTTTTAGGTGACCACCCAACTAAGGGGGCATATCTGGGGGCATGTTTTGATAAGCGATAGCGGAATGTCGCTATCGGCGGGGGTTTTAGGTGGCTTTGTGAGAGACTGTCCCTCCGCCAAGTATTACGACTAAGCCGCTGATTTCAGCGGCTTTTTTGTTGTCTGAAGGTTTTTAACCCACACTTTGACCCACACCTTGCAATTGGCTCTCTTCGAAACGACTGGGACGCCTATGGACAGTTTTTCAATCCAAGCAAGCATCTACAGGCTTGCCACTGAGCATCCTCTCCCAAAGCTTTACCCGCATCAAAGCCCTAAGCTGCTATTCCAAAGATGACACAGATGGCATACACCGTTATTGTGGTCTTAAGAATTATGAGTATTTGCCATAGACAGATTGCGACCCAAAGCGGTCAATTAATTAAAGCTAATGTAACACCACATAATCTATCCAAGAACTCAAATCGACCATTCAGGCTACCCTCTCAAACCCCAAGTATAAGACCAGGTAGTGTCTAAAAAACCCGGGGCGATTCAGTATTGCCAACCGGATAACACGGCTGCCAGGTAAGCAGGCTACTTGAGGTGGTTAAATATCTATGACTGAGACAATAATAAAGTCCACGTTGAATGCTTCTGTTGCTCCGAGACGAATTGTTCAACGTTTCCTTAAGATATATACCAACCTAGATAAGTAGGCTTATTGCGGTGAGTGTCGATTTTAGTCTCAGTTTTTGCCGGTGTTTTTGTACAAGCTCATATTAAACGCACAAAGAGCAAGTTCTTTTATCTTTATGTTCGTTGAGCTAGGCTCGCGAAGACCTTGTGGGCCACGCTATCGTGGTCACATATCTCCTGTCCAATAACTGTCCACTACACATCGATACTGGCTTGGAGATGCGCCAATGTGTTGGCGGAAGAATCGAGTAAAGTGACCCTGCTCGGTAAAACCAAGGTTCTCAGCGAGTTGGCCTAAAGTACCGCTGCGCTCTCGCTCAAGCCAAAGGAAGGCCCGCCGCATTCTCGCGTCATTGAGCATGAGTCTTGGTGTCATGCCGGTGTCCTTGCGAAATAAGGTAAAGAAGTGCGCACGGGAGAATCCGGCGGCCTTCGCAGCGTTGGTGACGCAATCAGGATCGTCAAGATGGGTTTGCAGGTAGGCGCAAGCACGGCGGATGCGTGCATCATTGAATCCTTGGCGCATCTGAGTGCCGAGGCGGCACAGGTGCTTCCATTGCGAGAAATCCTCGATAAGCTCGATTAGAAAATCAAATAGTAAATTTTCAATGTGCTCGCGGGGAATTAGCCCGGCACTATAGGCCTCGGCTATTAACCGGTCGGCCATCGCCCGTTTCTTGCTGTTAAGCTCAATACTAGGCTGGGCAAAAAATCCCGGATGTGAGCTCAGGGCTAACGTATGCTGGGCTTCAGCCAGCCAGGCCGGTTCGATATAGAGCGCGAGAATCTGTGTCTGCTCGGCGCTGGGCTGGTAATCAAAGAAATGCGGCTGCCAAGCGTTGATCAGTACCGCATTGCGGTCGGTAAGAGGTACCTGATGGCCATTGACGTTGAAAAATGTGTCGGAGCCTGAGACCTTCACCAGCACATGGCATTCGTGGTGCGAATGGGTTACAAGTGGTCGGTCCATATCGAGGAGGGCGACTCTCCCAAACTTGCCGTGGAAGACGCGTTGTGCGGTGGACATCGCTAGCTCCTTATGGTCGCGGAGTGTAGTGGCAGGCTTGGTGTGCTCAAGAAGTTTATCACCTAACCTGCCGCGGCAGGTGTAGATTGACCAGCGCCAAGTCTACTACTTTCGTTTCAGAGCGCATCGCGACCTTTCCCGTGATAAACGCGCAGTACGTCGGCGACCACTGACAAGGCGATCTCGGCAGGCGTTTTGCTGCCGAGGTTGAGCCCGATGGGCATGTGGATACGCGCGATCTGCTGTGAAGACAATCCGCCGACCCGGCTCAGCCGTTCAGCACGCCGTATGGAGGTTTGCCGCGAGCCCATAGCGCCGATGTAAAAGGCCGGAGAGCGCACTGCTTCCATCAGCGCCAGGTCGTCGATGCGTGGGTCGTGGGTCAGTGCGACCACAGCGGTAGCTTCGTGGCAATGGCCAGCGGCGATGAATTCGGAAGGCAGCACTGGATGTACTTGAACTCCCTCGGGTGGGCGTCGCAGCATCTCTTCGCGCGGATCACAGGCAATCACCTCACAGCCGATGGTACGAGCGAAGCTGGCGCAGTATTCGGCCACCGGCGACAACCCGGCAAGAATCAGCCTAAGCACAGGGCCGATGCGTATTCGCACGCGTTCGTTCAGGAGCTGCGCAATCTCGCCGCCATGGTCGTCCGCCATGAGCACGAAGGCACCGGAGGACAGGTCGAGTTCACGTACCAACCGACGTTGGCCGAGCAGTGCGTTGTACATGCCCTGCAGATGGTCGACCCAAGTTTTGTCCGGTGCGCGATGCTCGACTAGTACCTTAAGAACACCGCCGCACGGCAGTTGCAGCCGCTGACGCTCTTCATCGCTCTCCCCATACAGGACGATCTGGGTCGGTGCACGCAGCTCGCCGTCAGCGAGACTTTCGAGAAAGGCCTCCTCGACGCAGCCGCCCGAAAGGGAGCCGATGAGCTGGCCGTCCGCCCGCACGGCCAGCATCGCGCCGGGTGTACGGGGTGCCGAGCCGTAGGTTGAGAGCACCGTGCACAGCCAAAAGGAGTGACCCTTGCGAGCCCACTGCAAAGCGGTGTGGACGACCTGAAGGTCGAGTTGAAGCATAACAGCACCCTCGTTATAGGCGCGGTCGCATGAGGCACCGCGTCAGTCTGTAATGTCTCTGGTTCTGCACATCCACGTTGCTACTGAAGAGTATGCCCGGATTTTATAGCTAAGAGACCAATATGACCGTTCTTCGTTGTAGCACCGGCTCTAGCGGCGTCTGATAATTGCTCTGGCTTGGCCCAAGGCCCCCATTTTTCCCGCAGCCCAGAATCATGCTGCTCTCAGGGCAACAGGTCTTGCCCTGAATCAGTTTTTTATGTTGCGCTGTGCCTCCTTTATCTAGGTTTAGCCCTTGACCTCGGTAGTGGTGAGGTCGTTTTTCATCTTATTCTTTTAATGGCTGCACTATAAGAGGACTGTTCCAGTCAGTTAACCCTCAAGGTACTGATAGCTGGAATCGAATTTGATGACGCGCCGACACCGAAAATGCTGCTGCAGGGCGTGGCTATTCTCCTGATTGGCTTGAGCCTAAGTTAGGAGTAGCGGTTAAGCCCTGTCCATTAATGAATTTTGATGCACCTCATCACAGTCCGCTATAGGCGACTACCGTGCGCCTGGTACGGTAGTCACATCCGATCAGCGCTTGATTTCGCCCAGTACCCCGGATACCAACACTCCAAACAACAGTGCCCAGAACGGCGAGCTGATGCCCATGAAGGAGAACTGACTCATCGCCACGGCTAGCGCAATAAAGGCGCCAATCTGGCAGTAACCGCCCTTTTGGAAGGCCTGCTGCAGTGCGCCGAGCAGTACGCCCAGCATGGCCAGGCCAGCGATCACGACGATCAGCGCCTTGGGGAAAGCCAGGATGAAGGGTACGGCAAGCCCGGCGAATAAGCCGAACAGCGCGAACAGCGCACCGTTAACCAAGGCTGCACCATAACGCAGGTTGCGGTCCTCACCGGCCTGCTCAGAGGAGCATATGGCGGTCATCGGGCCGGCAATGTTGGCATTGTGACCGCCGAGTAGCCCGGCGAGCATGCCTCCGATGCCACTGATTACCGTCATTGCATTGACTGGTGGGCGGTAGCCCTCTGTAATCAGTACACCGGTCGCCTGGGCGTTTTCTGCACCAATCACCAGTGCCGTCAGCGGGATGGTGATAGCCAGGAAGGCGTCCAGAGAGAAACTAGGGAGGGTGAAAGCCGGCATGACGAAACCGATATTCACGTCGGCCGGCTGCAGTTGGCCCATGGCGAAGGCCAGTACCAGCCCAACAACGCCAGCCACCAGCACCGGCGGTACCGATTTGGCGAACCGAGTAACGAGGAAGAAGCTCAGCGCCGCGGCTCCTGCGATGATGGGCGCGGTGACAACCGAGTCCACCGCACCGGTGGCGAAGCGGATCAGCGCACCGGCGATCATCGCCATCACGATCGGCATCGGTAGCCAGCGCATTAACCGGCCGATCAACCCGGTGACACCGAGGATCAGCACTAGCAGGCCGCTAATGATGAAGGCCCCGATAGCCTCGCTGAAGGGAATGACACTGAGCGAACCGACCAGGATCGCTGCGCCGGGAATGGTGTAGGCACCGCAGATCGGCTGACGATAACGCAGCGCCATGAAAAGGCTGATCAGGCCGCCCAGCACGTACACGGCGAACAGCCAGGCGACCGTCTGGCCATTGGTCAGGCCCCCTGCTTCGGCGGCATTGATAATGACCAGCGCAGGGCCGGTGCAACCGAACAGCGCGGCGACAACACCTGCACTGATGGACTTCGAGTTGAATGCATGGCGCAAGGGGGTCTTCGTAACTGGTTCGGCATGGGAAGCGTTTGCATCGGGTGCGACGGGGCTAGACATGGGCGTGCTCCGCTAGTTAATTGTTTTATAAGAGTCAGGGCGGTTTGGCATACGGTGGCGGGGCGCTTAGCCCAAACAGGCCATCAGGTGCTAGGGCGACGGTTGCCCAGACGTGCAACCGTCGCAGTCACATAGGTATTACTCGCCGCGGAATACGGCCGGACGCTTGCTGTGGAACGCCTCGACGCCCTCCTTGAAGTCCGCCGAGCTACGCAGGCGGCTGTAGCAGTGGCCTTCCATCTCAATGGCGACCTTTAGTGATGCGTCCTCGTTGTCGTTGATCAGTTTCTTCGCCGTACGCTGGGCGAGCGGCGAGAATCGGCGCAGTTCATCGACCATCGCATCGACGGTGCTTTCTAGATCTGCGTCGGGCACGCACTCGGTGACGAAGCCCCAGTCATAACCCTGCTGGCCGGTGATGCGCTTGGCGCGCATAACGATGTGCTTGGTGCGGGTGATGCCGATAATCTTTTGTAGCCGAGCCGAGCCGCCAGAGCCAGGAATCTGGCCGAGGTTTTGCTCGGGCAGAGCATAGCGGGTGGTTTCCGACGCAATGCGAAAATCGCAGGCCAGCGACAGCTCGAAGCCGACGCCGAAGGTGTAGCCGCGGTTGGCCACGATCACCGGCTTAGTGCAGCGCTCCGGCGCGGCGACGTTCCAGGCCAGCTTAGAAACGTGCTCCGGCGAGGCCTCCAAAAAGCCTTTGATATCACCGCCGCTGGAGAAGTGTTCGCCTTGGGCACGTAACACGATCACCCGAATCCCGGAATGGGCATCAAACGCTTCAAAGACCTGGCGCAGGATGTCACGCTGGCTCATGGCGATGACGTTGAACGGCGGGCGGCCGAGGATGATGTCCCCGCGCTCGTGCTCGAGGTTCAGTTCCACGGTGAAGCCGTCGAACTCAGTGCTCAGGAATTGTTCGATCTGCTGAGTATTCATGTAAGTTCTTTCCTTGTGTAAAGCAATAGTGTTAGTTGGCGGAAGTGGGGTGGCCGTAATCGGTCACTAGTATGCGGCGCAAGATCTTGCCGACCGGGGACTTGGGGATCTGGTCGATGAATTCGTAGCGGCGCGGCCGCTTGAAGCGAGCCAGACCCGAGGATACGCAGTGGGCGTCCAGCTCTTCCTCAGTAATCGGATGACGCAGCTTGATGAAGGCGACGACTAGCTTGCCCCATTGTTCGTCGGGTAGGCCGACCACGGCGACTTCCTCGACCGCAGGGTGCAGCGATAGGGCGTTCTCGATCTCCGCCGGGCTGACGTTCTCGCCACCAGTAATGATCAGATCGTCGACACGACCAGTCACGAACAGGTCGCCGTCCTCGTCGAAGAAGCCAGTATCGCTGGTGAAGTACCAACCCTCATGGATCGACTTGGCATCGGCGTCGGGCCGCTTCCAGTAGCCTTCGAAGGCCTCGTCGCTGGACAGGTCGGCGATGATCTGGCCTTCCTCGTTGTGCTTGCAGAGGTCGTCCGGCGATTCGCTGCCCAGCGCCACCACGCGAATGCGTTGGTTCAGCGCGCTGCGGCCAGACGAGCCAGGCTTGGCGCTGGCCTTCTGGTCGATGGTGAAGGTGTAGATTTCCGAGCTGCCATAGTGGTTGACGAACAGCTCCGGCTTGAACGCGGCCTCGACACGTTGCAGCAGCCCATCGCTCATGGCCGCGCCGGCGAAACCTAACTTGGTGACGCTGGCTACCCGCTCGGGGCTGAAGGCCGAATGTTCAATCAGCATGTGGTAGAGCGTCGGCACCAAGTACAGGTTGGTGATCTTCTCGCGCTCGATGGCGTCCAGCGTGGCTTCCACATCGAACTTTGGCACGCAGACGAAATGCCCGTCTAGCAATGCCATCGACAGTAGCGAACGCACGCCCATGGTGTGGTAGAGCGGCATCACGCCGAGGGTGCATTCCTCTTGGCTATACATGTTCTGCGCTAAGTGGGCGACCGCGGCGGCGCGTTCGGCGCGGTGGCGGCGCGGCACGCCCTTAGGCCGGCTGGTGGTGCCGGAGGTGTAGAGCATCAACGACCAGTCCTCGGGGTCGGCGCGCAGGATGATTTCGCTCGGCGTTTTGGCGCACAGTTCTTCGAAGCTGATCGCGCTATCGTTGCCCGGCTGGCCAACACTGACGCACTGCCAGGTGCTCCTGCCGCAACCGGCAACGGCTTCTTGGGCTGAATCGTCATGGATAACCACACGCGCTTCGGCGTCATTGGTGCACCAAGCGAGTTCGTCGGCGGAGGAGCGCCAGTTGAGCGGGGTCATTATGATACCGCTGAACTGGCAGGCCCAGTGCAGGGTCGCCATCTGCCAGCGGTTCTGCATCACCGCCACGAGGTGGTCACCTTTTTTCAGGCCGAGCCTTTCGAGGCCGTGCGCGGCACGCTGGATGTCGCTGAACCAAGCCTCGTAGCTCTTCTTCAGGTCGCCGTCGCTGATCGCTATGGCATTGGGGCGCCGCTCGACCGCGGCGAGAAAGCTGCGTCCAAGGTCAAACATCGTTGTTGTTCTCCACAAGTGTTTCTTGTCGTTGCTGCGCCACTTCTAGCACCGCCCGGACCATGCCGGTGTAGCCGGTGCAGCGGCACAGATGCCCGGAGAGCATGTCGCGAACTTGGGTTTCGTCCGGGCTCGGGACGCGCTCGAGGAATTCCACGCAGGACATCAAGATGCCCGCGGTGCAGAAGCCGCACTGCAGGGCGTGATGGCGGCTGAAGGCCTGCTGCAGGTCGTTCATGATGTTGTCGCGTGACAGCGACTCCACCGTGTCGATCCGGCGCTCGTGGGCCTGCACGGCGAGCATTAGGCAGGAGCGTGAGGCAACGCCATCGACCAGCACGGTGCAGGCGCCGCAGACGCCGTGTTCGCAACCGACATGCACGCCGGTGGTGCCCAATTCGTGGCGCAGGAAATCACACAGCTGCATGCGTGGCTCGGCGAGCCCTTCGCGTTGACGGCCGTTGAGTTCTATCTGTATGGGGAAGCGCTGATCAGCTCGCACGTGCATGGTCGTTGTCCTCGATCAGTTGTTGGCCCAGTTCCCGTACCAACTGGCGGCGGTAGGGTGCGCTGGCGTGCACGTCGTCTTGGGCGCCAAGCGACCAGGCCAGGGTATTGAGTGAATCCTTCAGTTCTGCCCCCAAGGGCAGGCGGCGCAACGTTGGCCGGTCGGCGACGCCGCCGACACCCAGGTCCACCTCGCCTTGGCGGATACAGGCGGCGAGCGCCACCAGGGCGAAGTCACCGTGGCGCATGGCGACCTCGTGGAAGCGGTAGATCACGTCGGCCTCACGCAGTGGAAATTGGACTTCCACGACCATTTCGTCCGGCCGCTTCTCAGTGGTTAGCACGCCTTGGAAGAACTCGGCGGCGGGAACCTCGCGGCGCTTGCCCTTGAGCGATTCGAGCACTACAGTGCCGCCCAAAGTGACCAGACACAGCGGAATTTCGGCGCTCGGGTCGGCATGCGCGACCGAGCCGCACACGGTGCCGCGATTGCGCGTCTGGAAGTGGCCGATCCAAGGCATCGCCTGGGCCAGCAGGGGGACTTCATCGACTAAGCTTGTACGGTCGAGCAGTTCGACCTGACGCACCGCCGCACCGACCTTAAGGCAGTTGTTTTCCACCTTCAGATAATGCAGATCGCTGGCCTGATTGATGTCGATCAGCACCTTCGGCTGGGCTAGGCGCATGTTCAGAACGGCCATCAGCGACTGGCCGCCGGCAATGATCCGGGCCTGCTCACCGTGCTCTGTAAGCTGCTGCAGGGCCTCGCGCTTGTTGGCCGCGCGGACGTAGTCGAATACGGCGGGTTTCATTTCGTACCTCCCATGCCGAGCAGGGCGCGCAGGCGCTGCCACAGGCTGGTGTCGATAGGCTTGCCGGAAAGCCGCTGGGCCAGACGGGTGAATATTTGGCCAATGATTACGCGCGAGGCGCTCTGCAACATGCGCCCGCCGACGGCGGCGACCTTACCGGTCACTGCGGCCTCATAGGCGTACTCCAACCGTGTATTCCCGTTCTCCAGCGCCACCAGATTGATCTTTGCGCTGCCGGTAGCCGAGCCCATAGGGCTGTTGCCGGAGCCGGACAGACGTAGCGAGTGCGGTGGATCGAAGTCGGTCAGGGCGACCCGTGCGGCGAAGCGCGCGCGGATCATGCCCACGCCGACGGTGACGTCGGCCCGGTAATGGTTTTCGCTTTCCAGTTCCAAGGCGTGGCAACCCGGGATGATGGCCTTCAGCGTCTCGGGGTCGAGGATGGCGTCGAATACCTGCTGCGGCGGTGCGGGAATCTCAACCCAGTCGTTAGCCTGCAGGGCCGAACCACCGGCTACCTTCGGTGCATCCATGACAAGACCTTCTGGCGCCGCCGGCTCGTCGATGCCGATCATTGAGCGAACCCGCGACGGCGTCAGAGGAAGCTTGATGTCAGAGCGGCCTAGCGCATCGGCTACGGCATTGGCGATGCACACCGGAGTGCTCATGTTGTTGCCTTCACCGACACCCTTGGACCCCAGCGGGGTGAAGGGCGAGGGAGTTTCCATGTGCAGGATCACCGGGTCGACTACCTCCGGTGCGGTCGGGATCAGGTAGTCGGCCAGGGTGCCAGAAAGGAAGCTGCCGTCCTCGCCGTAGGCAAACTCTTCCATCAGCGCCACGCCCAGCGCCTGGGAATAGGCACCGAGGATTTGTCCCTCGACCAGCATTGGATTGAGAATGCGCCCGGCGTCATGGGTAGTGACGTACTTGTCGATGCGTACCTGGCCGGTGACGCGATCGATCTCTACTCCGCAGAAATCGAGGATGAAGCCGTAACACAGAGAGCTGTTGATGCAGTCCTGGTCGTTCGGCGCCTCGAGTTGGGGAGGCGTCCAGAAGGCAGTTTCCCGCAGACCGCCCGTTTCGCCTTCCGGCAGCAGGCCCGGTGACCAGTGGGTGGTACCAGCCACACGATGAAAGGGCTGGCTAGGGCCGTTCTCTACGAAGATCTTGCCGTCGGCGAATCGGACGTCAGTGGAGGATACCTGCCACATGTCCGCGGCGATGGCGGCCATGCGTTCACGGATCTTCAAGGTGGCGTTATACACCGACCCGGCGACGGCGCCCGAGAAGCGGCTCGAGTAGTTGCCGGAGGCTATCGACCAGGCGTCCTTGCCGGTGTCCAACTCGACATTCACGCTGATGCTTTCCAGCTTCACACCTAGTAACTCGCTAATGATCTGCGCCACCACTGTTTGATGGCCCTGACCTTGCGGTGTCGAGGACACGTGAGCGGTCACGCTGCCGAGCGGGTCGACACTGACTGTGGCAGTGCTCACTGCTCCATTCTTCGGTCCAGCCTTCTGACGCTCTTCGGGCGTCATGGCGACGGTGATGTAGCCCATGTTGGAGATTGAGGGTTCCACCACAGCGGCATAGCCTATGCCATACAAACGTCCCTCGGCACGGGCCTGGTCACGGCGCTGTAGGAGCTCGTCGAGATTGCCTTTACGGCGCGCCAGTTCCACAGCAGCAGGATAGTCGCCGGAATCGAGCAGTGCGCCCGCTGCTGCGCGGTAGGGGAACACGCCAGCGGGAACCAGGTTGCGCTGGATGACCTCGAGCGGGTCGAGGCCGAGTTCTGCAGCGACGTGTTGCATCAGCCGCTCAAGGGCGAAATAGACCTGACCGCCCCCGAATCCGCGGTTCAGTCCGGTAGGCATTTTGTTGGTGAGCACCACCCGGTTGCGCACCGCCAGGTTTCGGATGGTGTAAGCGCCACTGAGATTACCGTGCATGCGGTAGAAGGTGGCTGGTTCAGGGGCCCGTAGGTAAGCGCCACAATCATCAATCTGGTCGTAGCGCAGGGCTGTGACGCGGCCATTGGCTTCCACTGCGGCCTCAATTTCGCAGACGCGGTTGGTGGCGCTGGAAGAGGCCTGTAGATGCTCGAGGCGATCCTCCACCCACTTCACCGGAGCACCGACCTTGCGCGAGGCCAAGCCCATCAGCACCACATAGGGGAACACCCCCTGCTTGATGCCGAAGCTGCCACCGGAATCCGGCGGGGTACGCAGGCGCAGGCGGTTGGCCGGCACGTTGAGTGCCCGGCACATTACCGAGTGCAGCGCGTAGGGGCCCTGGAAATTGGCCATTACATCATAGGTTTCCGAGGCTGGCAGGTACTGCGCCAGTACCACGTAGCATTCAATCGGCGTGCAGGAGTTTCGCGGGTACTGAACCTTCAGTGTGATGCGGTGTGGCGCTTCGGCGAAAGCCCGCTCCGGGTCGCCGTAGCGGAAGCTGCGTTCGTTTACCACGTTGCTGCCTACGGCTTCGTGCAGAATCGGCGCATCATTTAGGGTGGCCGCTTCGGGGTCGATGATTGGTGTCAGCGGCTCGTATTCGACCTGAACGGCATCCAGAGCATCCTCGGCTAGGTAGCGGTCGTCGGCAATCACTACGCAGACCGGTTCGCCAACGTAGCGCACCTTGTCGACAGCCAGAGGCCAATGCTCCATAGGTGCTCTGACGCCCACCGGAAACGGGTTAGACCAGCGCTTGACGTCATCGCCAGTGAGCACACCATGTACGCCTTTCATAGTCAGAGCGCGTGAGGCATCCACCGAACGGATACGGGCGTGGGCATGGGGAGAACGGACAACAGCGGCTTGCAGGGTCCCTGGTGGTGTCGCCATGTCGTCAGCGTAGCGACCTTGGCCTTGAAGCAGAGCTGCGTCCTCGACTCGAGCCTGACGACTTCCGATGTGACCGATGGTGGCTTCGGCAATACTTTTTTGCATATTCATGGCGAGCTCTTGTTTTTATGCACGAAAATTTAAAGCTAATTCTCGCCAATTACCCGGCGCGACGCTTTGCCTGGAAATATGCATTCATGCCTTAGAGTCTGGTTATTTGCCCTGGAGTCTTATAGTACGGTGAGCGTACTAGCCTTCCTCAGCAATAGTCAGTCTCAATACTGAGTCTAGGAGCTATCCAATACGCTAATGCAAGGCATTTTCCCTAATCCATTATGGCCGCATCAAAGAAGCGATTCATGCGTGTCGGTGCATCTGGGCAAGCGTCCCAGATGCTGGCTATGGCCAGTGGGAGCTGGCGACAGATGATCTGCTGAGTGTTTATGAAGCGGCTGGCGGTATTTCCATCGCCTAACTGACGAGGCCCGCCCGAGAGGTGCGCTATGAACCCAAGACGAAAAGAGAAACGCCCTATGAATGGCAGAGACCCCAACTTCTGGCATGGGCTGCTGGATTTTTTTGCCCATCACTTTGGTGGCCATGCTTACGTTCACGATGGGCTTTATTCGTGGTGTTCACCGAGGGCGGTAGCCTGAAGAAGTCACTACTTGGCGCGGTGATGTGCATGATTTTGGCAACGCCGCCGGGGATTCGAGGTGTAGTTCCCCATTTCGAGCATGACGGTCGCAGCTAACAGGCCGAAATACAGTAAAGAATGGCCGGTTTTGTTCCAGCGTCCACCGTCTCGGCAGCTTCCGCCCTGGCCAGAAAGGGTGGTCAAATAGCGTACTTAGGTGATTCGATATAACTTGACTCGGGTACCCTTAGTGTTGGTAAGTGCTAAGGGCATTTATGTGGCTTTGCGAGATGATTGCCTCCCCGCATCCAAAATATTATTAGCTGAGCTCCCCGAACTCAATCTTGCCTAGTACATCCCTCACCATTTCGCGGCCAGCGAAGGTATCGAAAATATCGATGGGCTGAGACCCATTCAGCGCTCGAACCTCGCTGTGCAGCCACTCCTGGGCGCTATCACGATCACCTAAGACCTTTCCGGCTTCGACATATAGCTTCAGTGTATCCAGCACTTCCTCGCTCTGAGCACGGCCCAGGGTCTTACGCTTGTACAAGCGATGCAGGTTTCCTTTTTTGACAGGACTCGACCATAGAGAGGGTAATGCAAACATGGTTACGGATATTAATAGAGGCTTACTGAAAAGGTCATTTGGCACTTCCAGCCTTCCGGTTAGGCTCCGTATGAATAATCCGCCGGGTCTGAATAGGCGCTCGTACAGTTGCGAGGTGAAGTCCATGTTGACCGCATGGGAAGGACTTGGTTCGACGACGCTTTGGCGATACCAGTCCGGCGGCACCGCTCCCGTGAGGAATCGCTATACCTTTGGGTGCTCCTCACTAATAAGAAGGTTTCGATAGCGAAAGCGCCTGAATATTGCTCCTTCGGCTCTACATACTCGCAAGCATGCCGCTTAATAAGAGGGCTGCTCGACTTCACTAATAAGCCGAACTGGCTTAAGTTAATGGGGCTTGAACATGTATGGGCTGATAGCCGGCTGGGGAGTGGCAAAGAAAGTGCCGACGCGGAGCTGCCGGCTAGGGGGGAGCTGTTGTTCAACGGTTCAGGAAAGACGTAGATTCTTTCTAATAGTATAGCAACGCTTGTATCTGCGGTTTTTTATTATTCGTGTGATTGGTTATCATAACAGGGTATGAACTATGATTTGGCAAAAACAGATAACTCTTGATGAGCTTGGCTTGAGTGCAAAGGAGACCCTAATAAGTCATCTCGGAATTGAATTCACTAAAATTGGGGATGATTCTCTTAGTGGAAGGATGCCAGTAGATGCAAGAACCATTCAGCCTGCCGGCATACTGCATGGTGGTGCATCGGTAGTACTTGCTGAAACCCTAGGTAGTATAGCTGCTAACTTCTGTCTGAAAGACTGCAGCAAGATCGCCGTTGGCCAGGAGATTAATGCGAACCATGTGAGGCCAATGCAGTCTGGCTGGGTCTATGGAACAGCGAGGCCGCTACATATCGGCGGATCTACTCAGATATGGGAAATACATATCAAAAATAACGATGAAAGGTTGGTTTGCGTTTCTAGGTTGACCATGGCCGTTATCAATAAATGGTAAACGCATGTTCCGTTGTCCATCCTACTGTCGAGGGTCAACATGCATGACAGTTTGCTTTTGATGGCTCTGCTCGATGCTCGATAGTGTTCAGCAGTTTCATGGGGCCGACCAGAGCGTTCTCGCTGCCGCCGGTCATATCAGGCTCGCGGCATCCAGCCTCGCATCGCTCGCCGGGGCATAGAGGGTGATCAACGACTCGGACGCCATCGCTGGCTTGTCGAGAGAACCTTTGTCTGGCTAGGTTGAGTGAGACGATGGCGATACTCTATCAGCGTCGTGTCGATATTCATTATGCCTTACGCTGCTGGGATGCTCGCTGTTCTGTCTGAACAAGCTTCGAGGCAGGTTTTGAAAAGCATTGTTAACCCGACTCAGTAAGAATCAGGCATCGATCCAAGCGAAGACGATATGCTTAGCTTTCATCTGGAAATGTCATATTTTTCAGCGGTTCGCACCCTAGGTGTGAAACAGTTTCCAAAACTATCTTAGCAACCCTCGACAGCCTTCTTCGATTCGCACGCCTGCCAGTCGGCAGTGCTCGCCGAGCGCAGTGAAGGTCAATTGCCTTCTATTAATGTGTTGAACCACCCTGTCGCGGCGCGTTGTGTCTGGGGGCTATTGCACGGATCAGACTCTCGGGAAAATCTCAGTACAATTCGGGAAGTTCTCATTTTGTGAGGCAAGGCTTCCCCACGTGTGCTCCTTAGACTCCCTTACAGGTGGTCGGCCTTCATGACGCCACCAAGGAGGAGAGCATGACCGCGCCTGAGCCAACCGGACTTAATAGTAAGCGCAGCAACTTTATTGGCAAGAGCCAAGCTCGCGTCGAAGACGAAGCCCTGCTGAGGGGGCTTGGACGCTATGGTGGTGATCTCGCTACACCTCCGGGTACCTTGCATGCTGCAGTGTTGCGCTCACCGCATGCCCATGCACGGCATACTTGGTCAACCACCCCCAAGCTCTAGACATACCTGGTGTGCACGGCGTGTTGATAGGGGAATATGTCAAGCGCTGGGCGGCTCCATTTGCTGTTGGTGAACCGCCCCGGTTATTCCGGAGACCGGACTTGACCCGCAACACCTGGAACTCGAGCTGACCGAGAGCATGCTCATGGAGGATGTCGATACGGCGGTCGCAACGATGACGTGCCTCAAGGATTACGGCGTGAGCATCGCGGTGGATGACTTCGGCACCGGGTATTCCGGCCTGAGCTACCTGAAGCGTTTCCCGATCGATACGCTTAAGATCGACCAGTCGTTCGTCCGCGAAATCACAAGCGATCCGGCCAGTGCCGCGATCGCCGACGCCATCATCGCCATGGCTCAGCGCCTGAACTTGGATGTTATAGCCGAGGGCGTGGAGACACCGGAACAGTGCCGATTGCTGCGTGAAAGCGGATGCCGGTATATGCAGGGTTACCTGTTCGCAAGGCCGGTGCCGACAGAGGATCTAACTAAACTGTTGCGTGTGGGGCACGTCGGCAGGCACCTCTGACGCGGTTTGTGTTGATGCGGCTTGTTCGAACACGGCCAGCAGTAAAAAAGAACCAGGGTATGGAGTTGGTGCTGGCGGTTCATTCGCCCGGGATGGCGGGGCCCTGCTGCTGCTTGCCGCCTTGCTTTCAGTCTACCTCGGGCTATACTTATTTAATCTTCTCCCGGGCTCTGCCCCCTCCCAAGTTTTACTGGGCTCCGCCTCTTCTCCAAGGCTTAGCGGTTCCTATATGACTGTTGTAAGCCATACAACGGTACAAAGGAGGGATCATGAACAAGAGTCCAGAAAAATCGCAGCAAATATCATGCGATATCTGCCAACAACGCCCTGCGGCTCTGCAGGTAACCGTTTCACAGGCCGGACGCAGACGCACTCTCAACGTATGCCAAACGGATTATTTGCGCCTGAGAGCACGAAGTGCCTCTCCGTTTGAATCCCTATTTGGAAGCGGGCTGCTCGCCGACGATTTCTTCGAGCGGCTGGCGCGAGACGAGGATTTCGGCTTTGGCAGGGTCGCCAGCCGAGAGAACGGTCGGCCGCAGGATAGCGAATCGGTCGCCCTCGGTGACTTACTTAGCGAGCAAAGCGAGCAGATTCTGCAGCAAGCCGCGGCTACAGCGACGGAGTGGGGTTCGCAGCTGATTGATACCAGCCACCTGCTTTACGCGCTGGCCGATAACGATGTGGTGCAAGCGCTCCTCAAGCGATACCAGCTATCGGCCAAGGACCTCAAGGCCCAGATTGAGCAACTGACACCCAAAGCTGCGAGCGAACCTGAAACGGACGGGCCTACAAAGATCGGAGTTTCCCCACGAGTGAAAGCCGCGCTACAGCGCGCCTTCCAGGCGTCGAGAGACCTCGGGCATGGCTATATTGGTCCCGAACACCTTCTGATCGGTCTGTCCGAGGAGGAGGGGCTGGCCAGCGACTTGCTGAACCGTTATGGCCTCTCAGCACACGGTCTTCGGCAGAAGGCTGTGCAGGTGGTCGGAAAGGGGGCACAGGAGGGGCGACTGCCGGAGCAAAGCGACACGCCCACCCTGGACAAGTACAGTCGGGATCTTACGGCATTGGCTAACGAGGACAAGCTGGACCCGGTGATCGGGCGAGCGGCCGAGGTCGAGACCCTGATCGAGGTTCTTTCCCGGCGCCGCAAGAACAACCCCGTTCTTATCGGTGAACCGGGCGTCGGCAAGACCGCCATCGTCGAAGGGCTGGCGCAGCGAATTGTTCACAACGAAGTGCCGGACCTGTTGCAGAACAAACGGGTGGTTGAGCTAAACATCAATTCGCTGGTGGCGGGTTCCCAATATCGTGGTCAATTCGAGGAGCGGATCAAACAAGTCCTCGACGAGATTACGTCCCACCAAAACGAGATTGTGCTGTTCATCGACGAGCTGCACACCATTGTCGGCGCCGGATCGACCGGGGGCGAAGGCGGGCTGGACGTCGCGAATACCCTCAAGCCCCAACTGGCGCGTGGCGAACTGCATTTGGTCGGGGCGACCACGCTGGCCGAATACCAGAAGCACATTGAAAAAGACGCAGCGCTAGAGCGGCGGCTGCAACCGGTGTTCGTCGCCGAACCAACGATTGACCAGACCATCAATATACTAAGGGGGCTCAGGGATCGACTGGAGGCTCATCACAAGGTGACGATCACCGACGAGGCGATTGTCGCTGCAGTGGAGATGGCCGACCGCTACGTCACCAACCGGTTCCTGCCGGATAAGGCCATTGACCTGATAGATCAGGCGGCTGCCCGGGTACGAATCGGTGGCACTTCGCGGCCGCCGGAGCTTCACGAGCTCGGTGCACAGATCGACCAGCTGCGGCGTGAGCGTGACTACGCATCCAACCGCAAGAATTTCGAGCGCGCGAGCGCGCTGGAAGCTCGTATCGAAGAACACCAGGGCGACTATGACCAAGGCCTGGAGGAATGGAACACGACCCGGAGCACTAGCGCTAACCAGGTGGGCGTCGAGGATGTGGCACAGATCGTTTCGCGCCTGACCGGCGTTCCGGTGGCAGAGCTCACCACGGAGGAGCGCACCAGGCTGATGGAGATGGAACAGCGTCTGCATCAGCGGGTCGTCGGTCAGGACGAGGCAGTAAGAGCCATATCCGATGCCGTGCGTTTGTCTCGCGCCGGGCTGGGCGACCGTCGCCGTCCCATCGCAACCTTCTTCTTTCTCGGACCCACGGGCGTGGGAAAGACAGAGCTGACCAAAGCCCTTGCGGAAACAGTATTTGGTGATGAGGAGGCGATGATCCGCGTTGACATGAGCGAGTACATGGAGCGGCACACGGTCGCGCGCCTTATTGGGGCGCCTCCCGGGTACGTCGGGTTCGAGGAGGGGGGCAGCTTACCGAAAGGGTACGCAGAAAGCCGTACAGCGTCGTTCTGCTTGACGAGTTCGAGAAAGCACACATGGATGTCCAGAATGTGTTGCTGCAGGTCTTCGAGGATGGGCGGCTCACTGATGGCAAGGGGCGTGTGGTGGACTTCACCAATACCATCATAATAGCCACAAGCAATATCGGTTCTGATCTCATCCGGGAAAACCTCGAGGCCCCGGAGGACGAGCGCAAGGACGCCGCGGAATTGAAGTCGGAACTGTTGAACGTGCTCCGTCGTTATCTCCGCCCGGAGTTCATCAACCGCATCGATGAGATCATTGTATTCCACGCACTCGACCGCAAACAGATCCGTGACATCGTAGGTATGCAGCTCGAGCGCGTGAAGCGTATCGCGCACGGACAGGGCTTGACGGTGGAGTTCGACGACTCGCTCATCGACCATTTGGCGGATGTCGGCTACCGGCCAGAGTTCGGTGCGCGCGAACTTCGTCGCCAGATCCGATCCCTGATCGAGACGCGCCTTGCGAGTGCCGTATTGCGCGGCGAAATAGAGGAAGGCGATAGCCTGCGCTTCATCTACGACAAGGATCGAGGTGAAATCCATTGGGAGAAGGAAACAAAGGTGCCTGCCACCGAACCGGAGTGACGAAGCCGCGCGGGCGGCGGACAGGAGGGCATGATACATGTCCAGAGGAAAGCCCCTACAAGGGGGTGGCGGTAGTAGGTCGCGCCGCGTAGGTTCCGCACTCGCTGGACGGTTCTCAGAGACACGCCTTGCTTGGCCGAACATGTCCTACTACCAGCGCTTCGAGCAGATTGTGGCGATAATTCTCACGCTGCTGCTCAGTCTCGTGGTCGCGGTGGCTCTCGTCCATCTGACCTGGCGCATCCTCACGCTGATTGTGCTTGGTGTTGTCGATCCTGCCAACCAATCTGTCTTCCAAGTGGTCTTCGGCATGGTCATGACGTTACTGATTGCCCTGGAATTCAATCATTCCGTGCTGAGTATAGCCGAGCGTCAGAATAGTATCGTGCAAATCAAGACCGTCCTGCTAATTGCGCTCCTCGCTCTGGTTCGAAGGTTCATTATCCTCGATGCCACAAAGATCGACCCCATGACTCTGCTGGGGCTGAGCGCGGCGATTCTGGCTCTCGGCGCAATCTACTGGCTGGTGCGAGAGCAGGAGGGGAGGCAGAAGCGCGAATAGTGAAGAGGCTAGCGGGAGGGTCGTTACGAGAGTGAGGTGCGCGCGAATCATGACACCATGATGCTCAGTGAGTATCAACCCGGGTCGGGTAGGCTTGTCGCACTCGACTGTACCGCTGTATCCCGCGGCCTTGCAGCGGGAATAAATGGAGGAAAGGGCATGTTTACTCCGAATTCCATTCCCTATCAGCAACAAGCTGGCTTTCAGCGCACCTATCGCCAAGGCCGCCTGAGCCTGGGCCTTTTCTTCCCTCTCGAAGCCTTTACCGGCGATATGCCAACTATGGCCAACCAGGTAAGCTTGGCCCAACTTGCCGAACAATTGGGTTTCTCTGCCCTCTGGTTTCGCGACGTGCCGTTACGCGATCCCAGCTTCGGTGATTCCGGTCAGGTGTTCGATCCCTGGGTCTACCTGGGTTTTATGGCCGCACACACTCGCTCGATTGCGCTGGGTACCGCCTCGGTCATCCTGCCAATCCGTAATCCCCTACACACTGCCAAGGCCGCAACGAGTGTTGATCAGCTCAGTGGTGGCCGTCTGTTACTCGGCGTGGCTTCCGGTGACCGTCCAGTAGAGTTCCCAGCATTCGGTGTCGACCCGGAGCAACGCGGCAGCCTCTTCCGCGAATACCTCAAGGTATTTCGCGAGGTTCAGCGCAGCAGTTTCGTACCTATAACCTGGTCCGGCGGCACGCTTCAAGGAGCTGATCTGATTCCCAAGCCAACCACAGCGGAAATTCCATTCTTCGTGACCGGCCATAGCCGCCAGACGCTGGAGTGGATCGCCCGCTACAGTCATGGGTGGATCAGTTATCCGCGACCCCCGAAGGCCCAGCAAGCGGTTGTCGAGAGCTGGCGCACGGCGGTTCGTGATGAATGTGGCGAGCTGTTCAAACCCTTCACCCAGTCACTTTACCTCGACCTGACAGATAACCCGCAGACACCCCCACGGCCGATCCACTTGGGGTATCAACTGGGACGGCATCACCTTATTGCGCTGCTCCACAGTTTGCAGAAGATCGGCGTAAACCATGTGATTATCAATTTGAAATACGGCCAACGCCCCGCCGGTGAGGTGATTGAGGAAATCGGGCAATTCGTTTTACCTGACTTCGCCATGTCGACATAAGCCGGTCAGATACTGTACGGAGGAGGCCGTCGCCAGGTGGTCAACACCTAACCGAAGAAGGCCAGGGTGCGAACCTCGATACTCTCGCGAGGCGGGGCTCCTGGCGGCGTATGGGGGTCCTGGAAGGCGGTATGGGGAGTGAAGCGGGCACGGCCGTCGTGGCGTGAGTCATACCCTTTGATTAGCAAGGCTTCGTCACGGCGCATGTCCGGAAAATAGTACCAGCGCTGGCGCGGATTGTAGGCCAAGTGGTAGATCTCACCGATACGGTCCGGATAGATCAGGTCGGTGGCCAGCAGGTCATCGGGGTCGAGCGTCGATGCGTCCAGCAGGGCCAGCGGCGAACGCTTGACGGGCCCGCTTATCGGGCGCCAGAGGTTGATCTGAGCGACTGGCACCGCTGCCAGCGCGTCGGCCTGTTCGCTGCCCAGCACGTCGCGGATACGTTCAAGCCCCGAGCGCTCGGTGTAGTCATTATGCACGCGGCTGGCCGGGCCGCGAATGCCCCGTTGCTCGGCATCGCTACGCCGGGTGTGGTCGAAGATGACGACCCGGCTCGCCCCCGTCAGTTCTTTGATCAAAGCCTCGACTTCGGCGTAGTAGACGCTTTCCACCAACGTATCGTCGTAAAGGTCGTCGACCACCGTATCCCGCCGATGAAGTTCGAACCCCTGCTTGTCCAAAGATAGGCTGTCTACCAGTGGTCGGCCGTTGTATATCGTGACATCGCGCTCCTCCTGTTCTGCAAAGTAGCGCGGTTCACTTTCACCGGTCAGGGCTTCGGTATGCACATAGGGCTTCGCGTCGTGCTTGACCAGATAGGTGAGCGTCGTGGTAATGCTGTCGGGCATATCAGTCGTGCGCTGCAAGCAACACCTCCCGATCCGCTGAGCGCGTCCAGAGTGGTGTCACCGTGGAGTCGCGATAGCTAGTGTAGGTTTCTTCACTACCAAGTATAGGCCATCAGACGGGAACTTTCCCTGCCTTGACCCTGTTCTTTGGCAAATGTTACGTCGCGTTGTAATCGCTCACTGGGTTTACCTTCGCGTAGTGGGCTATAGTGTTACTAGAGTTCCACTCTGTATTTCCTTTACCCGTCAACCTGAGGTCATTATGGCCGAGTCGACCCACAATCCGAACGGTCAGCCGGCCTCAACCGACACCGTGTATGGAATGCCGGCCTATGCCGATAGGGCGGCGGCCGTGAACGAAGTGCATGCACGCCCACACCTCATGATTCAGGCCCCGAGGCAGATGTCCGAGCCGCCTGGCCAGCGGCACCGCGATGACCGCAGCCACCAGGTATATAAACGCCTGAACAAAGTAGTCAGTCATCAGTTATGTCCTTGGAGTTATGATGATTTCTGGTGTACGAGGAGATAGGTGGATGGCGTATCCTGTTGATTGATCACGACCAAGATCTCAATCAACAGAAGGTGATACGCCATGACCAAGTCTACCCTGAGAGCTCTTTCACAACCAGAAGAACAGGTGACAGATCCGCTGACAGAGTTGCTGCGCAACGGTGCCCGCGAACTGATCGCTTAGGCCGTAGAAGCTGAACTTCAGGTGTTACTGGAGCAGCATGCTGAACATCGACTGCCGGATGGCCGCAAGGCCGTGGTGCGCAATGGCTATTTGCCAGAGCGCACGGTCCAGACGGGTACCGGCGATGTCGAGATCAAGGTGCCGAAGGTCAGGGATCGTAGCGGTTCCGGCGTCCGCTTCAACAGCTCTCTGTTGCCGCCGTACCTGAAGCGCGCCCGGAGTGTCGAAGAGCTGCTGCCCTGGCTGTATCTGAAGGGCGTGAGTACGGGCGATTACCAGGATGCGCTGTCCGCGTTGCTGGGCGATCAGGCCAAGGGGCTTTCCGCCAATACCATCAGTCGGTTGAAGCAGCACTGGATTGACGAGCACCGCGGCTGGTGTCAGCGTGATCTTAGCCAGAAGCGGTATGTGTACTGGTGGGCGGATGGCATCTACAGCAACGTACGCATGGATAATCGCCTCTGCCTGCTGGTGATCATCGGCGTCACAGAGCACGGCCGCAAGGAGCTGGTCGCCGTTGAGGACGGCTTTCGCGAGTCAGAAGCCAGTTGGTCAGAGCTGCTGCTGGGCCTGCGTGAGCGAGGCCTGACGACAAGTCCTAAGCTGGCGGTCGGTGACGGTGCTCTTGGGTTCTGGAAAGCAGTGGCCAAGTGTTACCCCGATACCCGTCATCAGCGCTGCTGGGTGCACAAGACAGCCAATATCCTGTCTGCACTGCCGAAGTCCGTTCAACCCAAGGTGAAGGCGGCACTGCATGATATATGGATGGCAGAGACACAGGACGAGGCACACAAAGCCTTTGACCGGGCGCTGGTTCGCTTCGAGTCGAAGTATCCTGGTGCCATGGAGCGCCTGCGCAAGGATCGGGAAGAACTGCTGGCGTTCTACGACTTCCCGGCAGAGCATTGGGTTCACATCCGGACAACCAATCCGATCGAATCCACGTTCGCGACTGTCCGGCTGAGAACCAAACGAGCGCGAAACTGCGGCTCGCGAGAGACCACGCTGGCGATGGTCTACAAGCTGCTGGAGTCAGCCCAGAAGAACTGGAAGCGGATCAAAGGATTTAATCTGCTGACTCTCGTGGTCAACAACGTGAAGTTCAAGGACGGCGAACAAGTACAGGATCAATCAGACAGGAACGTGGCCTGATGTCCGTACACCAGATTTGACAATAACTCCGATAATCCGTTTGCAGAGTCACTGTTCCGAACCTGCAAATATCGGCCGGACTGGCCATCAGCAGGCTTTAAAAGCCTTGATGAAGCAAGGGGATGGGTGCTGAAGTTTACGCGGTGGTACAACTACGAGCATAAGCACAGTAAGTTGCGGTTCGTCACGCCACATCAGCGCCATACAGGGCAGGATGTTGCGATACTGGCTCAATGCAAAGAACGAATTGAAGCCGCTAAAGCAGCTAACCCAAGTCGTTGGGGAAACCGCGAGGTTAGGAACTGCACACCAGTGGGACCGACAACGCTGAATCCTGAAAAACAGCAGACTAAACAGATAGAAAAAAAGGCCGCTTAAAACGGTCAATGGTGACAACTAACTTGAAAAACGCCGCTCAACTAGCCAAGATAGTTGTCATCAACAGGTCATCCTAATTGTCGCAAGCACCCAAATGGCCTGAACATTTGGCGAACTAAGCTACTCGGCCCGCGCTAACTCCCGTGCCAGGAACGGAGCGGTTCGGCTGCCAGACTTTCGGGCCACCTGCTGAGGGGAGCCCGCCACCACGATGCTGCCGCCGGCAGCGCCCGCGCCTGGCCCTACGTCGATCACCCAGTCGGCTTGGGCCACCGCACGCATGTCGTGCTCGATCATCACTACGGTATTGCCGGCATCGACCAGGCGCTGCAACTGCACCAGCAGCCGGTCGGCATCCGAGGCGTGCAGCCCGGTGGTCGGCTCGTCGAGCACGTACAGGCTTCGGCCGCGCTGGCTGCGCTGAAGCTCGGTCGCCAGCTTGATGCGCTGCGCCTCGCCACCGGAAAGCTCGGTGGCCGGTTGCCCCAGGGGCAGATAGCCCAGTCCGATGTCGCGCAGCAGTTGCAGGGGCCTTGCCACCGCGTCTTCACCCGCGAAGAATTCGCTGGCCTCGTCCACGGTCATCTGCAGCACCTCGGCGATGTTGCGCCCGTTCCACTGCACCTTCAGCGTGGCCTCGTTGTAGCGCGCGCCATGGCAGGCCGGGCACGGCGCGTACACGCTGGGCATGAACAGCAGTTCCACGCTAACGAAACCCTCGCCCTCGCAAGTCTCGCAGCGCCCCTTGGCGACGTTGAACGAGAACCGTCCGGCATCATAGCGGCGGCGTCGGGCATCGGGCGTGGCGGCGAACAGCTTGCGCACATGGTCGAACAGACCCGTGTAGGTAGCCAGGTTCGACCGCGGCGTGCGCCCGATCGGCTTCTGGTCTACCTGCACCTGGCGCTGTATGGCGTCCACGTCGCCCGCCAGATGGCCGCCGGTCGCTTCGACCACTGCCGGCCCTTCGCTGGTGGCGCTTTCGGCGGCATCGTCTTCAGGCTCGTGGCCCAGGTGCAGCAGCACCAATTCCGGCAGGGCCTGCGCGATGAGGCTGGATTTGCCGGAGCCAGAGATGCCGGTAACGGCTGTCAGCACGCCCAGCGGAATGCGCGCATCCACGCCATGCAGGTTATGGCGGTGGATGCCCTGCAGCTCCAACCAGCCGGTTGCTTCGCGTGCTCGGCTTCCGGGTGCGGGAATTTCGTCGAACAGGTAACGTGCAGTACGCGATTCGGCAATCTTGCGCAGCCCATCCGGCTCGCCGCTGTAGAGCACGCGGCCGCCACGCTCCCCGGCATCCGGCCCGACATCCACGAGCCATTGCGCGCGGCGCATCAGGTCCAGGTCGTGCTCCACCACAAACACCGAGTTGCCCGCGTCGCGCAGCCGGTCGAGTGCATCGTACAGGGCCTGGCTGTCGGAGGGATGCAGGCCCGCCGAGGGTTCGTCGAGTACGTACACGACGCCGAACAGCAGGGAACTTAATTGCGTGGCCAACCGCAAGCGTTGCAACTCGCCGGCCGAAAGCGTCGGCGTGGCCCGGTCCAGCGTCAGGTAGCCCAGGCCTAGCTCGCGCAGTTGGTGCAGGCGCGCCATCACGCCTCCAGCCAGGCGCTGCGCGGCGAGGCGCTTTTCTTCCGACAGCGCGGAGGTATGGCGCACGTCGGGCGATACCGCATGGACCGCATGGCCGGTGGCAGCGCGTTCGGCACGCTCGCGCCGGGTCGATTCCTTGTCTGTAGCCGCACCCGCTGCATGGGCGCGGAAATCGCCCTGTGCGATGGGTTCGAGCAATGCCGCCAAGTGGTCCAGCGGCATCTGCATAAACGCGCCGATGTCCACCCCAGCGAAGGTAACCGACAGCGCTTCGGGCTTGAGCCTCTTGCCGTGGCAGGTAGGGCACGGTTTGCCCTCCATGAACCGGGATACGCGCTTTCTCATCAGCGCGCTCTGGGTATTGGCAAAGGTGTGCAACACATACCGCCGGGCGCCGGTGAAGGTGCCCATGTAGCTCGGCTCCATCTTGCGTTTGAGCGCGGTGCGGGTTTCGGCAGGCGTGAAACCGGCGTACACCGGCACCGTTGGTGTTTCCTCGGTGAACAGAATCCAGTCGCGATCCTTTTTTGGCAGGTCCTTCCACGGCCGGTCAACGTCGTAGCCCATGCTGACCAGGATGTCGCGCAGGTTCTGGCCCTGCCAGGCGGGTGGCCAGGAAGCAATCGCCCGCTCACGGATGCTCAGGGAGGGGTCGGGCACCATGTTCGCCTCGGTCACCTCGTACACATGACCCAAGCCGTGGCAGGTCGGGCACGCCCCCTGCGGCGTGTTCGGCGAAAAATCCTCGGCGTAGAGCATCGGCTGGTTGGCGGGATAGGCGCCGGCGCGCGAATACATCATCCGCACCAGGCTGGACAGGGTGGTCACACTGCCCACGGAGGAACGCGCATTGCTGGCCCCCCGCTGCTGCTGCAGCGCCACCGCTGGTGGCAGGCCGTCGATCGCATCTACGTCCGGCACGCCCGCCTGGTCGATCAGGCGCCGTGCATAGGGGGCCACCGACTCAAAGTAGCGTCGCTGCGCCTCAGCATAGATGGTGCCGAAGGCCAGCGAGGACTTCCCGGAGCCGGAGACACCCGAGAACACCACCAGCGCATTCCGCGGGATAGAGACGTCCACCTCTTTGAGGTTGTTCTCACGCGCGCCACGCACCTGCACGAGGCCGCTGGCCGCAGCGGTACAAGAGGATTCACCGAAAGAATTGCTTGGCATGTTGTTCTCCTCTGTTCAAACGGACGGCGCAGCTATCCCGTGCCAGGACGGCAGCTCGTCAGGAAGGTTTCTCTTCCGCCGCCGTGTCGCTGTGGGCGTGTCTTATCCTGCGGACGATCCACCAGATCGTCAGCATCACCGCAGGTACCAGAACCGCCATCACCTGCGCCACGCTGTCGTGAACGAGCGGAATGCCCTTGAGCAGGTAGCCGAGAAGACTCACGACGTAATAAGAAATTGCCGCGACCGACAGGCCTTCGACGGTTTGCTGAAGGCGCAATTGCAACTTGGCCCGGTTATTCATCGAAGCCAGCAGATCGCGGTTCTGGCGTTCAAGTTCGACGTCGATCCACGAACGCAGCAACGCGATGGCTCGGGTCAGTTTGTCGGAGAGCTTGGCCTGGCGCTCCTTTACGGATTGGCACTCCCGCATGGCTGGAGCGATGCGACGCTGCAGGAAATCCGCCCAGGTGCTGTATCCGGATACGGCCACTTCTGAAAGCGCAGCCAGCCTTTCCTCGACGATCTCGTAGTAGGCACGGCTGGCGCCGAAGCGATAGAGATTTGCCGCGATGCCAGCTTCCAGTTCGGCGGCCAGACCTGTCAATTCGGAAAGCAGCACGTCGCTATCGCGGCGTTCTACCAAATTCGTACACATCTCGTCAGTGATCGCAGCAAGCCGCGACTCCATGTGTCGCAGCTCCGACGTCATCGATCGCGTCAACGGCAGAGACAGCAACGCCAAGGTACGGTACGTCTCGATCTCCAATAGAAGTTGAGCCAGCGCACCTGCCCGCGCCGGGGTCAAATCACGAGCAAGGATGAGGATCTGCGTCAGGCCATCCTCATCCTGTCGGAAGTCGGTCAAGATGGCGGCAGAGCCGTTCTCTACCAGCGAGTAGCACAGGCTGGCAGGATCGAAGCGATCAGCCTCCTTCTCCGTTTCTGGTATCCACGGAAGAAGTCTCAAGCGGATGCCGGATATGACCGGGCCCGGAGGAACAAATCCATGTTTGAAGGGATTTTCTCCGCAAGGCTCTCCCGTCTTGGAATCCAGCGAAGCGCACCAGAGATACGTGGAGAACTCGGTGTGCTTTTCACAGTGAAGGTCTCCCTCATCCCATGTCATGCCGTGTAGCGGCGTAGCGTGGTCGGGCTCGGCAACGCCCAAGCGATGAGACAACTCGCTCATCGCCATCTGATCCCTGGTCTGGTCACCTTCGGTCATGAAAGCGAGCTGCAATATACCGCGGGGGGCCTCAAGCAACAGATGCGGGCGCGCATGCACTTCACCCACGGCTGCAGCACGATCGGCATAAGCCGGCATGCCGTACACGGTGGCGGTTGGGGTGGGTTGTACGGTCATCGTATTGATATTGGCCGGCTCTTTCATAACGACCTCATTTCTCATTGGTTGAAAAGCACGCTTCAAAACAAATGCCCGCAGCCATGTGTTTCGCACATGGCTGCGGGCCGATCTTCATGAGCAGGCACCGCGTTACACAGTCCGTCTAACAGGCTCACCGTATAATAGAGGCTTGTGCTGACCCTGTCAGAACGCTCTCAGCTTCCTTGCTTTCAGACGAAGGTGTACGAGCAGATCTTGTTGCCCGCCGGATCACGCAGGTAGGCCGCATAGGCACCCGGCAGGTGACCACGTGCGCCAGGCTGGCCCTCGTCAGTGCCGCCTGCGGCAAGGCCGGCGGCGTGGAAGGCATCCACTTCAGCGGGAGTGGCGGCCGCAAAGCCGATCGTCACGCCGTTGCTGGAAGGCGCTTCACCATTGCCCGGGCGGGCGATGATGAAAGCCGGCTTTTCGCGACCGAAAAGTACCCATCCGTTGTTGAAAGGACCGAGGTTCTTGATGCCAAGAGCACCCAGAGCGGCGTCGTAGAACGCGACCGACTTCTGAAGGTCGGCAGCGCCGATAAAGATGTGCGAAAAGATGCCATCGCCAGAAATGACAGGAGTGGACATGATTAATTTCCTTGGTGGTTGGTGTTGAATGGGTAGTGGGCGGTCAGTAGTGGATCACCGTGCGAATCGACTTGCCTTCATGCATCAGGTCGAAGGCCTTGTTGATGTCGTCGAGGCCCATGGTGTGGGTGACGAACGGGGCGAGATCGATCTCGCCTTTCATTGCGTCCTCCACCATGCCGGGAAGTTGAGTGCGGCCCTTGACCCCGCCGAAAGCCGAGCCCTTCCAGGTGCGACCGGTGATCAACTGGAACGGGCGCGTCGAAATTTCCTTGCCTGCACCAGCCACGCCGATGACGATCGACTGGCCCCAGCCACGATGTGCTGCTTCCAGTGCCGAGCGCATCACGTTGACGTTGCCGATGCACTCGAAGGTGTGATCGACACCCCAACCGGTCATCTCGATGAGAACCTCGTGAATCGGCTTGTCGAAGTCCTTCGGGTTGAGGCATTCGGTCGCGCCGAAGGTACGAGCCAGCTCGAACTTCGCTGGATTGGTGTCGATGGCGATGATGCGACCTGCCTTGGCCTGGCGTGCCCCCTGAATCGCAGCGAGCCCGATACCGCCGAGGCCGAAGATGGCCACAGAGTCACCCGGCTGAACCTTGGCCGTGTTGTGAACAGCGCCGATGCCGGTGGTCACACCGCAACCCAGCAGGCAAACATGCTCGGGATTGGCGTCCGGGTTGATCTTGGCCAGCGAGACCTCGGCCACCACGGTGTATTCGGAGAAGGTCGAGCAGCCCATGTAGTGGTATATCGGCTGGCCGTTGTAGCTGAAGCGGGTAGTGCCATCGGGCATCACGCCCTTGCCTTGGGTGGCGCGCACCGCCACGCACAGGTTGGTCTTGCCGCTCTTGCAGAACAGGCACTCACCGCACTCGGCGGTGTACAGCGGGATCACGTGGTCACCCGGCTTGACCGAGGTCACGCCCTCGCCGACCTCGACCACGATGCCGGCCCCCTCATGGCCCAGCACCGCCGGGAACACGCCTTCCGGGTCCTCGCCCGACAGGGTGAAGGCGTCGGTATGGCAAACGCCGGTATTCGTGATCCTGACAAGCACCTCGCCCTTGCGCGGCGGCTCGACGTCGATCTCGACGATTTCCAGTGGCTTTCCAGGCCCGAAGGCAACTGCTGCACGTGATTTCATGATGTCGCTTCCTTTACTAGCTAACTAAGTTTTCCCTCACCGAGGGTACCCTGGCGCCTCTACCGCAGGTAGGAGCGGACGATGGAGATGGTCTCGTCAATGGACTTGTTCTGCGAATCGCTCCTGATTTCGCTACTGGGAAACTCTTCCCTTAGATAGCTCTCCAGAACCGTTGCCATCAATCCGTTGACAGCTCCACGAACAGCCGCAAGCTGCTGAAGAATTGCAGGGCATTCAGCACCTGCATCGAGCGCTTGCTTCTTTTCTTCCGGGCCATGTGGCACTCACCGCTTTTCACTCCAGATAAGCGGGGCCTGACGCCGAAGAGACAGGCCCTCAACTCATTAGAATTCCTGCACGGTTGGGCGCAGAACGATCTCGTTAATATCCACGTCAGCAGGCTGCTCAATTGCGAAGGCGATAGCTCGCGCGACGGATTCGGCGGGAATTGCATGCTTGTAGAAATCCACCACGAAATCGCGGCTCTGTTGGTGGGTGCTGCCGAATTTCAGTTCGGAGTCCACGGCGCCCGGCTCGATAGTCGTGGTGCGGATGCTGCCACCGACTTCGTGACGCAGTCCTTCGGAGATAGCCCGCACAGCAAACTTGGTGCCACTGTACACGGTGCCACCCGGGCTGAACACCTTCACGCCTGCAACCGATGCGATGTTGATGAAGTGACCACTGTTTTGTTTCTGGAAGACTGGCAATGCAGCCGCGACTCCGTACAGCAGACCCTTGATGTTAATATCGATCATGCGATCCCACTCGTCAGTGCGAGTATCGCTGAGCGGTGCAATCGCCATCAGTCCGGCATTGTTGATCAGTACATCAATGCGACCGTAGGTGTCCACGGCACCTTGAATGAGTGTTTTGACCTCTTCCTGAGAGGTGACATCGGTCTGATACGCGATTGCCTGACCACCTGCATTGGTCAGCTCAGCCACCAATGCGTCGAGTTTATCTTTGCGGCGTGCAGCCAGCACTACGCGAGCGCCAAGCGCAGCAAGGTGGCGTGCAGTAACCTCACCCAGGCCGCTACTGGCACCGGTGATAACGACAACTTTTCCAGAAATGTTATTGCTCATGCTAAGAACCTCATCGGTGGTTTTATACTTCGCCATGGTTGGTTAACCTGGCAGTGCGCAAACTTTAGACCCATGATTGATCTCAATAAATGGAAATGATTGGATTATGCTATTCCTGAAAATGGAATAAATGGGAGGGGCAACATGCTTAACCGCATGGAGATGGTCAGGATTTTTTGCACAGCAGCAGAGGCAGGTAGCTTCCGCGAAGCGGCAACTCGATTAGGCATCTCCCCACAAGGGGTGACTCGAGCCATTCAAGCCCTGGAAACTGAGCTTGGCGAATCACTGTTCCACCGCAATACCCGCCAGGTGAGCATCACTGCTTTCGGTCAGGATTACGCCAAAGATGCCAGGTCAGCTCTGGATCATTTCGATACGCTATTCCGGTCGCACAGGACGGAGCCTGAGCTGTCAGGTAGGGTGGGGATTACGGCGCCACATGCTATTGGCAGGCGCTTCCTAATACCGTTTCTTCAGCCCCTGGCCGCTGCACATCCTGACCTGCAATTCGATCTCCGCTTGGAAGATCAGATGACTGATGCCGTTGAAGCGCATATCGATATTGGTATCCGGGTGGGGGTTATTCGCGACCGGCGCTACGTTGCACGTGCCTTAGCTCCCGTGCCGTTTTACGTTGTCGCGTGCCCGTCTCTCATAGGCCAAAAGACACCACCTGAATCTTTGGATGCCTTAGCTAAGCTGCCACTTTCAGTCCTGATCGACCGGAAAAATGGCCGCCCTTGGCCTTGGCTATTTGCCGACGGGCAAACGTTCGCGCCCAGGCAGCCAGCGCTTATCTGTGATGATCCAGATACGGAATTGGAAGCCACCCTGGCAGGCATGTGTTTTGGCCAAATTCCTGCCTATCTGGCTGAGCCTCATCTGCGGTCAGGAAAGCTGGTTGCCGTTTTGGCTGATCACGCTCCAGCACCATGGGATCTGTTCATATACCGCCCGCAGCAGGGTCCTGTATCGAAGCGGGTGCGATTGGTGTACGACCACCTTAAGCAGGCTTTCTCAAACCCCAGGCTATTTCCCCAGGGCCTGGGGGAATAGCCTGAGACTCATAGACAACCCTGGTGCGAAGCACGGCGCGTTCCCAGCTGATCCAGAAGTGAGCTGCAAGGGCGTGAAAATATGCATACGTGCCGGAAATAATAGCGACATATTGACATATATAGATATTGCGAATAGCCTTGACTCGTAACCCGCACTAGAAACCTCAGGTGGTACCCCCATGAAAGATTCCAGCGATACCTACCATGAGACCTCAGCCCATGCCCCTTTGGTGGCGATAAGAAATCTGGCCCAGGACGGGAAACTCACAAGTCAATGCTGGAAGCCTACAGCCAGAAGAAGAATATCTACGTCAGCCTCAACGAAGCACCGCTAGGCTCTTCAGAGCTCGTTGATCCATGTTTTTCGACCTACGACATCGAATATTTTAGATATGCAGGTAAGCAAAATGACACACTCAGAACTTTTTAAAACCACTCAGCTGGGCCCATACACCCTCAAGAACCGTATCGTTCTGCCGCCACTGACGCGTTCGCGCAGCTCCCAACCCGGCAATATTGCGAACGACCTGATGGCCACCTATTACCGTCAGCGCAGCGGTGCTGGCTTCATGGTGACCGAGGGCACACAGATTGAGCCCCGAGGACAGGGTTATGCCTGGACACCCGGCATTCATAGCCCGGAACAGATACAAGGCTGGCGTAAGGTCACCGACGCTGTTCACGCCGAAGGAGGGGTGATCTTTGCTCAACTTTGGCATGTGGGCCGCGTGTCGCACACATCGCTGCAACCCGGTGGTGAAGCACCCGTCGCGCCATCAGCCATCCGCGCGGACAACGTCAAGGTGTTCATCGAAACTGGCCCCGGCACGGGTACACTGGCCGACCCATCGACCCCACGAGCCCTGTCCACCGAGGAGGTAAAGGAACTGGTTGAGCTCTACGCCCAAGCAGCCCGAAATGCTCTGGAAGCAGGTTTTGACGGGGTGGAGCTTCACTGCGCGAACGGGTACCTGGTAAACCAGTTCATTTCGGCCCATACCAACCAGCGTGATGATGAATATGGCGGTTCGCTGCAGAATCGTCTTCGTTTCCTGCGCGAAATCACACTCGCCGTTGCTGGTGTGGTCGGCAAGGAGCGCGTTGGCGTTCGCTTCGCCCCGCTGTTCGCGACCACAGACGAAGACCGCGTTTACCTCGGCCTGGTCGAAGAAGACCCTCACCAAACCTACATCGA
The DNA here is from genome assembly GCF_037070215.1 of Vreelandella arctica. Taxonomy (NCBI): domain Bacteria; kingdom Pseudomonadati; phylum Pseudomonadota; class Gammaproteobacteria; order Oceanospirillales; family Halomonadaceae; genus Vreelandella; species Vreelandella arctica. Next base: position 13,138 of record NZ_JBANSN010000011.1, on the reverse strand, counting down.
GGCAGTGAAGATCCTCGAGGAAGCGGGCATTGCCTACCTGTCGCTCGCCGAAGCCGATTGGGACAACGCACCCGAGCTGCCTGAGACGTTCCGGGAAGCTGTTCGTAAGACTTTCAGCGGCAAGATTATCTATGCCGGCAAGTACACCGCTGAACGAGCAAATCGCGTGATAAAAGCTGGCTGGGCCGACCTGATCGCTTTTGGTCGCCCCTTCATTGCGAACCCCGACCTGCCCGCGCGTATCGCCAACAACTGGCCGCTTAACCCACTTGATCCAAGCAGCATGTACGGCGGTACCGATAAGGGCTACACCGACTACCCGACTTACAAACCCTAAGCGCTCAGAGCCACGCCCCATAACTCAGGGGCGTGGCTCTGCGTTTGCTGACCGAGGAAGTTAAGCATGTACCAACCGAGTACGATTCCCTACCAAGAGCATAGGGGATTCAAACAGACCTTCAGACAGGGTCATCTAAGCCTTGGGCTGTTCTTTCCCCTGGAGGCTTTCCAGGGTGACACACCGCGCATGCTAGATCAGGTCGCGCTGGCCAAACGTGCAGAGGCACTAGGTTTTTCGGCACTCTGGTTTCGCGATGTGCCGCTCAGGGACCCAAGCTTCGGTGATGTCGGCCAGGTTTTCGACCCTTGGGTGTATCTGGGCTACATGGCAGCCCATACAACAAAAATCGCACTAGGCACCGCCTCCATCGCCCTTACTTTGCGTAATCCCTTGCACACGGCAAAGGCCGCAGCGAGCATTGATCAGTTGAGCGGAGGTCGCTTGCTCCTGGGAGTAGCCTCTGGCGATCGTCCCGTGGAGTTTCCCGCATTCAGCGTTGATCCAGAACAGCGCGGCGAGACCTTTCAAGAAAACCTCAATGTGATACGCCAAGCCCATCGAACACACTTCGAGCCCATTCGCTGGAGTCACGGTGAGTTACTGGGGGCCGATCTCGTTCCCAAACCTACGACTCGGGAAATACCGCTATTCGTAACCGGACATAGCCGCCAGTCGCTCGATTGGATCGCGCGTGAAAGCCATGGATGGATCAACTATCCACGTCCGCCAAAAATACAGCGACTCATCGTGGAAGATTGGCGACAGGAAACGGCTAAACAATGTGGCACTATCTACAAGCCGTTCTTGCAATCGCTGTATATCGACCTGGACGAACACCCATCCACGCCGCCCTCGCCTATCCATCTAGGATTCCGACTGGGACGTAACCATCTTCTGGCCTTGCTGGATACACTTCAGGAAATCGGTGTAGATCACGTCATCCTGAACCTCAAGTATGGTAAACGCCCCGCAGCAGAGGTTATCGAGGAACTTGGCAAACATATCGTCCCGCAATTCGGCGCACAGGTGTCCGATAGTCCTACCTGACAGGACAATAGGATTCCAGTCCAAGCCTGCCCATCACTGCGAAGGGCAGGCGCGGAGATCATGGTGAAGCCTTCCAATTTGCTGCGTGAATCAGGAAGATATCCAGATATCGGAAGAGTAGGTATAAAAAATTCATGACTATTGACGTCAACGAAGCCCTGAAAGCATTGGCGAACCCGATGCGCCTTACCATCCTCAATTGGCTCAAGGATCCCAGGACAGCCTTTCCCGGGCAGGAGGTCGACCCAGAAACGGTAGGCGTGTGCGTCAGTATCATCCAAGAGCGCACGGGCCTCTCGCAGTCAACGACATCGCTTTATCTCGCCGCTCTACAGCGCGCGCAATTGGTGACATCGCAGCGGATCGGCCCCTGGACCTACTACAAACGCCACGATGAGAATATCGACGCCTTCTTAAAGGCGCTGCAAGAAAGAATCTAGGTATGCAGACCCAGGAAGTCATGGTGCATTCTTCAGCCCTCATCAGGAGGATGCGCCATGGCTACAGGTCTTCATACTTTGACAGCCGCCAAGTAATACGCCGTCGTAGGCCATTATTTAGCGCCAACCAATGACTAAATTTTTGTTACCTTTCGAGTGCCCGGATACTTTCCGGATGTACGTCGAGGCCCATTGATAAACGAGGTATCTATATGGCACGCATTGTCAGAATTCATGAATACGGTGACGCCAGCGTTTTGAAGCTGGAGGATCTGGAAGTATCGGCACCAGCAGCAAACGAGGTGCAGATTAGTGTTAAAGCTATTGGCTTGAACCGAGCCGAAGTGATGTTCCGCAATCACGCATACCTACAAGAAGCGGAGTTCCCCAGCCGCTTAGGCTACGAGGCCGCAGGCATCGTAACGGCAGTTGGGAGCGACGTAACCGAGATCACTATTGGTGACTCGGTCGCTCTGATCCCACCTTTGGATATTGCTCGCTGGGGCACCTACGGCGAGTTGGCCAATGTACCAGCCCACCTGGTGGTAAAGAGCCCTGAGAACTTGTCCTTTGAAGAGGCTGCGGCGTCTTGGATGCAGTACGTCACCGCCTGGGGAGCATTGATTGAACAGGCGAAGCTACGGCAGGGCGATTTTGTCATCGTTACCGCCGCGTCAAGCAGTGTTGGCTTGGCCGCCTTCCAAATAGCTCGAATGGTCGGCGCCACATCGATTGCGATCACTCGAACTCACGCGAAGAAGCAAGCCCTGCTTGATGCAGGCGCTGCGCATGTCATCGTCAGCGATGAAGAGGATATCGTCGAGCGTGTTATGACGATAACTGCCGGTCAAGGCGCTCGCGTTGTATTCGATCCTGTAGGCGGGCCGTCCTTTGAACCTCTCACGCAGAGCATGGCGCGGGGCGGAATTTTGCTGGTGTACGGCGCACTCAGCTCTGAACCGACACCATTCCCACTGTTTACCGTGCTGGGCAAAAGCCTGACTTTGAAGGGTTATCTCTACGCAGAGATTGTGGCCGACCCTGAAGCCCTGGAGAGAGCGAAGGCTTTTATTCTGCAAGGGTTGAAGTCCGGTGCGTTGCGCCCGATCATCGCAAAGACATTCGCACTTAGCGACATCCAGGATGCCCATCGTTTCCTTGAAGCCAATCAGCAGATCGGCAAGATCGTGGTAACTGTCTGACCAGCAATTATGGGGCTGAGAGCGTAATCCTTCGGCCCCGACTCAAGCCAGCCCTGATGACCGCTATTGGCCGACTCTGTTGAAAAAGTAGCTGCTCCCCCATGCTGTCGGCAGAATTGCTCTGTCAGCTAGCGCGGGGACGGTGAGCCGCCGCATCGTCAGGGCACAGCGTTGCTCAATCATTGATTTGCTCAACTACGGCATTGCCAGCAAAACTTTGTCCAGGGTCAAACTGGAGCTTGCGCGCCGTGGCGGGCAGTAGTTTTGTCAGTTTGTCCAAATGCGCCGTTTGGCCTGCGTCAGTTTCGCGGCGGTCTCCAGCCGTACATATACCAAACGCCTCTGGTCATCCGCCGCGTCGCAACTCCCTGACACCCCGGCCCAGCTTGCGGCGCAGCAGGGCCCGCAGGGTCGCCCCATCCGAATACCCGACCTGTGTGGCGACCTGGTCGACGCTGGCGTTTCCGGTGCGCAAGAGATGGACGGCATGCTCCACGCGCAGGTCCTGGAAATACGACAGTGGTGTCTTGCCCAAAACGCTTTGCAGCCGCCGCGCCAAGGTGCGCTCGCTTGTGCCCGCGGCGCTGGCCGCCTCCGCCAGCGAGAACCCCTGCGCGAGCCGACGTCTGGCCCAGCTCTCGAAGCGCTCCACCATTGGGTCGGCATGCGCAAGGTGGTCGGGAATCACGAACTCGGCTTGCGAACTGCGTGCCTCGACCAGCAGATAGCGTGCCACCAGGGCCGCCAGCGCCGGACTGCGCCCCCGGATGATGTGCAAGGCCAAGTCAACGTGGGCCAAAGCGGCACCCGCGGTAGTGAAGCGTGTCGAGTTCACGATCATGCGTGACTCGTCCAACGTGACGTTCGGATAGCGCTGCCGAAACATCGGCCCCAGCCACCATGACGTCGTCGCACGATGCCCATCAAGCAGGCCACTCTCTGCAAGTAAGAAACTACCGGAGCAGGCGGCACCAAGGTGCGCGCCAGCGGTGGACCACAGCTGTAGCGCGGCGACCGCATCGGGCACGTCGGGGCGTGTGAGCCGAGCCGAGAGCGTGTCAGGCATCTTGTCACCAAACGCGGGCACGAGCACGACGTCTGGTTCCGGCACACCACGCGCAGTGACCACGGGGACCGTCAAGCCCTGCGCCGTTAGGATGCGACGCCGCACGCCCACCAGCGTGAGCTCTATGTGCGCGGGAGCCTGTGGCAGCGAGCTCGACATCGCATTGGCCAAGCCCACTGTGTCAGTGAGCGCCGCAAGCCCCAGATCAAACACGCCATCACAAACAAGGATATGAAGTTTCATGGCAATAATGATATCAAAGTTGTCATTTTTGTCTATATAAATGGTTGTCATGAAGACTTAGACTGCAGGCTCGTCGGTGCTTTCACCTAAACCATTTACCCAAAGGATTACAATATGACCAAGCTCGCCCTGTTTGTTCGCCTCGAAGCCAAACCCGGCCAGGAGGCTGCGCTTGCCGACTTCCTGGCCAGCGCACTGCCGCTCGCCAACGCCGAATCCGGCACCACTGCCTGGTTTGCATTGAAGTTTGGCCCTTCGACGTTCGGTGTGTTCGATGCCTTTGCCGATGAGGCAGGTCGCCAGGCACATCTGAACGGCCAGATCGCCGCGGCCTTGATGGCCAACGCCGCGACCTTGCTCAGTTCTCCGCCCAATATCGAGAAGGTCGAACTGCTTGCAGCCAAACTGCCTGCATGACAACCCGGCCTTGACTCAATCAGGTCACGCTGCGTAGGGCCACACGGCCCTACGCAGCCCCCCTCGATTGCCGGGGGGATGTTCGGCGACAATTAGGATGACCAGTTGACGACAATTCTCTTGGCCGGTTGGGTGTCTCAATAGGTACCTTGTTTTCTGTTCGGAGTTCAAGGTGCCAAGAATATTAAACGCGCATACATGTAAAAGCGAAGCTCACCTGAGATTACGGTAAGGCGCATTCCTTAAGTACTCTTAGCTATCTAAGCCCAGAGAGGAGGACAAGCGCAAGGACGACGCGGAATTGAAGTCGGAGCTGTTGAACGTGCTTCGTCGCTATCTCCGCCCGGAGTTCATCAACCGCATTGATGAGATCATCGTGTTCCACGCGCTCGACCGCAAACAGATCCGTGACATCGTAGGCCTGCAGCTCGAACGCGTGAAGCGTATCGCGCACGGGCAGGGCTTGACGGTGGAGTTCGACAACTCACTCATCGACCACTTGGCGGATGTCGGCTACCGGCCGGAGTTTGGGGCGCGCGAACGTCGTCGCCAGATCCGATCCCTGATCGAGACGCGCCTTGCGAGTGCCGTGTTGCGGGGCGACATAGAGGAAGGTGATAGCCTGCGCTTCGTCTACGACGATGATCGAAGTGAAATCCGCTGGGAGAAGGAAGCAAAGGTGCCCAGGGTTTACCTTCGCGTAGTGGGCTATAGTGTTACTAGAGTTCCACTCTGTATTTCCTTTACCCGTCAACCTGAGGTCATTATGGCCGAGTCGACCCACAATCCGAACGGTCAGCCGGCCTCAACCGACACCGTGTATGGAATGCCGGCCTATGCCGATAGGGCGGCGGCCGTGAACGAAGTGCATGCACGCCCACACCTCATGATTCAGGCCCCGAGGCAGATGTTGCAGTTCGCTTTCATGACGGGAGGAGATCTGACTAAGGATAAGTTGGCGGTGAATGAGTTGTCTGGTCGTCTCGGCGTGGCTGAGCCTGACCAATCCACGTCATTTCACGGCTTGGCCTGGGACGACGGAGACCTGCACTGCGAAAAACACACGGAGTATTCGACGTATCTGTGGTGTGCCGAGCTTGATCCCGAAACCGGAGAACCATGCGGCGAGAATCCGTTCAAGCATGGATTCATCCCTCCAGGCCCGGTGGTATCGGGCGTGCGCCTGACCTTTCTTCCATGGAATTCAGATACTGAGAAGGAGGTAGATCGCTTCGATACTTCCAGCCTTTGTTACTCGCTAGTAGAAAGTGGGAACGCTGCCATCCTGACCGATTTCCGACAGGATGACGACGGCCTGACGCACATCCTGATCCTTGCGCGTGATTTGAAACCCGCGCGAGCAGGTGCGCTGGCGCAACGTCTTCTGGAGATTGAGACCTATCGGACTTTGGCCTTATTGTCGTTGCCGTTGACTAGGTCAATGACGAAGGAGCTGCGAAGCATGGAGTCACAACTGGCCATGATGACTGATGAGATGTCGACGAACTCGGAAGCGCGGCGTGACAACCACCTCCTTCTGTCAGAACTGACCAGTTTGGCGGCAAAGTTGGAGGCCTGCGTTGCTGCGAATCTCTATCGATTTGGCGCCAGCCGGGCTTACTACGAGATCGTTGAAGAGAGGTTGGCAGCGCTATTGGAAGAGGGGGTGTCCGGATACTTTACCTGGCGGGATTTTCTTCAGCGTCGTATTGCTCCTGCGATGCGAACCTGCCTTTCGGTTAAAGAGCGCCAGGCCAAGCTCTCCGACGAACTGACCCGAAACATCTCACTGCTGCGCTCCTGGGTCGATGTCGAACTGGAACGCCAGAATCGGGACTTGCTGGCGTCGATGAACAACCGGGTCAAGCTGCAATTGCGTCTTCAGCAAACGGTTGAAGGGCTGTCTGTGGCAGCAATTTCGTATTACGTCGTGAGTCTTTCAGGCTATTTCCTGAAGGGAATTCCATTCATTTACGATGTTGCCACACCGGTGATGTCGGTACTGGTACCCGTCGTGATGCTGTCGATCTGGTGGAGAGTTCGTCGGATCAGGCATGCCCACGACGATTCCACGGCGTTGTAAAAGTCTTAATACGATCTACCGGCTGAAGCGCGGAATGGGGTAATCGTGGAGCGTCCAGTAGGGATGCCAGCATTTAATGGACCCAGTCATCTAATCTCTTGGGGTAGGGGTAGGGCAGCGAGCAAGGCCGGCTGATGGGACCCGGCTTCAATTTTTGGTTTCAATTTCTCCAATGACTATAGCGAGAGTCGCGCTATGCTAATCTTCATCTAAGCTTGGATATACTAGGCGGGCTTTACAGGGTCCCACTCCTAAGTCCGCTAGCTACGTCGTCAAGGAGCGCTTATGACCAAGGCTCAAAACGAGGTCTACACCAAGCAGCCCGCAGCAGAAGGGATCCAGACGGTTAACCCATGCCGAAAAGTGGTGGGCCTAGTACCTGCTCCGGAGATGTCCGCTGAGATGGCCGAAAAGGTAATCGACCAGTTACCCGAACTTCTGGCCAACTACGTCGATGACCGGTTGAACTGGGAGGTGCAACTGATCGTCGATCCGTTGATCGGTGCTGCAGAGGCTTCCAACGATATTATTGGGAGTATTCTCGAGTATAAGCGGGACCAGCAGTGGGACTACGCGATCTGCATTACCGATTTGCCGATCTTTAAGGACGGGCGCTTCGTAATCGCTGAAACCAGCACGGTGCATGGCGTTGCGATGATTTCATTGCCTGCCTTCGGCATTACCGCAATACGTCGTCGCCTGAACGAAGCGATCCTGCAACTGGTCAACGAATTGCACCATGGCAGTTCCGAAGAGGACCGTACTCGTCAGGAGCAGCGTACCCAGCAATCCGATAAAGTCCACGAGAGTCTGCGTGGCAAAGGTGCGCGGCAACTATTGGGCAGGCACCTCTACGAGAAGCTGTTTCCGATACGTCGGCTAACGCTATCGGGCGAGGGAGAGTCCTTTGACGTGCGCTTCATTGCCGATTCGTGGATCAACGGGAACCTTCGCATCCTGGCAGGCATGGTGCGCGCCAACCGCCCCTCGACCATCTTTCCTGCTTTCAAGCGCGTCATCGCCGTCGCGTTCGCGACCGGCGCCTATGGTCTGGTGTTTCCCACCCTTTGGCAGCTCAGCGCCAATTATGGCCGGCCACGCCTTGTTCTGCTGATGGGAGTGGCCATGGTGTCGATGATTGCCTGGATCATTATTGCCCACACGCTTTGGGAACCGATAAAAAACGCCCGATCACCACGTCTGGTTCGGCTCTATAACACGGTCACTGTCCTGACGCTGAGTGCCGGGGTCGTATTCTATTACGTGATCCTGCTGGGCCTTTTCTGTTTCACGGTCCTCGTTTTCATTCCGGCCAACATGCTGGAAGCGCAACTTGATCACGGGGCCAGTCTTCTCGATTACACCACTCTTGCCTGGCTCGCGACTTCGGTTGCCACTATCGCTGGCGCCCTGGGGGCCGGACTGGAAGATGAAGAAACCGTCAGAAACGCTACTTACGGCTACCGGCAGCGACGCCGCAACCAGGAAGCGAATAAGCGCTGACAATTCTGTTTTAGTGATCAGCCGTTGTTCCTCGGTGGGGTCCACGCCGGTGCTTCGTCCTCGATTTGCCGTGCGTCTTCCCGCATGGCGTGCCCCAGTGACTCGTCCAGTTTCATGAACAGCTCCCCGTAGCGCGGGCTGAAGTGGATGCCTTCCTCGATGTTGCGCCAGGCGCTGAACAATTGGTCTTCGTTGGCTTTTTCGCTGGCGACAAAGGATTGAGTCATTCGGCGGGCGCGTTCTGGGTGGACGCCCATGGCAGTGAGGGCATCGCCGCCGAGTTTCAGGGCGGAGTAATAGGTTTCGCTCACCACATCGTCGGCGCCGGCTTCACGCAGCTCGTAACCATGGCCGCGGTCGAAGGCGCGGGCCAGTATCCAAACCTCCGGGTAAAGCTGTTTGACGTGACGCACCAGGCTCACGGCCCGGTCGCGGTCATCGATGGCGACGACGAGCAGGCGTGCCTCGGCAATGCCGGCGGTTTCCAGTAGCTGGATGCGGGTGGCGTCGCCAAAGTAACTTTTCAGTTGGATCAGGCGCAGATTTTCGATCTGATCCAGAGCATGGTCCAGGGCTACGCTGGGAATGTTGTTGGCGCGAAGCAAACGACACACGATCTGTCCGAAGCGGCCGACCCCTGCCACGATCACCGGGGCCTGCTCTTCTATCTCATCCGGCTCTGCTTCTTCATTGGAAGCCTTCTGATAGCGCGGCAGCACCACCCGGTCATAGACAATGAACAACAGCGGTGTCAGGAACATGGACAGGGCCACCACCAGTGACAGCACCTGAGCGGTGTCTGCAGGGATAACTTGGTTCTGGGTACTGTAGGTCAGCAGCACGAACCCGAACTCACCGGCCTGGGCCAGCCCGAGGCTGAACAACCAGCCTTCACTGCCGCGGATGCCGAATGCGAAAGCCAGGCCAAACAGAATCAGCGTCTTGCCAATGATAACCGCCAGGGCGAGAAGAAAGACCGTATCCCAAGAAGCCGCCAGAACGCCGAAATTGATTCCCGCGCCTACGGTCATGAAGAAAAGCCCTAGCAGCAGCCCCTTGAAAGGTTCGATATTGGCTTCCAACTCGTGCCGGAATTCGCTGTTGGCGAGGACCACACCGGCCAGGAATGCGCCGAGCGCCGGCGACAGATTCACCAAGCTCATCAGCGCCGCGATGCCGATAATCAGCATCAGGGACGCGGCGGTGAATACTTCCCGCATGCCGGATCGCACCACGTAGCGGAACAGCGGCCGACTCAGGTAATGGCCACAGATAATCACGATCACGATCGCACCGACAACGGCCAGCCCATGCGCCCAGCCCGGCAGGTTCTCAACCAGGCTGAGGCTGCTATGCCCGCCCTCGCTGCCACTACCGGACATTGCGGACACGGCCAGCAGCGGGATGACGGCCAGCATGGGAATCACCGCAATGTCCTGGAAAAGCAGCACTGAGAAGGCACTCTGCCCACCTTCGGTTTTGACTAGCCCCCTTTCGGTAAGTGTCTGCAAGACAATCGCTGTTGAGGAAAGGGAGAAGAGAAACCCTACCGCCACGGCTGTTTGCCAGGCCATCCCCAGGAACCAGGCAAAACAGGTGGCGGCGGCTGCAGTCAGTGTGACCTGCAGGCCGCCAAGACCGAGCAGCCGAACCCGCATGGCCCAAAGGGATTTGGGGTCAAGCTCCATCCCCACCAGGAACAGCATCATTACCACGCCGAACTCAGCAAAATGCTGAAGAGTGAGGGCCTCCTGGCCCACCAGTCCTGTCACCGGTCCTATGACCACACCGGCCACCAAGTAACCGAGTACCGACCCCAGCCCGAACTGTCTGGCCAGTGGCACCGCTATTACCGCCGCCACCAGGTAGATAAACGCCTGAACAAAGTAGTCAGTCATCAGTCATGTCCGTGGGTCGAAAATCACATACCCATTCTTCTAACATTAGACCAACGGCTGCATTTCGCTTCCGGTATCGAAAATGGGGGACAAAAATGGGGACATACCTGTTTTTCTTCACCACAATGCTCAGTGCGGCCATAGCCGTCAACTGGTATCCCGCGTGATTCATCACGGTCTTGTTAAAGTGGCTGATCGCACGCTTCCGGCTCTTATTCTTCTGCCAACGACATGGCAGCACCGCCACATATGCTCATTTATTCTCTAAATACTTGTCGCTTATAATATCAAGTAAAGAGGGTGGGGCGCTTGCTCACGGCCCCCTCGACCACTGGACGATGCCTTAAGAAAGGCGGTCGTGGTGGCGGTTAGGACAATGCGGCCAATCTTGGCCCTCCTCGCATCAGGGTTGGTCACCAATTGTCGGCGGCGGCTCCCAGGTGCAAGGTCACCCGCAATGCATGCATGGTGAGCGTGGCGGCGACTTTCAGCACCTGCTCGCGAAACCTCATTAGGCTCCACCTCTTACGGTTTTGATTCCCCATCAGGCAGCTCAGGCCGTGCGGATATTGTTTCAATCTAACCATTAGTTCTAGTTCGTTCTGGGCCTTCGGCCCTCCACCGGATGGCCTTTTCTCCGCTTCGCTACGTAAAGGCCGCTGCTGAATGTTGGCGTTACATCAGGAAAGTCTCAATGGCGGCTTCTGGCCGGACAATGACGGCCCAAAATAGGCCGTCGTTCAGCCTCATCAAACTTCAGTCTGTTCTGCCATTTCCAACGCGTCATCTACCTCAACCCCTAGATACCTGACGGTGCTTTCCAGCTTCGTGTGACCCAGGAGAAGTTGCACTGCCCTTAAATTTTTCGTGCGACGGTATATCAGCGAAGCTTTTGTACGTCGCATCGTGTGCGTGCCATACATTGATGCATCTAGTCCTATTTCGGTAACCCAGGCTTTCACAATACGGGCATATTGGCGCGTTGAGAGAGGCTTTGCGCTATTGATTCGGCTGGGAAATAGGAAGTCTTCGCTTCGGAGCTGAGCCAGCTGTATCCAGTCGATAATAGCGATACGGGCTTGCTCGGTTATTTCGAACTGGACAGGTCGATGCGTTTTTTGCTGCATCACGATGGCTCGTGGGGATATGCACGCACCATGGGCTATATCTCGGACTCGTAAATTGACGAGGTCGCAGCCTCGTAATTTGCTATCGATGGCTAAATTGAAGAGGGCGAGGTCTCTTGTCTTTTTGGCAATCTGTAGACGAACACGGATCGCCCAGATATCTCTGAGGCGCAGTGGTGTCTTCTGCCCAACCAACTTGCCTTTATTCCAAGGAGTGAAGGGGTTTTGAGTAGAAACGTTCATGGCAAGATCCTCCATCGGGTGGAGATCAAAGAATGGAACATTTCACCTAAGCTTGTGCTGTGATGGCCACTGAGAATGGTGGTCATCGATAACAAAGACGTGCCGATGTGAGCCTCGAAAATGATGGTGGGAATGGCGATGAGGTTCCGGCCCCTCCCATCCCTCATGCTCGTGTTGATGGTGTTCATCGTGGTAGTGCAGATGGGTATGGGTTATGGCTGCGTGCTCGTGCTCAAGAGTTCTCAGGTCAGATTTATGCCAGATAAGGGCTGTGAGCGCCGTTGCTGCCAGAGCAATCGTTCCCAGCAAAGCGAACGTTCCCGTCAGTCCCACGTTTACCCCCAGCCAACCTGCCAACGGATAAGTAACCAGCCAACAGCTGTGTGACAAGGAAAATTGGGCAGCAAACAGCGCTGGACGATCCTCCGGCTGACACGAGCGTTTGAGCAGGCGTCCGGAGGGGGTCATAACCAACGAGGCCCCCGCGCCCAACAGCAACCATAGCCCGGTAAGCCCCGTAAACGATGGGCCTAGCCAGCCCAGGTAAAGGCTGAGTGCCATCATAACGCCGCCCAACAGCATGACTGGCCGCTCGGGCATCCGATCCAGCACCTTGGGCAGCAATAAGGCCACCAGCATGGAACCTCCACCTGCTGCGGCAAAGGCCAGGGCTACCTCTTTCTCGCCCAAACCCAACACCGAGCGCACAAGCACCACCGTGTTGACGATTTGCATGGCCCCGGCGGCTGAAACCGCCAAGTTCAACGCCAGTAGCCCGCGCAGCCGGGGCGTCTTCAGATAAATCCGCATGCCGCGGGTAACACGACGCCAGACGCTAGGGGCTTCCTCTAGGGCAAGAGGCGCAGGCAGGGTTACCGATATAACCAGGGCGGCAGAGATAACGAACGCCAGAGCGTTGAGTACAAACAGGACATCAAACCCCATCACCATCAGCAGTGCCGCCGCCACCATCGGGCTAAGAAGGTTCTCTAAATCATAGGCGAGACGTGACAGGGATAATGCTCGTGTGTACTGCTCTTCGTCTTCGAGAATGTCAGGTATCGTCGCCTGGAAAACGGGCGTAAAGCCAGCTGAACAAGCATTGAGTAGAAAGATCAGCACATAGATTTGCCACACTTCTGTAACAAAAGGCAGTGCACAAACCACGGCTGCACGCAGTAAGTCCAGGCTAACCAAAAACGTGCGCCGAGGCAGGCGTGATGCATAGGCGCCGACCAGAGGGGCAATGCCCACGTAAGCGACCATCTTGATCGCCAGCGCCGTGCCTAGCACGGCACCCGCCTGACCTTCAGCGAGATCGTGAGCCAGTAACGCCAGCGCAACCGTGGTTAGGCCAGTGCCGATCAGTGCAATGACCTGAGCTAGAAAGAGGTGGCGGTAAATGCGATGGGCGAGTACATCGAGCATAGAACTTCCTCAAATGAGGGGTGCCTAAAAGCGCTTACAGGTAGCGTGCAATCGTCTTGAACTCTTCAGCCCGTGCCCGTTGCGTTTGATTCTGAGTACCC
>NZ_JBANSN010000010.1:0-162807 GCF_037070215.1 Vreelandella arctica | reverse complement strand
GCGGAGGACAGCGTCTGCTGTTCAGAGTCAGTAAGGGGAGCAACGAAACGCCTTAACATGGTTCCATCCGTTAGAGATATCAGACTCCAACGTTACACGAAAACTTAAGATCAGGCACTTATCTGGCCGAGGTAGGCGTCCTGCAGGATATACATACGCTTCACATCCCTATATTTGCCATTGATAAAGAACTCCTGCACTAGGTGCCCTTCCTCAATAAAACCGCTCTCCTCGTAAAGATGGATCGCTTTGACGTTTTCCACCGCCACAATGAGATACACCTTGTGCAGGTTTAAGATCGTGAACGAGTAGTGCAACGCTTGGTGAATCAACGAACGAGCAAACCCTTTGCCCTGATGATCGGGAGCAATGATGATTTGAAATTCAGCGCTGCGGTGGATGTAGTCGATCTCAATCAGCTCCACCAAACCAATCGCGTTACCATGGCTATTTTCCGCGACAAAGCGCCGTTCGGCATTGTCATGAATGTGCTTGTTATATAGCTCTTCCAACTCATCAAATGACTCGTAAGGTTCCTCAAACCAGTACGACATGATGCTCTGGTTATTATTGAGCTCGTGGACAAAGCGCAAATCATTGCGCTCCAGTGCCCTTAAAAATAGTGTGTGGCTCATTGTCCTCTACTCTGGTGGGTATCCCATAAGAATACCCGTTTCTCCTTGGCTCGCTGCTAAATTTTAAGGGCGCTGTGAACTCTGTTTTAAGTGCTTAGGTGTTTTGTGATGATTAGGTGTTTTGTGATGATTAGGTGGTTTTTGATGGTCAGGTGGTTGTAGCTATCCGCTTGAATGAAAATAGCTCTGCCAGCGGATGCTCTTCTCCTTCGATCAGCGCGCGCAGTAATTTTGCACCGATCATGCTGTAGCTAATGCCATTGCCACCATATGCCATGGCGAAGTGTACGCGGGGCCCATGGGCCTCATGGGGGCCAAAAAATGGCAATCCGTCTTTGGTTTCGGCAAACGTACCGCCCCACGAGAACGTTGGATTAATATCCAGCTTAGGCCACAACGCCTCTACTTTGCTCGCCAGCCCCTGGGCTTTCTCTTCGACCCGCGCGTCGCGACGCTGGGGGATATCTTCATCATCATCGTCGCCCCCTACAAGCAAGCGGCCATCGCAGGTAGTTCGTAGATAGAGATAGGGCCGCGCAGACTCCCACACCATGGTATGGCGTAATTTACCCAGTGCTTTGGGTGAGAGGGGATCGGTGATTAGCGCGTAGCTACTGCGGTTGATCGCCACGCTTTCCGGCAACCAAGCTTGCGATTCATAGCCGGTCGCCAACACCACGTGCTGGCAGCGCAGGTTGGAGCCATTGGTCAGTGTCAGCGTGACTCCCTGATCATCCGGCGTCATCGTCTCCATTTGTGTTCGGTCATATACCTCACCACCACGCTCAACCACCCTGGCAAACAGCTGATAAGCCATACGGTAGGGGTCAATACTGGCGGCCAACTGGGTAAGAATAGCGCCCGGTGCTGCAAAACCGTAATCGGCTAAAATAGTGTCGCGCTCAAGCCAAGAGGCGTCGAAACCATGCTTTTGGCGCAGCGCTAGCTCTTCTTTGAGTGACGCAACATCCCCTTCATCACTGGCATAATAAAGGCTTTGTTGACGCGCAAAATCCACATCCCCCAACCCTGCCGCTAACGTTTCGAGCTCTCTAATCGCCTCAGCACAGGCACGGTAAGCGAGCACAGCATTCGCTTCTCCATAAAGCTTCGCGAGCTCCGTCATATGGGTATCAATTTCATATTGCAATAAAGCAGTGCTGGCGGCGGAACTGCCCCAGCCAATATCACGCCGTTCAAGCACCACGACATAATGACCATGGCGGCTTAACTCGTCCGCAATTAACGCCCCCGTAATACCACCACCGATGACGACAATATCGCATTGGTGATCGCGAGCAAGCGGGGGATACGCTTTAAGCAGGCCGTTTTTTACAGCCCAAAAGGGGTAGCCACTTTTTAGATCCATCGGGTTGCCTATGCTGGAGAGACTTGCAGTATGCTGTTAACCATAGATGGTTCTTATAAACTTGCTTAAAAAATTTAATCTAAGTTGTTGCCCTTACAAAAAAAAGGAGATCTGCATGATTGATTTACGCAGTGATACGGTGACCCGCCCCACTCCCGCCATGCTGGAAGCCATGATGGCAGCGCCGGTAGGTGATGATGTGTGGGGCGATGACCCAACGGTGAATGCGTTTCAAGCCAACCTGGCCGAGCAGGCAGGTAAGGAAGCCGCGCTGCTATTTCCTAGCGGCACACAAAGCAACCTAGTGGCGCTAATGGCTCACTGTGAACGCGGTGATGAGTACATTGTGGGGCAGTCAGCCCACACTTATCGCTATGAAGGTGGTGGCGCTGCGGTATTGGGGAGCATCCAACCCCAGCCCATTGAGAATGCCGCTGATGGCTCGCTACCTTTGGAAAAAATAAGCGCCGCGATTAAAGCCGACGATTTTCACTTTGCCCGCAGTAAACTATTAGCATTGGAAAACACCATTGGCGGCAAGGTACTCCCGGCCGACTATGCGCTAAAAGCGACCGATCTTGCTCGCGAACGCGGGCTGGCAACACACCTAGACGGCGCACGTCTGTTTAATGCCGCCATCGCAACCGATACATCGCTTAAGCAGCTGTGCCTGCCATTCGATAGCGTTTCCCTGTGTTTTTCAAAAGGCCTGGGGACTCCGATGGGATCGGCGTTGGTGGGTTCTCAAACGCTGATTGATAAGGCTCGCCGTTTACGCAAAATGGTAGGCGGTGGTATGCGACAAGTGGGCATTATCGCTGCGGCCTGTCAATACGCCCTGGATCACCACGTTACCGATCTCAGCGAAGATCACCGCCGTGCCGCTCGATTGGCGGAAGGGTTGGAGAAACTGCCAGGGGTAGAGATCACCTCGCAAGCCACCAATATGGTATTTGCACAAATTCCCGACGCCCATGTCCAGCCACTATCCGCCTGGCTAAAAGAGCATGGCATATTAATTGAGTTACTGTACGCCACCCGTTTTGTGGTCCATCGCGATATCAATGATGCCGATATTGATAAAGTAGTAGCGGTGATGGAGGCCTATTTCAGCCGTCACTAAATGCTAACTAACTTGCTCACTAAGCGGTTTAGCTAAGAGAAGTTGCTCCCAGGGCAAGATGAACGGCGATGCCTGCCATCATTAACCCAATCAGACCATCGATGATGCGCCAAGCGATAGGCTTTGACAGCCAAGGCGAAAGTGCGGCGCCACCCCAGGCCAGCAGACTAAACCAGAGGATGGAAGCGGTAGATGCCCCTGCCACAAAAACACCGGCGCTCTCCTGCTGAGCGCCGATGGCGGGTATCAACAGCAGCGTATCCAGGTAGACCTGAGGGTTGAGCACGGTGACGGCAAGGGTTGCGAAAATCACTTTCGTTAAGCTAGGCGCTTTGCCCGCTTCGGCTCTCAACCCTTGCCGTCCACTGACGGCTCTAAATAACGCCTGCGCCGCCAACCAGCTTAAAAACACCACGCCCACCCAGCGCATTGCCTCCAGCGCACTGGGCATCGTCAGCAGAAAGGCGCTCACCCCAAACATACCCGCCGTGAGCAGGATAATATCCGCACTCATGCACAGCCCCGCCGACCACCAGTGATACTCGCGGCGAATAGCCAACCCTAAGATATAAGCGTTCTGCGCCCCAATCGCCATGATGATGCCGCCGCATACCAGCAGCCCGGTGAAGTAGCTTTCCCACATTGCCTAGCTCCCAGTGCCAGAATAAGTATCGTGTTAAACAAACGTGGCACTAAGATAACGAGCAAGCTGGATAACTAATAATCATCCTGCTAATGGGGCATCAGTTTTACTTATAAAGGGATGCTTTTAGCGAATTAAAGCCGCCGCAGCCCCCACATAAAGTAGGCACCGCCAATCAGTGAAGCGACCAAGCCTGCCGGTATCTCGTAAGGGAAGATAATCTGACGCCCTACCCAATCCGCCAGCACCATTAGCAGCATGCCGATCAATGCCGCTCCTAGCAGATGCTGCTTAGCTCTGGAGAAACCCACCAACCGCGCCATATGCGGCGCCAGTAGGCCAATAAACGAAAGCGGCCCTACCACCAGGGTAGCGCAGGCGGTTAGCAAGGCCACCAGTAGCAGCAACACCAAACGAGCGCGGTTGAGGGTTACCCCAAGCGCCTTGGCCGTCGGCGCGCCTAAGGGCAAGATATCCAGCCAGCGGGTGAAGGGTAGCGTGATCAGCGCCAGCGCGGCGGCAATGCCCCCTACCACCACCGCATTGGTGATATCCACGTAGTAGGTGGATCCCGCCAGCCAAGCAATCACCTGCTGGCCACGAGGATCGCCACCTGCCAGCATTACGCTGCGAACCGCATCAAACAGCGCACTGATCGCTACCCCGGTGAGCAGTAAGCGTTCAGGGAGAAAACCACTTTTGCGGTTGATTCCAACCAGTACCAATAGCGTTGCAAACGCCCCTAGCGTGCCTACGCCAATCAGCATCATATTGGTGGGCGCAGGCAGCAGGAAAATTCCCAAAATCAGCGCAATGGCACAGCCACCGCTGATACCCAACACTTCAGGGCTGGCCATAGGGTTGGCAGAAAGGCGTTGGAGAATCGTACCTGCAATGGCCAGCATCAAGCCGCTGGCCGCGGCTGCCATTACGCGGGGCAGGCGCCACTGCATCACGCCCCAGTTATTAGGCGCAAGCCAATACCAACCGTCTACCCCCTGACCAAATAACAGGCCAAGCACTGTTGCGGCGAGCAGCGCGAGCAGTAACCCAGCAGCTAACCGCGAGGGTGCAGGGTGGCGATGCGTGAATACTCCCGCGCTTTTTGGCGGCCGATCGCCCTGCAGTTTTAAGCGCGGAATCAGCCACATTAATAGTGGCGCCCCTAGCGCACCGGTAATCGCCCCGGTAGGAATAAAGGCAGCCGCCATGCCCGAAAACTGCTGAAGCAAAAGATCCGTCGTGGCTAATAGTACAGCCCCCAAAAGGGTCGACCAGAGTAGCCGTGGCCCTAACCGGCGCGCGCCCGCCATGCGTACAATATTGGGTGCGGCCAAGCCAATAAAGCCAATGATGCCTACCACGCTAACAATGCTGCCGGTAATAAACACCGCCAGCCCCATGCCCGCAAAGCGAAGATAGGCAAGCGAAACCCCCAGACTCTTGGCGCTTGCATCATCCAGCTCCAACACGGCCAGCGGACGCAATAAAAACCATGCCGCTACGCAGCTAATGGCCAGCCGGGGCCAAAGTATCGCAACGCCGTCCCAACCATTTTGCGCTAGCGAACCAGCGCCCCAAATCAACAGCCCCGAGAGCGCTTCGTGGTTGAACAGCAGGAGCGCTGTGGAGAGCGCTCCTAAATAGAGATTCACCACCAGGCCTGCCAACACCACCACGATGGGCGCCAGCCCGCGACGCCACGAAAGCAGGAACACTAGCCCTACCGCCAGCGCACCGCCCAACAACGCTACCCATTCGCGCCCGGCAACCAGCAGCCCCGGTGCCAGCAGGGTGGCCGTCATCAGCGCCAAGTTCGCGCCCGAGGCCACCCCGAGTGTGGTGGGCGAGGCCAGCGGATTGCGCAGCACCTGCTGCATCAGCACCCCGGCCAGCCCCAAGCCGCCGCCAGCGAGCAAAGCAATCGAGAGGCGCGGCCACCAAGCGTAATAAAGCAGCAGCTCGTCAACGTTCTCAAAAGAGGGCGCTACAAGGGCCTGTAGTCCCAGCGCAAAACCGCCTTGGCCCTGCAGCCCCAGCCAAAACAGCACCACCATCGGCAGGCTAAGCAACAGGCAGGCTTTCGCTGGCGACATCCCTCCCATTCGCTGGGCGAATTGAGCAGCGCCTAACATAGCGAGCAATCCCCTTTCATAAACGAGGCACTTTCCGAAGGGACGGCGGTAGGCAGCAGCATCATTGGTTAGCCTTAATCGTGTTTGGAAGTCAGTCACTGAATAATAACTATCGATTCTAAATGATAACGATTAGCACTACAATTGACACCTTTATCAAGGGAGGCAATTCTATGGCAGCCAAACCGAGCTACCAGCTATTCGATATCACCCTCGCCCGGCGCACCCAAGTCAGCGCCTCATTAGTTCGATTTACGTTCAGCGGCCCCGCCGTTAGCCAGATGACCACTTACGCACCGGATCAGCGCGTCAAACTGTTCTTCCCGGAAGGAGACGGTACTCTCGACCCTTTATTTGAAATCGCCAAACTGGATGAGCACGACTGGTATAGCGCCTACCGTGCCCTGCCGGATGCCAAGCGACCTTCCGCGCGCACTTACACTATCCGCGCTCTGCGCCCGGAAAAAGCCGAGGTGGACGTGGAGTTCGTGCTCCACGGTGACACGGGGCCCGCATCACGCTGGGCAATGCATGCCCGCCCCGGCGACCGCTTGGCCATGACAGCTCCTACCGCCAATGCGGATGGCCCAAAGCTAGGCTACGAGTGGAAGCCGCCCCAAGGCGTACGCCGTATTCTGATCATCGCCGATGAAACCGCCCTACCCGCTGCTGCCGGCATTCTGGAAACCCTTGATGATTTGCCGCTCAAACCCAAAGTCGAAGCGCTGTTCGAAGTGCCTCGTGGCGACGACGTTCAGCCGCTGCCCCAGGCCGCCAAGCTGCGCTGGCTGGCCCGCGACGCTGAACCGGGCTGCCAACACGGTGAACTGCTAATGCGAGCGCTGCGTGATATCGATTTACAAAAAGAAATTCAAGCGCTAGGCGGCACACCTACGTCACCCACTCCCCAGGACAAAAGCGACGATGAGGAGGGACCACTCTGGGAACCCGCCACCCTGGATGACAGCGCACCCTTCTACGCCTGGATCGCCGCTGAAACCAAGGTCGCCATGCAGCTGCGCCGCTATTTGATTAACGAGTGCGGGCTACCAAAACAGTACGTTACCAGCATGGGCTACTGGCGCCTGGGCAAGGCCAATGGTTAAGGGAACAGCAAACAACACGGCGCTAAACAGTAGCCACACAAGCAAGCCCGCTCACACGCCTCTTGGCTGGCGAGACAGCCCGCATCACTTTGGGCGTATTAGTCGGGCTTTACACTGGCTTACGGCGGCGCTGGTTTTATTTCAATTTATCGTCGTACTGGCTTGGCGAGCCATGGGCGAAAACTCACTCACAGTCTTCCTATCAAGCATTGGCCCGCACGGTTCCCTGGGCTTGCTAATCTTACTCGTGACCCTGGCCCGCCTTGGCTGGGCATTGAGTAATCGTCAGCATCGCCCACTGGCTCCACCGGGAATTAGTGGTCAAATGGCACGTATCGTCCATATCACCTTTTATGGACTGCTGCTGTGGCTGCCCGCTTTTGGTCTATTGCGCCAGTACGGCCGTGGTGGAGCACTCCAATTCTACGGCCTTGATTTACTGCCCGAAGCAGAGCGTAACATCACCTGGATGATGGCTCCTGCCGGCGTGCTGCATAGTCCACTCTCCTGGCTGCTCTTTGGACTCATCATCGGCCATATCGTTATTGCCCTGGTTCGTCGCTTATGGCTCAGGGATTCAATATGGGCGCGTTTGATGGGTTAAAGGAGCCGAGGTTGATAGACATTTTATTATTGCCACCAGGTTACAAATGAGAACTATTAGCACTAGAATGTACCTACTACTCTTTACCCTTCCGCCAGGAGTCATTCATGTTCGAGGTCAAAGGCGCCACCTTTGAAATCAATGGCAAGCCGCTTTTAGCGCCCATTGAACACACCTTTCATGAGGGCAAGGTATACGGTCTGATTGGCCATAACGGCTCGGGAAAATCGACGTTAATTAAGCTAATGGCCCAGCAGCAGCCTACCTCCCAGGGCAATATCCACTTTGACCAACGCCCGCTCAATGAGTGGGGAAACCGCGAGTTCGCACGCCAAGTAGCGTATTTGCCACAGCATTTGCCGAGTGCCGAAAACTTGACCGGGCGTGAGCTGGTGGGCTTCGGCCGCTATCCTTGGCATGGGCTCTTGGGGCGTCATACGCAAAAAGATAAAGACGCCGTAGAGCGCGCTATTGCCCTCACGCACACCGAAGCATTTGCAGACCGCCTAGTGGATACGCTCTCCGGAGGGGAACGCCAGCGGGTATGGCTGGCGATGCTACTCGCCCAGGGCAGCCGATTCCTGCTGCTGGACGAGCCGCTAGCGGCGCTGGATATCGCCCACCAAATCGAAGTACTGGCGCTAATCCGCAAGCTGTGCGATGAGCTAAACCTTGGGGTGATTATTGTACTGCACGATATCAACATGGCTTCGCGCTACTGTGACGAACTGATGGCACTGCACAGCGGTCGCTTACTGGCCCATGGCAGCCCGGGTGATTTGATGAGCTGCAGCACCTTAGAGGCGATTTATGGCCTACCGATGCAGGTCATGAAGCATCCCAACGGAGAGCACAATATCGCCGTGGCACAATAACGTTATTCTCCGAGGCCAAAGGCTTTTAAAAGCACTCATTCGCAAGCAAACGCTTCAACTGATACGCATTATCGATTAAGCTGGATACCGTATTTCCCCTGTGTGCTGTGTCAAAACCCTGCGCTAAATCCCTGTGATGGAGCCTCGCGATGCCCTCTGCTCTGCGTCAGCCGCAACTGTTCGAGCCTTCATTGGCCGCCTGCTACACCGGGCCGTTGGCGAACTTTACGCCGCCGTTAATAGGTGGAACGCCACCGCTGGAAGCGTTCAAAACAGCTCGTTGGCGGGATGCCGATTGGCTCAAAGAGGATCTCTCCCGCTTCGCTGAACAGTACCCAGGCGGAGACAAGCGGGCAGTGGTATCGATCTGGTCGAAATGGCACTTAAGCGCACTAACCGTTCCCACACTCACAGCCAACCTGCTGCTTAACCGTGACCTGCCGGTGGGGCTGGACGACATGCAGGTTATCTTTAACGATAAGGGCGCCACCTCTCAGCTGTGGTTGCCCCACGAAGGCACGCCAATATCCACTCAAGATCCGTTTGAGCGTTTTGCTACCCTGATTGAGCAGCACTGGGCACCGTTGATTGAGCAATTAGCAGCTATCTCCGGCGCTGCACAGCGGGTGTTCTGGAGCAATGCCGGTGGCTATCTGGACTTCTACGTCAACGCACTAGGCGAGCATCCGCTTGCTAATCGGCAGGCGTTTGAGGCCGCCAAGGCGTTGCTGGAAGCGCGCAACCTGCCCAACGGCAAGCGCAACCCGTTGTTTCAGCCGGTGCGTTACTTTACGCCCAAGGGTAGTGAGGAAGTTAAGCGGGTGCGCAAGCTCTGCTGCCTGCGCTATTTACTGGATGAGTTTGATACCTGCGGCACCTGCCCGCTAGAGGGCTGCGACCTGGAAGCGCGTAAGCGCGCCAGGCAGGTCGCCCGTTAAAACGTTAGCTATTTTTAACGCTGGTTAGATATTAATTTGCGCAACTGCATCTTCGCTTGCCCGCGCACGCTGCTCGCCTTTCAGCTCGCTAAGCTGCCCCTTCGACATCTCCAGCAACCGATCAGCGTGGGCGAAGTAGCTGTCGTCATGGCTAATGGCAAACACGGTTTTACCCATTGCTTTTAAGTGCGGTAACAGCTCGCGGTAGAACAGACGCCGGAACTGGGGGTCTTGATCCGCCGCCCACTCGTCGAGCAGCAAGATGTCACGCTTTTCGGCAATTGCCAGCAAAAGCGCTAGGCGTTTACGCTGCCCTTGGGAGAGCTGAGTGCTAATAACGCGATCCCCCTCCCACTGCAATTTGTGCTGCATCTGCAGTCGCTCAAGCCAGGTATCAACGACCTCTGGGTCAGCAGGTAGCCCTTCAGGGCCCATTGCTTGATCAAACTGATGGAAATCGGTAAACACGCTGGCAAAACGGGCACGGAAAGCCTCCCATTGAGCAGCAGTGACCACCTGCCCATCAATTTTAATAGTGCCACTTTGGGGACGGTATAACCCCGAGAGCAGCCTTGCCAGAGTCGACTTACCACTGCCGTTGCCGCCGATCAAAAACACCTGTTCACCACGCTCTAGGGTCATATTGAGTGGCCCCACCTGAAAGCCCTCGCCCTGGGCAGTGTTCGGGTAGTGATAAGTGACTTCCTCCAGCTCCAGACGCTGCCAATCAGTCAGCGTATCGTCCACTGCAAAACCTGGCTGGTATTCGGCTAGCTCCAGACTGCTCAGCTTATCAAAGGCGACCTGGGCACTAATCAGTGTTGGCCAAGCGCCCACCGCCTGAATCAGCGGCGTGCGCAGAAACAAAAGTGTCAGTGCAAAGGTGGAAGCCACCGTGGTATTGGCCCAGCCCAGCCCATTAGAGAGAAAAAACACCACGCCGATTGCGCCCAACATCATGATGTTGGACCAGTTATTGGCACTGAGGTGGTAGGTATCGGCACGGATGATGTGGTAACGGTAGTCCTGGGCATTGAGAGTGTAACGCTCGTCAAAAAAGCGCCGGGCGCGGTCGCGGTTGAGCGCCAATTCCTTGCGCCCTTCAATCGCCGATTGATAATCCTTGTAAAGGCGATCCTCGCTCTCCCGCACTAGATGAAAGTGGCGATACACTTTGGAGACCAGCCACCAGCCCACCCCCATCGTGAAAGTGATCCATAGCACGGTGATGACCACCATTTGGGGCGAGAGCCACGCCAAATAGGCGACCGAAGCCAGCGTCAGCACGACGCCTTGAATCAGTTCCGGCAGGCGCACAAAACCAATGGTGATGTTGCGCACATCGCTGGAAAGGCTGGCCAGCAAGGTGGAGTTACCCAACTGCTCCAAACGCTCAATATCAGTATCTAGAATTCGCTTCACTAGGCGGGAGCGTAGATCGAATACAAAGTGATGACCCAGCAAAGTAAGCGCCAACTGCGTACCCAGCGTCACCGCCAGCAATACCGCTAACAAGCCTAAAAACTGCGGCAACGCCGCCAAACTGCCGACCTCAATTAAGCGCTGATTGATGAAGGCAATCACCCCGACCCCTAAGCCAGCGCTCAATAGGCTCAGCGCAATGGCGCCCAAAAAAGGCCAGCGGTAGTGACGAAATACTAAACGAAGCAGTTCCATGGGTCTCCTTGCCTTCCTGAAAAGAGCGCTGAAGTCTAACAGCGCCGCCGCTCACCAAGAAGGAGTCATTAACATTGGGTGATTATGTGGCAACCGGGTCACTGGTGCGGAATACTATCCCAAGCCGCTTTTCTGAAAATCATGTCAGATGGTTATCCCAGCGCAGTTCCAGGCTGGCGAGAAGCTCGGGCATCGCTAAGTCAGGCGTAACACGGTAGAGCCCGCCCTGGCCGGAGGAGACCAGAAAACCGCCGTTACCGTCGCAGCGGGCGCCGGCGGCGTCGGGCAGCGCCAGGCTGGCAACAAGCTTACCTTGCTCGGCATCCAGCAGCAGTACCCGGTTGCCGCGAGGGGCAGTCACCAGGACATTGTCAGAATCACGGCTAAACGCCACGCTGGCAGTGTAGTGCTTTAGACTGGTGGTGACTTCATCGTCAAGCGTCAGCTCAGAGAAATGACCATCACTATCAAGTCGGCAGATCAGCGGATGGGTTTCCCACTCAGGGCCTTCAAACTGGTAGCCAGCGATCACGGTACCGTCCGCCGCCACATCCAGATGACGACAGCTGAGCTGGTGGTGCGAAGGTTCGTGACGTGCCAGTATCTCCCCGCTGTGGCGATTCAGCAGCATCAGCGCTGGTGCCATGGTATCAAGATTGAGTTTAACCCGGCCGTAGTCAGGATGAGTCTGGATCCCCCCCAAGCCAATCACCAGGGTATCGCCATCCGGCATCAGCCGAAGCTCATGGGGCCCAATACCGCCCAGCGGCATATCGCGCACATGGGCGTAGTCGTTGGCAGCGTCGTAAACGCGCACTAGCCCGGCGCTGTCCTCCAAACGATTGGCGGTGACATACAGATAGCGCCCGTTCAGGTCGAACACGCCATGCCCGTAGAAGTGGTAGCCCTTTCCGGCCGCAATGGTGTGGGCTAATTGACGGCTGTCGCCATCGATCACATACATCCGCGTGCCAGGGCGGCGAGCAAACAATACTGCCTGGCGGGAATCTGGCCGCAGACAGCCGCCGTGGCAGCGTTCGGGTACTTCGATCATAAAGCGGGTCTGGCCATCCAATGCCACCCCGGCGATGTAATGCGCCCCGCTAGGGTCGTCTACCGCGCTGAACAGCCACGCGGCTTCCTCGCGCGCGGGCAGCGCCCAGCTCAACGGGGTTAGCGCCAGGGCCACACTGCTCAGCCCTGCTTTGAGTATTTGTCGTCGCTGCATAGTTCAATCCCCATCGCTGGAGTTAAAGCCGCGCACCAGCCCCAATTGACCTGCGATCTCGTTACCCAGCAGATGGCGTAGCTGGCTGATGTCGAGGTAGAGCGACTGCAGGCCGCGAAACGCCTCTTCGTTTTTAAGGGAAGGCACCAAGCCCGGTGGCAAGTCGCTGGCCTGAACGAGTGTTTTATCCAACTGATCACGGAACGCCTCGGCGAGCGGCAGCGCATTAGCCTCGCGCAACAGCGCGGTGAGCCCCGGCAAAAAGCCGGTACGCAGGCCCTCCAGGCTGCTCTCTACCAATCGAACCGTTTGTCCGCTTCGCCACGCTTCCGCCAAGTAGCCGTTGGCGGGTGCGCCTTTAAGGCCCATGGGCTCACCGAGCCGTTTATCTTCGAGTATTTCGAGAGCCTGGATGGCGCTCGCCAGCGTGGTCTCCGTGTAGTCAGGAGTCTCAAGATAGTGCTCGCCAAAGGCCTGCCAGTCGCGATGCAGCGCGCTTGTGGTATCCGCAAGATGCGTGGTGATGGCCTGCATCAGCGAGCAGGCTCCAGGGTCGCTCAGGGCCTGTTCGTCCATGGCGTCGTCATAAAGCAAGTATTCAAGGGCGGGAAAACCTTGGATCGCCACGCTGTCACTGGCGATATCTTGGGCATCTGGGGCGTCGGCTGCCTTCAGCCAGCCGCGCACCTTACTGCCCACCAGGTTTTTACGGTCTGGCCAGAACTGCAGCTGCCAGCCTCGGCTATTCTGCTCAACCGGACCGAACTGAATAAAACGCACCGCCTGCCAGGCTTGATAGGCGCTCAGCCAGTCATTTTCCAGGCGCTGCCTGAGTGCTTCGTCTGGGCTCTGGCAAAAACGTGCGGCGCTGGCTTCCAGGCGTTCGGAGGCGGCGCTGAGTTCGGCATACTGAAGCTCTACCGCGCCGTGCCACATTTCCCGCGGCGTAGGGGTGTCCGTAGCAAAAGAGAGCGGCGCTGCAAGTAGCGCGCAGGCCAGCAAACTCAGGCGGCGAAAAGATGCGATCACGTTAACTCCTTAACAATAATGACTTACAGGGATTCTAGGAAACGGATAAGTTCCGCTCGCTGGTCGGCGGGCAATGCGCGATAGCTCTGGGTGGCACTTTCTGCCTCGCCACCGTGCCAGAGTATCGCCTCTTCCAAAGTGCGGGCGCGACCATCGTGGAGAAAACCAGCCCGAGGATTAACCGTTTGCGCCAAGCCAATACCCCACAGCGGCGGGGTGCGCCATTCTCGGCCATCGGCCTGGAACTCACTACGATGATCAGCCAGGGCATCGCCCAGATCGTGGAGCAGTAGGTCGCTATAAGGCCATATCTCCTGCCCCGCCAACGCCGGACGGGGGGCGTCCGCAGCAGTGCGCTGGCGCGGCGTATGGCAGCTCGCACAGCCGAGCGCGTTAAAACGCTCAGCGCCCTGTTTCACCGCTGGGTCATCCATATTGCGGCGCATTGGCACCGCCAGACTGGAGGCGTAGAAGGTCACGAAGTCGGCCACGTCATCGCTGACTTCGGGCGTGCCACCATTAGGAAAAGCATCGCACCCCTGGCTCTCCATGCAGTCGGTTTGCGGTACCAGACTGGAGGTCAGCCCCATATCCCCAGCAAAGGCGTGCAGGCCCTGCTGCTCAATGCTGGGCTCACCGGCTTTCCAGCCGAAACGCCCTAGCACCGGGGTGCCACTGCGCACATCCCACACTTGGTTATAGCGGCCGGAAATCCCGTCGCCATCGGCGTCTTCAGGGTCAGCGGCAGCGATAAGGTCAGCTTCAGGAATCGCTTCTAGCAGGCCCAGGCCAATCATTGGCGGTGCCAGCCGCGGCGAGGTTTGCAGTGACTCCGGCAGCTCCCCGTAGGCGGGCTCGGCAATCGAGTAAATCGGCTCCTGCAAGGTGACGCTGGTGCCATCGGTGAAGCTCACTTCCCGAGGGCGATACTCAATCACCAGTTTGGCCTCGGGCTTGGCACCGCTAATCGCCGCGGTTTGTAGCTGCAAACCATAATTAGGTACCGGAAGCGCGCCTCGCTGCCCCAGTGTCTCTGGGTTCGCTTGGCTAGCGGGTAGCGAGAGGCGCAGAAACAGCGCGATGGGGTTTTCGTCGCCGGTGGGTGGGTGCCCCCGACCATCCTTAAGGTGGCAGCCCTGGCAGCTATTGGTATTCAGGAGTGGCCCCAGGCCATCCCGGGCCTCGGTGCTGGCGGGCGCCGCCACCCAAGGGTTGCGAAAGAAGCTGTTGCCAACGCTGAAATCCAGCCGCTTGGTCATCGACATATTACTCAGCGGCAATGAATAGGCGTTATGGTCAAACTGCTCTACCGAGCCATCGCCGCCACTCATGGGCGAGGTCTGTATAGGCGGCAACTGAATAGGGTAATCCTGGGTAGGTGATTCGGCTCCCTGCAGGGGCGTGGCCAGCAAGAACAGTAATAAACTGCTGTGGGCTAATGTGCTGGGCACCCACTTGGCTAAGACAATAAACCGGAGTAAGCGGTACATGGTGATACCTTGCGAGGGATGATACTGAATACGAGCCATTCGACAAAAACCAACAGAGCCGCTCGATAGCAACACTATCGGCGGCTCATGGTAGACGCTAGTCCAGCCTAGAACCGGTGACCGGCATCATCAGGCTGCAGGGAGGTCACGCCCAGATCGCCTGCGGCCTGTTCGATAGACCCTGTTTGCGCCACTAGGGTAAGGATCGCCTCGTTGATCAGTTCACTGCCCCGCTCGTTACCCGGGGCGATCATCATATCGAAGGCCATCGGCGAGCTTTCCGCTTCAGCCGCCTCCTTGATAGCATCAAGCCGCGCCATCGTGGCTTCTAGCTGCTCATGGAGTGTATCGGCCAGCTCAGCATTTTGCTGAGATAACAGGTCTTGCAGCGAAGGTCCCTCTACCACACTGCCATCAAGGCGCTGATAGCTGCCGGTGTAGATATTCTGGATACCCTGGCCGTTGTAGTAGTGGGAGTTGTGGGTATTATCGCTGAAGCAGTCGTGCTCATCCTCAAAAGAGTTGGCTTCCAGGGCGACCTTTAATCGCTCACCCGCCAGCTCGCCCAGAGAGAGCGAACCCATGCCGAACAGCATACGGCGCAGGCCCTCCTGATCGCTTTCGGCAAGCAACTCCAGGCGGTAGTTACCCTCAGTTTCCGGCGCCCACTGGGCCACCATCCACTCAAGGTCGTCAACGAGCAGGTCGGACACCGCATCCAGGTAGCTACCGCGGCGATCGCAGTAGCCATGAGTGCACTCGTCGCCGATTTGGTAATCGCTTACCGGTCGTTCGCCGTTGCCTGCCTCAAAGCCATGCAGATCCTGCCCCCAGAGCAGAAACTCGATGGCGTGATAGCCGCTGGCGACGTTGGCCTCCGAGCCGCCTATTTCGTTCAGGTCAGCAAGGAGTTCCGGGGTAATATCGCTAACGTCCAGAGTTTCGCCGCCGACAGTGATTTGCTCGTTGGCAATAATATTGGCGGTGGCGCCCTCGTTACCCAGTTCATGCTGGTAGTCGTCGCCTTCGACATAATCGATCATGCCTTCGTCCAGAGGCCAGGCGTTGAGCTGCCCTTCCCAGTCGTCCACCACCGCATTACCGAAACGAAACACTTCGCTCTGCTGATAAGGCACCCGCGCCTGCAGCCAGGCTTGCTTGGCTGCGCTCAGTGTTTCAGCCGTGGGATTGGCGAGCAATTCGTCGATACGCTCGTTCAATGCTTGGGCAGCCTTCAGTGCATCGGCGTAATTGGCATGCGCCAAATCGGCGTAGTGATTAACCACGGCGTCAGCGCTAACGGTGTCGGCAGCAGCGGTGTCGATAGCAACTGGGGCAAAAGGCATCAGCGCGCTAAGCGCAACGATGCCAGCAAGAGGGCGACGGAGCATGATGGCGGGCATTACGGTGTCCTTTAGGCTGTGGCATTACAGAAACTACTCACATAAAGTGCTAGGCAACCCGTGAGGATTCTGATGCTCTAGCTCTGCCTGAAATGTAATTCATTAGCTTATGAGATTCAATCCTATTTGAATCTAAATAAAAAGCGCTACACCGTTTTAACGCCATTTTTTGCCTTATGTCACTTAGTGCTACCGTGGGAAACCGTCATGCTCGATTACAAATTACTTCATGCTTTGGCGACCGTGGTGGAGTGCGGCGGCTTTGAGCGCGCGGGGGATGAATTGGGACTGTCACAATCTGCCGTGTCCCAACGTATAAAAGCACTAGAAATTCGCCTTGGTCAGCCAGTGTTGGTTCGGCACCCGCATTTAGCTCCAACCCCTGCTGGCCAGCGGCTGTTAACCCACTACCAGCAGGTACAGCTATTAGAGCGTGACCTGCGTGGCTCACTACCCACCTTAGATGATCAGGCGCCGCGCCTGCGTATTGCGATTAATGCGGACAGCCTAGTCACCTGGTGGGCCGAGGCTGTTGCCACTATTTGTCAACAAGAAGGCGTGTTACTGGACCTTGTGATTGAAGATCAAGATGTCGGACTCAAGCGGTTGCGCGATGGAGATGTAGCGGCCTGCCTATGCGCCACACCGCAACCGATTGCGGGTGCGCGTTGCGTAGCGCTGGGAGAAATGCGCTATCACCCGTTGGCGACACCCGCTTACGTTGAGCGCTATTTTTCAGATGGCCCGACAACAGAGAACTTTCAGCGTGCACCAGCCATCGTTTTCGGCCCCCACGATCAGTTGCAGCATCGGTTTATGGCGCTGTTTGGTTTCCACAGCCACTTTCCTTATCACCTCTGCCCCTCTTCGGAGGGCTTTGTTCGTTTAGCCGCCGCAGGGATTGGCTATGGCATGATGCCGCAATTACAGACGAGAGAATTAATGCAAAGTGGTCAACTGGTCAGCGTGGCGCCAGGCCACTCTTTATCGGTGCCGCTCTACTGGCATTTTTGGCGTCACAGCGGAGAATTAATTCAACGACTTACCCAACATTTAGGTCATATCTTTTATTAAGTATGGAAGTTTTAAACAGTTAATTTTACAAACTTGTCTACACTGAAAGTGCCCATCAAACAGCACAGAAAAATTTGGTGATGATATTTTCTCCTGCTGCATTAGTGCCAAACGGCGAGTAAATTGCACGTTTACCTAAGCGCTATAATATAACGATGGGCGGCCCCTGGTATGGGTAAGGGAACCCAGGGAACAAAGAGCGGAATAAAAACTAAAAAAAGCGATGTGATATGCATGTTCGACGTTTAAAGGCAGGTGTTTATATCGGCCTACTGCTGCTGTTGGCTGGATGTTGGATACCTTGGGCACATGCAAATACCCTCTTATCAGCAGCGCCAAACCAGGCGAGCTACTCGCTTGCTCCTTACAGTGAATTTTGGCATGCAACTGATAAATCAATCACGCTAAATAACTTACTCTCTCACCCGCCTAATTTTAAGCACTCCCATCACGAAGAGAATTTAAACTTCGGCTATACCCGTCATGATGTGTGGCTTAGAACACAAGTGCGTAATGACTCGCCGGAAACCCAGCGCTGGATGGTACAGTTTGAGTACCCATTCTTGGATTACGTCACACTTTACACACTGCGCCAACAGGGCATTGAGGCGCAGCGCAGCGGTAGTGCAGTCCCGGTTGAACAGCGCGCCCTAGCCCATCGTCAGGCGGTTTTTTCACTGGAGCTTGCTGCCCATGAGCAAGTAACTCTGTATACCCATGTGGCTGCCTCAGGCAGCAAAATGCTCAACTACAAGCTAATAACGCCCGAGGCGTTTTATACCCAAAACGATCGCCATAATTTTTGGCTGGCTACCTACTTCGGCATGCTGCTGGCAATGGGTTTATATAACTTATTGCTATTTTTTGGCTTAAAGGAACGGGTTTTTCTTCACTATTCGCTCTTTGTCGGCGGCTTTGCTCTCGCTATTCTGACCTTTAACGGCATCGGTACACTGATGTTTTGGAGCTTTCTGGGTGACAACACGGCTCGTCTCGTGGCACTCGGTTTTACCTTCGCTTCCACCATGGCCACGCTATTTGCGCAAAGCTTTCTTAACACGAAGACCTATTGTCCTCGCTGGCACAACGTATTGAGTACCTTTCGCAGTTACTGCTGGTTGACAGTGATTGCCACACTGTTATTACCCACTCCCTCGGCGCTTCACCTCATGGATGTGACGGGCTTTATGGCCGCTTTACTGCTCCTGCTATGCGGCAGCTACTGTAGTTTGCAACGCGTACCCAGTGCGCGTCTGTTTGTATTTGCTTGGTCACTATTTTTACTAGGTACTGGTGTCTTTGCGCTGCGTAACCTGAGCCTACTTCCAGCCAACTTTATTACTCTGCACGGTATTCAAATTGGCTCAGCGCTGGAAATGTTATTGCTCTCGTTTGCCTTAGCATCGCGCTTCAATAAACTTAAACGGCAAAAAGAGAGAACTCAAAGCGCGATGTTGGCAGCACTCAAGAAACAGGAAACCCTGTTGGAACGAAAAGTCGCTGCCCGCACCAAAGCATTGGAGCATTTGGCCAATCATGATGTACTCACTAGCCTGCTGAATCGCCATGGACTGATGCGTTCTGCCGAAGGAGCGCTACAGCGTAATCGTCAGCATGGTCATCGTTTGGCGCTATTAATGCTCGACCTGGATCGCTTTAAGCCTATTAACGATAATTATGGTCATGAAGCAGGCGACTTCGTTTTACAGAAAATAGCCAAACGCATCGTCCACTTAGCGCGCACCAATGATCACTGTGCCCGGTATGGAGGCGATGAGTTCATTATTATCATGGAGAATATAGGAACCGGCGATACGCTAGCGCCTATTCTGGCGCGTATTGACCAAGCCATCTGTTCGCCGATCAACCTTCCCGGCGGTGAGCAAGTCAGCGTTAGCGTCAGTATTGGAGTAAGCACCTGTCACGGCACAGAGGCTGCAACGCTTGAAAGCTTGCTGAGTGAAGCTGATAGCAATATGTATGCAGTTAAATCAAGCCAAGCCGCCGCTTACTATCGCTACGGCTCGGCGAGTTCTTAATTCTAGTCAAACAGGCTCATGCGCTTCATAACGTTGTCACGCTTGATTTTCCAATGGAATAACGCGCCAGCAACGTGCAGTACCACTAAACCTAAAATGATCCAACCTAACCGCCCATGCCACATAAAAAGTTGTTCAGAGAGCTGCTCACGCTCAGCAAGTAAACCGGGCAAATGCCAGTGGAAAAACTCTACCGGAAAGCCGCCGCTAGCAGTGGCGGCCCAGCCCAGTAAAGGCATAATAATGAGCGCTAAATAGAGCAGATGGTGCACACTGGAGCTAACAATCCGCTCGAACGCATTTAAAGGTGGTTCATGATCTGGGACCACAAACGCCAGCCGGGTAATAATGCGCAGCGTCATCAGCAATAATATCAATACGCCGAGCGTTTTATGGCTGGTATAAAGCAAGTTCGTGAGCGTATTGCCTACCAACGCAACGGTGCGTTCAAACCCCAGAAAGCCTAGCGTTAAACCGCTAGCCAACGAGAGTAACACGGCACCCGCCACTAGCCAGTGCAGCACCCGGTGCGGGTAGATATAATGATCCAGTTCGTGCATGTAGTGCTCCTAACAGCAAATTTATTTGCTTTTTAGTCTAGTCAGTAACGTTCCCTTTCGCTGATTAAAGCACTTCGCTGCCCTCAACGTTAAGTGTTACTTTTACCCAATGCTTCTCGTCTACTACCTGCTGGGAACGGTTGCATCGCTACGGTCGGTATTTATATAGCCTAGTCAGGCACGGCTAATTGCTCACGTATTAACTCACCCAAGCGCCGCGCTGGCTCTGAGGGCCGGTGGGGTGCGCGGTGAAGCGCCAGCTCAATCATTGGCAGCGCAGGCAGGCCACTGCTCTCATCCAGTGGCCTTAGCGCCGGCGTCAGCATGCTGCGCGTCACCACCACTATCGCGAGCCCCGCGGTCACAATCGGCGCCAGCCCGGCCATTGATTGGCTGGTATAGGCAACACGCCAACTGCGCCCTGCCGACTGCAGCGCCTGCTCGGCGACTTCACGAAACACGTCAGCCCCCGGCGAATAAAGCGCTAACGGCAGTGGATCGCTTAGCAGCGGCTGCTGGTACATTCCAACGGCCCACAGCAAAGGCTCTCGACGGATTACATCGCCCCCTGGTGAGTTGCGTTGGCGTGTCACCAGTGCCAGATCAAGCTCTTTGGCTTTTACCTGCTCTACGAGATGGGCGCTGGTACCGCAGATCACCTTGAGTCCCACCGCCGGATAGAGCTGATTAAAGTAAGCAAACACCGAGGGCAGCAGCGAGGCGTAATCTTCGGGTATGCCTAACGTGAGGTCACCGGTAACTTGGCGCGCCTGCATATCACTCCATGCTTCATCATTAAGCGCTAGCAGCCGCCGAGCATGATTAAGTAGGCGCTCGCCTTCTGATGTAAAGCGTATTCGCCGCCCTTCCCGCTCGTGCAGTGTTAGCGATAACTGCGCCTCCAGCCTCTGCAGCTGCATACTCACCGTAGACTGCGTGTAAGCCAAGCGTTTGGCGGCGGCGGTCACACTGCCGGTATCCGAAATTGCCACCAGGGTACGAAGCAGGGTTAGGTCTAAGGTGGGCGCGCGCATATATCACCATTCTTGATTAAAATGATCATAAAAGATCGATATTGTGATGCATTGATGATGAGTATGCTGCTCGGCACATGCTCAAATCAAGGAGACTTCCGATGCATCGCGCTCACTCCCCCGCCCTTTTTCCACGTTGGTACAGTGTTGGTGCGGCACTGGTGGCCGTGATGCTTTGGAGTGCAGCGCCGCTGCTGGCAGAGTTTGCCAAGGCGACGCCACCTTTACAGCTAACCGCAGTAACACTGCTTGCGGGGGCGCTGGCAACGCTACCGCTGAGCCGCCGCGTTAATGTTGCTGCCAGCGGCGCGGGTTGGAAGTTAAGTGTCTGGGTGGGCATCCCGTTGCTTATTTTTGGTGCTGTGAGTACTTACTTTATTGGTATGCGGCTAGCGCCCGCCGCTGAAGCGGCGCTGATTACTTATACCTGGCCAGTGCTCTTTGTGCTGCTGAGTCAGTGGAGCCGCTTTGGCCGTCTGCGCATCGCAGGCGTTGTCGGTGCGCTGATAGCGTTTTCAGGCGCAGCGTTACTGCTGGTTCCTCAAGCCATCAGCGGCGGATTAGGGGGCGCCACCACTGGCTATGCTCTAGCGCTGCTGGCTGCCTGCTGTTGGGCACTCTATTCATGGCTCAGCCAGGCAGCCCCAGTGGCGTTGACACCGCTACTGCCACGACTGCTGCTGATCGCTTGTGCTATTGCCGTGGCCGCTAGCCTGCTACTTGAAGGACAACTCCCTTTACCCAGCGGGGAAGCGTTACTAGCAGGCATTGCACTGGGGTTAGGCCCTTACGGCGTGGCCATGGTGGCATGGGATAAAGCACTCCGCTGGGGGCACGCCAGCCTAGTGGGCAGCTTAGCGTATGGCGTGCCGATTCTGGCCGCCCTGCTACTGGTTCTAGCAGGCATGAGTGTGCTCGACTGGCGCTTACCCACAGCGGCAGTGCTGGTGGTGGTTGGCTGCCTTAAAGCTGGCCGCTAGGCTTACTTAAACAGATTCACCTCGGCTACTTTAGTCACTGGCTCGCTAGATAGAATGTCGTCGAGTAATTCAGGTAACCACCCGGGTTTAAAAAGCGCGGGGTCGGCCTCGCGCATCTCTTCCAGCGTCCACCAATGCCTGGCATGAACAGTAGAAGGCTCTTCATCGCTCCACTGGGCAGTGGCAATTTCAGCCATTGGCGGGCAGCGCACCAGAAAGTAGCGTTCAAGCCAGCGGGCTGGCGGAGAGCCTGCCACGGCGCCTATGTCATCTCGTTCGCGCAATAGCGGGCCGATGGGGCAGGTCAACCCCGTTTCTTCCTTCAGCTCGCGCATTGCCGTGCTGGGATAATCCTCTCCCTCAAGCAATTCGCCGCCTACGGTGGTCCAAAAAGGCGCTTGATGCTCATCATGATAGCGAAAAAGCAGTAGCTGGCCTTGCGGGTCAACCACCATTAAACGTGCTGAGCGGTGTGTTTTGATTTGTTGGTTCATAAGCGATCCATGCCTATTATTGAATTGCAGTAAACAGTGCTAAAGCAGACACAATGCGTGCTTTTGGCAATGCC
This sequence comes from Vreelandella arctica, assembly GCF_037070215.1. Lineage (NCBI taxonomy): Bacteria > Pseudomonadati > Pseudomonadota > Gammaproteobacteria > Oceanospirillales > Halomonadaceae > Vreelandella > Vreelandella arctica. The sequence goes on along the minus strand of NZ_JBANSN010000010.1, from coordinate 140,297 downwards.
TCTTCAGCCTAGCTGGTTTAAATAGATTTACCGGGATAAGTGAGCTAGTCATTACAGCTCAGGAGGAATTTCCGTCGGTTCCATTTCCACATTTAATTCGAACAAACCGCTGCCGGTAGCGCTAAAACCGCTTGCGCTTACTGTGTAAGTACCAGGCAGCAATTGCTCTTGAAGACGGGAATCGGTGCCCCCTGCGCCATCGTCGTCGCTGGCTGCAACGCCTTGACCACTAATTTCAATCAATGTATCGAAATCAGCGGAGCGCATTTCTATGGTAACCAACGAGCTCTCTTCCAGCTCCAGCTGATAGATCAGTGGTTCACCGCTGTACCAACCACTTAGCGATCCATCGGCAGTGAGTGACCCCTCGTTGCGCAGCTCGCCATCGCCCGGTAATTCGTGAGGCGCCACTAAAAGGGTATAAACACCATTGCCATCGTCATAAGCACTGCGCGCGGTCAGCGTGTATTCACCGGGCTCAAAGAAATCGGCAATGCGGGCGTCTAAATCACCGGCGCTGTCATCATCTTCACGGGTATAGCCGTTGGGTCCTTCTATGGCTAAATAGGGGTCAAAATCATCAGAGCGCATTTCAAGCTGGTAAAGACCCGCCTCTTCTATGTTCAGCGCTATTTCATCGGCATCGCCCTGCAACCAGCTGTCGAATGGTTCGCCTATTGTCACCGTGTCGGCATCGGTGAGCTCTACGCTGCGGCTATCAATGGTAAATGGGCCATAGCTATAAGCATCGGCCCCGCTTACCACCACCACATAATCACCGCTTTCTTCGATGCGGTGGCGCACAACAGGCGCATTATCGAGCAACTGCAGCTGATCATCGTAAAGGGCCACAACGCCTTCCAAGGCACCATCAAGAGAGATTTCAACAATTTCATCTTCTTCTAGCGAGATTGCATAGCGCACAAAGCGGCTGCCATCGTTCCCGTTAAGTTCGCTCGCCAAGGTTATTTCCCCGCGTAAAGGCTCTGTAAGTATGAGCCTCTTGGTGGGCTTATCCTCAGCAGTTTGCAGCTGCAAGGGAATAACCTGAGCAGCCAGAAAACCGACGGTAGCGCCGCCCAACGCCACCAATACAAATGCTAGCGAAGCCGATTTAGCCATGAACGATCCCTTGTTAAGTTGTAATGACAATCATTAATAAATTAAGCAAACGTGATTATAAGATGCTTAGCGAAATCAAGTGAGCGTTTGATAAAAAATACTGCATTGCACAAATCTGTATTTTTACTAACTTAACCCTTGGACTGATAAGTCACTGAAACTCAAGGGCACGAACATTGCGATTAAAAAATCTTGAAATTGAACCTAATTGCGTCGATCTTCTCAAAGCTTGCTGACCCGCAACGACAAGGGTACTATCGCAAGGCCTACTCGGCACCTCATCAAAGAATGCGGGATCCGTAATACGCAAAACTGAGGTACTCCTATGGGAGCCCACAAACGACTGATCCGAACGATTTGTTTGGCAGCGGTAGTAGTTGGTAGCGCTGCTAATAGTGCTTTCGCACACGAAACAGATACACAGGAAGGCGTCGCCTCCTTTTACAGTGACCGCTTTCAAGGAGCCACCACAGCGAGTGGAGAGCCCTTTGACCAGCAGGCACTGACAGCCGCCCACCCTAGTTTGCCGTTTGGCACGAAGGTGTTGGTGACGCGCCCGGACACGGGGCAAAAGGTAGAAGTAATGATCAATGACCGCGGCCCCTTCGTTAAAGGGCGCATTATTGATTTATCCAAACGCGCGGCAGTGAAGCTTGGCATGCTACGCCGCGGTACAGCACCGGTTATGGTAACGCTGTTGGATTAACGGATAACACATTCTTGGTTGGTGTGTGATACCCCTTAGCCTAATTAATGCGACAGTAAACCAGTCAAAATAGTGCCACTCTATAAATACAGGGCGACCAGCAATGGTCGCCCTGTTTCTTTTGAGGTGCTTTATCTCCTACCGCTTTCTCATGCATGGCGAACTTGCAAGCAAGCTAATGGTCTCTATGCTGCAAGGAGTTCAACGCGCTTAGCTGAAACAGATAGCTCAAGGCGCCATTTATTCGCAGGAGGCATTTATGCAGTCACAGTTTTATACGCTTACTGATTACCCCAAGGGCCTACCCGATCGCTCTCTGTTTAAACTGGAGACGCAAACGCTGCCTGAGCTAGCCGACGGAGAAGTGCGAATTCGTAATCGCTGGCTCTCTGTGGATCCTTATATGCGGGGCCGCATGAATGGCGTTCGCACGTATGTAGACCCATTTGAACTCGGCCAACCCATGGAAGGCGGCGCCATTGGCGAAGTGATCGAATCCAATGACGCAAGCCTCAAGGTGGGCGATCGTGTCAGCCATATGGGCGGCTGGCGTGATATTGCCCAACTGCCTGCCCAAGGGGTGACGCCACTACCCGACCTTGATGTTCCTGAACAGGCTTACCTGGGTGTGTTAGGCATGCCCGGCATGACCGCCTGGACCGGTCTTAATTTGATTGCTGAGTGCAAACCGGGCGATAACGTTCTGGTCAGTGCGGCCAGCGGTGCAGTTGGCTCATTGGCGGTTCAGTTAGCCAAAGCAAAAGGCTGCCATGTAGTGGGCATTGCAGGCGCTGCCCATAAGCTCGCTTGGCTTGAGTCACTGGGTGTCGAACCGGTCAGCTATCGCGATCGCAATGCGCATGAATTAAGCGACGCCATTAAGCTCGCAAGCCCCAACGGTATTGATGTGTATTATGAAAATGTGGGTGGCATTTGCCTGGAAGCTGCCCTCAGCCAGTTAAATGAAGGCGCCAGAATCGCAGTGTGCGGTATGATCGACAGTTACAACGACGCAGAGCCCACTCCAGGCCCCAGCAACCTGTCGCAACTGGTCACCCGTAAAGCTAAAATGCAGGGCTTTATCGTGGCGGATCACTGGTCGAGTTATCCCTACTTCCTAAACGAAGTGGCCCCGCAAGTCGCCGCTGGCAAACTGGCTTATAAAGAAACCGTGAAAGAGGGTTTAGAGAGCACCCCAGAGGCTTTCTTAGCCCTGTTTGAGGGCGGCAATACCGGTAAGATGCTGGTCAAACTAGACAGCTAATCGTTGCGTTAGATTAAACTTACAGGTGCTCCCTACCCCACCCCCCAAAAGCCGCGCTACGTTGATAGTGCGGCTTTTTTATTGATCATTGTTCGCACTGGCCAACCAGAAATCATTAGACCAAAAGCGAATTGATTATTAAAATCGATTAGCTATTGAGATGTGTTTTAACCCATCGGCCTTGCTGATGGGTTAGGGCACTTTGCGGAATCGCCGCTTAGCAGCCACTGCCAAGTGGCATTCACTCGTTGTTAAATAGGGGTTACCTCATGGATGAACACTCACGTACGCACAGCAGATGGCCGCTATTACTGCTTGGCCTTTTGCTAGTTGCGGCGGGACTTGCCTTGGCCATTGGCGGCGGCAAGCTGCTTAGCGTAGGCGGCAGTGCTTATTATTTAATTACCGGCATAGGCGTTATCGCCAGCGGTGTTTTACTGGCCATGCGCCAGGGCGCAGCGCTCTGGCTGTATGCGCTTATCTTGTTTGCGACGCTCGTATGGGCGTTATGGGAAGTCGGCTTAGACTGGTGGCAGTTGGTGCCACGCGTTGCGATTCTCTGTCTAATCGGGATTATTCTACTGCTTCCCTGGTGGCGTAAACCGTTACATTCACGGGGCGGCAGCTTGGCATTGGCAGGTAGCATTGTTGCTGCCATCTTGGTGGCTATTGCGAGTCAGCTGAGCGACCCAGACAGAATCGAAGGGACGATCTCCAACCCCAACGAAGCGGCTAGCACCGTTAACCCTGCGCAAGTAGCGGGAGACGACTGGCCTGCCTATGGCGGCACCAATGCAGGCACTCACTACTCATCGCTTGAACAGATTACGCCTGACAACATCGGTGAACTGGAAGAGGTATGGCGCATTCAAACCGGTGACGTGGCGGGGCCCAGCGCGCCGCCCGAAATCACCAACCAGAATACCCCGCTTAAAGTAAACGACAGCCTATATATTTGTACCTCGCACAGCCGCGCGATGGCGCTCTCCCCGGAAACAGGGGAAACATTGTGGGAGTTTGACCCAGAGGTTAGCACGCTGGGTGCCGAGGATTTCTCGCTCTGGGCCCATATGACCTGCCGCGGCCTCGCCTACTACGATGCAGCTAATTACGCGGCTGGCTCAGACACTAGCGAAGCAGCAGACGGCAACGAGACCGGCAACAATAGTGCCGCGACGAGTGATACCGCGCTCTCATTCGACATTTTCGATAACAGCGATATATTCAGCCTGGACCTCTCGTTCCTGTCTTTGATGTTTGGTGCTGAAGGCGCAGGTAACGCGCAACCCATGCTCAGCGAAACGGATGTCATGTGTCCACGCAGGCTTTACCTGCCCACCGCTGATGCACGTTTAATTGCGCTGAATGCCGACACAGGTGAACGGTGCGCCAACTTCGGCGAGAATGGTGAAGTCGACTTGACCAACAATATTGGCGACTTCGACCCTGGTGGTTACTACTCCACCTCGCCTGCAACGGTAACGGAAAACCTGGTTATTCTTGGCGGACACGTTACCGACAACAGTTCCACTGATGAGCCTTCTGGTGTCATTCGCGCTTTCGACGTGCATACCGGCGAGTTGGTGTGGAACTGGGATAGCGGCAACCCCGATGACACCGAACCACTAGCTGAAGGCGAAACCTACACACGTAACTCGCCTAACGTATGGGCGCCGATTAGCGTCGATGAAGAACTCGGCATGGTCTACCTGCCCATGGGCAACGCGACGCCTGACCAGTATGGCGCTAACCGTAGTGAAAACGATGAAACCTATAGCGCAGGTCTGGTAGCCCTTAATCTAGAAGATGGCCAAGTGGAATGGGTTTACCAGTTCGTTCACCACGACCTGTGGGACATGGACACACCTGCGCAACCGGTGCTGATTGACCTGGCCACAAATGAAGGTACCCAGCCCGCGGTGATTCAACCGACCAAGCAAGGCAGCCTTTACGTCTTGAACCGTGAAACCGGTGAGCCAATCGTGCCCATCGAAGAAGTGCCTGCGCCGCAAGGCGCTGTTGAAGGTGATTGGACAGCCGAAACCCAGCCACGCTCAGCGCTTAACCTACTGCCACCCCCGCTCACCGAGCGCGACATGTGGGGGGCGTCACCGTTTGACCAGATGATGTGCCGCATTCAGTTCAACTCGTTGCGTTATGAAGGACAGTACACACCGCCTTCGTTGGAAGGCAGTATTGTTTATCCGGGTAATGTCGGGGTAATGAACTGGGGTGGCGTCGCCGTTGACCCTGAACGCCAAGCACTATTCACCGGCGCTAAATACTTGGCATTTGTTTCCAAGTTGGTACCTCGCGAAGAGGTAGAAGAAGGACAAGGTTCGGCTAGCGAGCAGGGTTTGCAGCCTAATGCAGGCGCCCCCTATGCCGTTGAGCTTGGCCCACTGCTTTCCGTGCTAGGCCTGCCCTGCCAAGCGCCCTCATGGGGCGATGTGGCCGGTATCGATCTACAAAGCGCAGAAGTGGCATGGAAACACCGTAATGGTACGACACGCGACAGCATGCCGTTCGACCTGCCGATTGGGCTGAATGTCGGTGTTCCCGCACTCGGCGGCCCGATCACTACTGCGGGCGGTGTATCGTTTCTGAGCGGCACGCTGGATCAGTACCTGCGCGGTTACGACATCACCACTGGCGAAGAGCTGTATAAAGCGCGCCTGCCGGCAGGTGGCCAAGCCACCCCCATGACCTACACCGGCGAAGATGGTCGTCAGTACGTCGTGGTCACGGCGGGTGGTCACGGCACCTTTGGCACCAAGATGGGTGATTACGTGATTGGCTACGCGCTGCCTGAGTAACCGGTCGAGCTAATAGACTCACCAACGAGAACGGGCGACCCAATGGGCCGCCCGTTTTTATTTTATTTATGTAGCATTTAGAAACGTACTTCTAAGCCGCCATAAACACTGCGTCCTGGCGCGGGTTCGTAGAAACGGCCGAAATCAGGATCAGGGTTCAAGCGTACGTTGGCGTAGTGCTCTTCATCCAATAGATTGCGCACGCCAACATAAGCATTTAATCGCGTATCACTGCCCAACTGCCAACCATCGCCTACGCGTAGGTTCAACAGCCAGTAACTATCGACCTCAGTATCATTAGTGTTATCCGCCACCAAGTCACCCACGTATTGGGTTTCCAGGGTCGCAAAGCGCTCATCACTCCCTTGCCAGGTTAGCTGGTTGACCCAGGTCTGTTCGGGTAAGCCGGGGATGCGGTTGCCACCAAAGCTTTCCGTTGGTGTGGCAAATTGATCAAACTCATAGCGCGCCAGCGTCAGGGCGCTATCCAACCGCCACTGGTCGGCCAACTGCCAACCGAGCGCCAGCTCGATACCATCACGATCAGTATCACCCGCGTTCTGGTAGAAAGTACGGCTGTCTTCTTCCAACTCATAGGGCACTAACTCATTGCGTACGCGTACTGAAAACAGCGCCAGGTCATAATCCATCGCGAGCGGCTCCACATAACCTCGCAAGCCAGCCTCACGACTCCACGCTTTTTGTGGCTTAACACCCGGGTTAAAACCGCCACCCACCGGGTTTGCAAACTCTGAGAATGTCGGGGTTTCAAACGCCGTGCCGGTATTGATATAGGCTTGATGCTGGGGGCGATAACGATAGCTTAAACCTGCCGAACCGCTCCACTCATTGAAGGTTTGCTCGCCACTTTGATCGCCACCTTCATCGGCCAGATAGCGATCATCTATTTCTAATTCCACCCTATCGAAGCGCGCACCCAGCGAGAGCGTTACCTGCTCGGTCAATGCTAGATCACCCTGGGCAAACACCCCCGCCGAAGTCGCGGTTTGGGTCTCTTCAGCCGCTTGCTCGCCCACCACACCTCCGCCGTCTACATTATTGCGGAAACGATCGTCGTCTTGGCGGGCCACATCAACGCCGGTGATATAGCTCAGCGGTAGGCTGCCCAGGCTGATCTCATGATGATACTCGGCACTCGCGCCCAGGTAATCACGTTGGTAGCCGATGCGACTATCGCCCACATAGGGCAACTGCTGCTCAAAATCACGCTGGGCGACGAAACCTTTTAAGTAGAACTCGCCCGGGCCTGCGGACAAATCTTCGTACTGTAAACCAAGAAGTTGCTGATCAACACTTTGCCTTGAGTCGAGACGTGTAGGGGAATAAAACTCTGAGTCGACTGTACCTTGTGGATCATTTCTCGCGATTTCACGTGTAACGCCCCCCGCATCTTCAGAGCGGGGGTTATCGAGCAGATTGATAATCGCGGTTAACGCTCGGTCGCTGCCTAATTCGCGACGTAGCTTGGCGTTCAGCAGGTACTTTTCCGTGGAGCTCTGCTCTCGATAGCCATCGACATTAAGCGCTGAAAAGCTCACATGGTGCGACCAATCCCCTTGGGCGCCACCGGTTTGCACGACCGCCTTACGGTAGCCATCGCTTCCCACCTCGGTACGCACGCTTGAACCAGGGTTATCGCGCCCATCCGCTGTTGTGATATCAATCACTCCGCCTGCCGCATTGCCATAAAGCACCGAAGAAGGCCCACGGATGACTTCAATACGCTCGGCACTGTCCAGGTCAATGGCATCTAACTGCGCCTGACCGTCCGGCAGCGTGTAGGGAATACCATCGACCATCACGGTAATCCCGCGTACGCCAAACGGCGCGCGCGCACCAAAACCGCGGATGGAAATACGCTGTCCCTGTGCAAAGTTATCGCGGTTCTGCAAAAAAACACCCGGCACCCGCACCAGAGACTCATCCAATCGCGTGCGCTGCTGGCCTTGCGCAATGGCTTCGCGGTCAATGGTGGAAACCGCCGCGGGCGTATCATATAGCTCACGCGCCAAACGAGGCGCGGTCACCTCCACGGTGGCCAGGCTAGTGTTGTTCGTCGGGCCCTCTTGAGCCCAGCTTTGACTTGCTACAAAGCAGCTCAACACCCCTAAAGACGCGGTGGTGACTTTTAATGTTACGTTGGGCATGGGGTCCCTCCCAGATAGTGTTAGTGGAAAGTGAAAGTGTAAATGAACGATTTTCTATTGGGTCAGTCTCAGCTTATTCACCAAGGCCTGGATAAAACTTCCGACAGTGCCTACACTTGTACAAGTTACACCCCTGAAAGCAAAGGAGGCTTCATGGCGTTTACAGCGACTGATCCGATTAAGATGATTTTTGCCGTTATACTTCCCCCACTCGGCGTATTTTTTGAGGTCGGTTTTAAAGGGCATTTCTGGCTGAACATTATCCTAACGCTATTTGGCTTCATTCCGGGCATCATCCATGCGTTTTATGTGATTTTGAAGCACTAGCATTTGAAGTTGTTTGCTGATTGAGTATGACGCCGCCTAAGCTAACGCTTAGGCGGCTTTTTTGTGACATTAACTAAGGGTGTCCATGTCGACGCTGATGCAGTGCATGCACGCTTTCATCAAGCTCAGGAATAGGGCCTTCTACTTTCAGCCCAGGTACCACCTGTTGAATAGGCAAAGTGGCAACAGGTGGCGGCCCAACCCCTAAATCCGCAAGCCAACTACTTAGCTGCTCCGATGAGCTCGCATAAACAATACGCCCCAACCCCACCCAGCCATGGGCAGCAGCACACATGGGGCAATGTTCGCCTGAAGTATAGACAGTCGCCGCTGCTCGCGCTTCTGGCGTCATATGCTGTGCTGCCCAGCGTGCCAGAGCAAACTCAGGGTGTTGGGTGGAATCACCACCGGCAATGCGGTTACGGTCTTCTGCCAACACGTCACCGTCAGCACTTACAAGCACACTCCCAAAGGGCTCATCGCCTGCCTCAAGGGCCTCTTCAGCCAGTTCAATGGCACGTCTCAGATAGGTGAGTTCTCGATCATTCATCGTGAGTCCTCCTTTAAATCAACGGCGCTGACTTACTATCCCTTACTTACTACACCTTTGCCGTGGCGGACGTATCTTCCAGAGCTGTCTCTTTCAGCTCTTCGCCTTCGCTTCGGGCGATAACGGAGGTACCCACTAAATCGCCTGTCACGTTAAGCGCCGTAGCCCCCATACCTACCAATGCATCAATGGCAGTGAGCAGCGCAACCGTCTCTATTGGCAGCCCCACTTGGGCAAACACGGTCGCGATCATAATGATCCCAGCGCCTGGCACGCCGGCGGTACCCACCGACACCAACGTGCCAATCAGCACTATCTGCACCATGCTAATGAAATCCAGCGGCGCGCCAATCACGTTGGCAGCAAAGACCGCCGAAATCGCGATACGAATCGCCGCGCCATCCATATTTAACGTAGCGCCTAATGGCAGACTGAAGCCATAGATACTTTTGGAAATCCCTAACCGGTGGGCCGCATTAATGGTGAGTGGTAATGTTCCCGAGCTACTTTGGGTCGCAAACGCCGTCGCCATCGGCGTGCGGGCCTCACGAAAGAAAGTACGTAACTTCACACCAAATAGCCGCATGATGCCGCAATAAATCAGCAAATGAGCGGCGAGTGCGATATACAGCACCACCACCATATCGCCCAGCGATAGCAGCGTTTCCAACCCCTGCTGACTTACCGTTTCGGCGACAATCGCAAACACGCCGATAGGCACGTAGTGCAAGACGCCAGACATCACTTTTAAGGTGACCTCATTGAGCGCTTCAATCACCTCATACAGACGTTCGCCCATCGCCTGCTGACGTTCAGACTGCCGCATTTTTAACAAGGCGATGCCAAACACCAGCGCTGTAAAAATAATACCCAGCATATTGAGCTCGGCAAACGCACCGATAATATTACTGGGCACGATATTAAGCAGGGCATCCATAACGCCAGGGTTATCCGGCACCGAGAAGCTGGCTTCCTCCTCCAGCCTCATTCCGCTACCCGGATTGAACAGGGAAGCGATAGTTAAACCCACGGTGATCGCTAATGCCGATGACGCTAAATAGTAACCAAATACCTTGCCGCCAATACGTCCTGCACTGCCCTCTCGTGACTGGTTCACACCCACCATCAGCGTAAACAGCACAATCGGAACAATCAGAAAAGTAAGCAGCCGAAGCAGCAAATCGCCTAACGGTGCTAACCAAACCGCTACCGGTTCACCGCCCACCAGCCCGACCACAACGCCCAGCACCAGTGCGATGGTGACGCGTAAAATCAGCGATGCCTGACAATAGGCCTTCCATATACGTGTCATTTAAATCCCTACGGGTCGATTGAAAACTTAGGTTGCTATCATGGTAGTTTGGCACAGCCCTCTCAGCCTGCCTTTATCTGCACGCCATAGGATTAGGCAAGCATGCAGTAGGATCGCCTCTATTGGCTTTTGCTGCCGCTCGTTAATCTGCTCCCGGTAGTAAATAAACGAGAGGATCATTACATGACGACGGCAACTAACCCTTCAATCACTAGCCAATCATCAACGACTCATCCTTCAAAAGTTGTCTTATTGACCGGTGCTAGCAGCGGTATCGGTGAAGCCACCGCTCGCTGGCTAGCGGGTCAAGGCCACCGCCTCGTGGTCGGCGCACGCCGGGGCGATCGCTTGAAAGCTCTGTCCGAGTCCATTCGCGCCGAGGGTGGCATAGTCGACTATCGGGCGCTGGATGTAACCAGCCTGGAAGATATGCAGGCCTTCGCAGATTACGCTCTTACGTTGCATGGCCGCATCGATGTCATCGTCAATAACGCTGGAATTATGCCGCTCTCGCCGTTGGCATCGCTCAAAGTCGATGAGTGGAACCAAATGATCGACGTCAATATTCGTGGCGTCCTCAATGGCATCGCCGCCACTCTGCCTACCCTGCAAGCACAGGAGAGCGGCCAGGTCATCAACGTTTCTTCTATAGGCGGATTCACGGTCGTCCCAACGGCGGCGGTCTACTGCGCCACTAAATACGCGGTTCGCGCTATTTCCGATGGGTTACGCCAAGAAACCGATAAAATCCGCGTTACCTGTGTTTACCCCGGCGTCGTTGAATCCGAACTGGCGAATACCATTACGGATCCCGAGGCGGCTGAAGCCATGGTGACTTATCGACAGATTGCACTTAAACCCGACGCCATTGCCTCAGCGATCGCCCATGCGATTAATCAACCGGACGATGTCGATACCAGCGACATCGTCGTGCGCCCCACCGCTAGCCTATAACACCGCATACGTCACACCCGAGCGACTTACCGGGTGCGATGCCTAGAAAGAGTGATTTCACATGCAAGACACCAAGCTTCCCATTTACTGGAAACGCGCCCTGATCGTCGCTGGCATTATCACTATTATGCCAGAACTGACAACGGCGCAAACATCCCATGACACAGGAGAAACCGACATGGCAGACCATCCCTATGTTGGTATGTGGGTAACCGAAGATGGCCGAATTCGACATGAGCTTTTACCCAACAATCGTTACGACGAGGCACGGGGCGAACGCGAAAGCGCTTACCAGGGCCGCTACCGGGTAACGGATAACTACATCGAATACTGGGATGACACCGGCTTCACCGCTGATGGAGAATTCATCAATGACGTGCTCTATCACGGCGGCATGGTGCTATATCGCCAAGAGTAATCTGTCAAAGCCGCCCGGCTTTCATCGATGATGAAGGCCCGGTGGCTTTTTATCCCGGCGGTTTTTATGTAGCTCAGACGCATCAAACATGCACAGCCTTGTGCATGTTTGTTAATTTAGCGATTACTTTATGGAAACGGATGGCGTTAACATACACTGCAAAGCCAAATGCTCTAGGCTTTGTACGAAAACTGCCTGCGCTCGCCGACTTTTCGTACAAACCCTAATTCAAGCATTGAGTATTGCTGGCACTAATGAAGCCCTTTGCAACTAACGTATCAAGTCAGATTATCTTTACAAGAAAAGGAGTTTTCGCATGCGTTTTTCTCTCGCCTGTTTAACGGTATCCACATTGGCGCTAATGACAGCGGGCTGCGCTCAACATTCCGCCACGACCAGCGAAAACAGCCTGGCTGAAATCCGTTATGAAGTAGGCCCTTGCTACGGCACCTGCCCTGTCTATCGCGTTGCAGTTGAGGCGGATGGTACGACCCGCTACACAGGTGAACGCCACACGGCCGTGGAAGGTGAGCGCACTCAGGCAGGCAACGCGACTGTTTTTCGTTCGCTGCAAGAGCGACTAGCTGCAATGCAACCCGACATGGGAACAACGCAGCAAACCCTTGATTGCGAACCCCGTGCCACCGACCTGCCTAACTATACAGTGACCTGGGTTAACCAGGATGGCGCCCAAGCGGTGCTTGAACACGATACTGGCTGTCACTCTGAAAACGGTCGCGAACGCACCGAGACCCTAAGAAGCCTAAATGCAGAGCTTGGCATTGAAAACTGGGTACAACAGTAAGTGCAATAGTCAGTGCATAATCACTGATGGCAGCTAACACGAGATATCTTTGCCAAGGAACGTCAATGCATACGATCAATCCGAGCAAGCTACATCACAGCAAATGGACGGCTGCCCAGCCAAGCAATAAAGAGAAGCACTTTATAGTTACCCAGCTGCTGCGAGATGAAGAAGAGAACGTAGTAGAGGTCGTGATTGAGGCGGTGTACTCTCATCGCGAGCTCATTGTGCCTTGGCAAAGCTTAAAAGATGACAGCGTGTGGAAAGTGGGCTGGCAATAGAGGCTGTTTAGTGAGCGCAAAGGTAAGATAATCAGCAAAGGGTTTGACACGAGCTACATTTCATGACACTGTAGCGCCAGTTGGTTAGCAAGCAAGCATGGTTTCAGAAGTGTACGAAAAAGATTTAGAAATGTACGAGATAGACGTGTACAAAATCTTTCGGCAAGACTGTAATTGTATTCCTTGTTTTATCCGCTATTAATCTGGGTGATACCAGGAACTTTACAAAGCGCATTGCGCGAAAGGATTTTTACTATGTCTACTGGCACAGTTAAGTGGTTTAACGATACTAAAGGCTTCGGTTTTATTGCTCCTTCTGACGGCGGCGATGACCTGTTTGCCCATTTCTCTGAAATTCAAGCAGACGGCTTCAAAACCCTGCAAGAAGGCGCTAACGTTTCTTTTGACGTTACCCAGGGTAAGAAAGGCCTTCAGGCTTCAAACATCAAGCAAATTTCCTAAGCCTAAGTCTCTCAAGAGATAGCGCTTTAGAATTTGCTCGAACCTTCCGAGGTTCGAACGACAAGGCCCGCTTATGCGGGCCTTGTTGCGTTTGGGCACTGTTAACGTGACAAATACGCCAATGTGACAAGTACGCTAATGTGAGAAGTACGACAGAGCATCAACAGCCTCTGCTTTAAGTAACGGCTAAACTCGAAGCCACTGTACTACTCGCACATCCACCGTAGTGACTAATGTCTCCAGCGCCGCTGCCCGCGCACGCCCTTCCGCACTGGCCCGATAAAGATGCGGTGTCATCGCCAATAAATCGGCGATCTCCTCAGCTCCCTTTAGCGTTAGCGTGTAACGCACGTTGTCGCTGCTTTGGTAGACAAAACCTTCCGGCACTCCCCCCTCATTTGAACGCTCAGGCTTTAATGCGGGATAGATAATTTCCCGTAGCTCTCGCAGATGATCTGGCCCCGCCTCAACTTGGAGCAGCACTCCACCGGCTTTTAACACCCTGGAAAATTCGCTATATACAGGAAAGCCAAACATACACAGAACGCTATTTAGTGTTCCCGCCTCTACGGGTAAGTGTGCGTTGCTACCCACCACCCAACGACTTGTCGGCGTCTGCTTATTATCCTGCTTCGCCGCGGCGAGCACTGCCCATTTCGAGATATCTAACCCCATCAGCGCCAGTGATGCCTGGGCTGGTGCGGCGCGGGCCAGTTGACGCAGGTAATAGCCCTCCCCACAGCCTGCGTCCAGACAACTTAGCGGCGAGCTGCTTGACGTAGGCGGCACATCAACATGGCGCAGTACGGCGTTACTGACTGCATCTGCAATGGGCTGGTAGAGGCCCGCGTTTAAAAAACGCTGCCGGGCTGCCACCATGTTTTTACTATCGCCGGGGTCATGGGAGCGCTTCTGCTGCACAGGCAGAAGGTTAACGTACCCCTGCTTGGCAATATCAAAGCTGTGCCCAGCCGCACAACGCCATACATTGTCCGAAAGCCGAAGCGGTTCACCATCCAGCGGGCATTCCAGTGCATGAAAAGGGGCGGTACTCATAAGACGCTCAGCTTCATAAGGGAAGTTCATTGCCAATCAAAAAAGGAGAGAAGACAGCCGTGATCAACGCACGAATCAGCGCGTCACCAGGATAATGCCAACTAGAATAACACCACCCCCCAATAGAAAATTGATACTGAGCGGCTCGTTGAGCAATAGGGTACCAAAAAGGACGCCAAAAAGCGGGCCTAGAAAAGAGAACACGCCCAACTGCGACGCACGATAACGGCGCAGCAACGTGAACCACAGCATCAGAGCCGCAAACGAGATAATCAGTGCCTGAAAGCCAAGGCTAGCGACAGCTATGGAAGTAAACTTCGCGCTCAACAATTGCCCCGAAAGAGCCGCGAACGGCAGTAATAACAGCGCCGTTATGCTTAATTGATAACTAAGGGTGAGCTCTGCTGGTGCTTCAGAAAGCGATGTCCTGCGGATGACGATAGTAGTGGCAGCCCACGAGAGTCCTGCGAGCAAGCCTAGCGCGTCACCAATGATAATATCGATGCCGTAAGTGCCGCTTGGTGCCATCGCTATTACCATGCCTACAAAAGCCAAGCCAACGCCCCACCATTGGCGGGTCGAGAGCTGCTCGCCAGGAACCCAAAGATGCAATCCAAGCGCTGCAAAGATGGGCGCTGTATAGAGAAAGACCGACATATGCGAGGCCAGTGTGTACGTTAACCCCCAGGCGACAAAAGCAAACTCGGCGGCAAACCCAAGGCCGACCAGCACACCGGGGGCCCAATGGCGCCTGATCTCCTTCCAGTGAATGCCCCGCCAGTAGGCGAGCAACCCCACCAAGCAACCTGCGATAGCGGAGCGCAGTGCGATCTGCACGATGGGTGAGATATCCTCAGCCACCCCTTTAATCGCCACCTGCTGAAAACCCAATATCAAACAAAACAGCAGCATTAGCGAAGCCGCCGTGGTGTCCACGGGCTTTCGCTCAGCTATCCTTTGATGATTCATTGCGCACTCCGGTAAGATCAAGACGCCTATTGCATCAGGAAGCGCTACTGCCTACAAACGATTACTTGATATACCTAGGCCTAGGAAAACTCATGCTATGAAAATTGAAAGGCTGCCGCTTAATGCATTACGCGCATTTACTGAGGCCGCGCGAGAAAATAGCTTCAAAGCTGCCGCTTATCGCTTAGGGGTTACGCCTGGCGCGGTTAGTCGACAAGTTAAACAGTTGGAAGCTCACTTAGGGGTAGTGCTATTTGAAAGATACGCCAATGGCGTTTATGTCACTGACGCCGGCCGGATGCTGGCTGAAGATGTCCAGGCTGGCCTTTTGCGTATCGCCAGCGGCGTCCAGAACGTCACCGAGCACTCAGAAGAGATCTTTCGATTGCTTCTTAGCGCACCGCCCTCATTCCTACAACTCTGGCTACTCCCCCGCTTACCTCACTTTGAAGTGAATGAACGGGAAATAGAAATCTCGCTAGATGCCGAGGCGCGCTTAACGCCACCGCTATGGTTGTCCAACAGGGCGCGCTTATCACTGCGCTACGGCCAGGGCCCTTGGCCCGGTGTCACCAGCCTGCGGCTGTTTGAAGACACGCTGTTTCCAGTTTGCTCGCCCTCCCTATTAGCGCAGGCAAGCATACAGACCCCCAACGATTTGCTGGCACAGACGCTGCTCACCGTGGAGTGGTGCAGTCACGCAGGCCATCCCATTCCAAGCTGGAGCGATTGGTTTAAAAGCGCCGGAGTAGCCATAAAGAAGACGCCCAATCAACGCCATTATTCGCTTTATAGTCTGGCGCTCGATCAGGCCATTGCCGGGCAAGGTGTAGTACTCGCCAGCTACCCGCTGGTGGCTGACCGGCTGGCGAGCGGTGTTCTGGCACGCCCTTTTGCGGAGCAGTATCCACTCGCTTCTCCGTTCGCCTATGACCTGCTTCTACCTGATGAGGGTGAAATGCCAGCGGCGGTGGCACGCTTTGTCGAGTGGCTAGCGCAAGAAGCCGCTCACTTTCGTGACGATCCGCTGTAGCCAGACGGCTTACTAAGCGGGTAGCAACTCACGCAAGCCGATACGCGTATTGGCGGTATACTGCTGGCACCGCACGACTTTCAAGCAATGACAAGGCGACACCTCATGCATCGACTGCTGCGCGTAACAGGCGCCTGGCCCTACCTGATCGCTATCTTTCTCAATGCCTTTGTGGATCTGGGTCACAAAATCGTGATCCAGAACACGATTTTCAAAAGTTACGATGGCGAAACTCAGGTAGTACTCACCGCGCTGGTGAATGGGCTGATTCTACTGCCGTTCATCTTGCTGTTCAGTCCGGCTGGCCACGTAGCCGATAGCTACCCCAAAGTGCGTATTCTACGGGTCTCTGCCTGGACCGCAGTAGCGGTATCGCTGGGCATTACCGCTGCTTACTATCAGGGTTGGTTTTGGTTGGCGTTTGCCATGACGCTACTTCTCGCCATCCAGTCGGCGTTCTACTCTCCGGCCAAATATGGCTTGGTAAAAGGCTTGTTCGGCAAACCTCGCCTAGCGGAAGCCAACGGACTCATTCAGGCCATCACCATTGCTGCCATCCTGGCAGGAACAGTGGTTTTTACGGCGCTATTTGAAACCTGGGTCTCGTCTGATAAGCAAACGCCAGCGCAGCTGTTACGCCAAATAGCCCCGCTGGGTTGGCTATTAGTGCTCAATAGCGCTATCCAAGTCATCACGCTGTATCGCCTGCCATTGGATGAAACCACCCGCTCCGATACGCCGCTAACCTGGCAACGCTACCTCAAGGGTACGGCGCTTAAAGATAACCTGGGGATTATCGCCCGCCAGCCAGTCCTCAGGCTCTCCATTATCGGCCTTGCCACCTTTTGGTCAGTGGGCCAAGTGCTACTCGCGGCCTTCCCCGCCTACGCCAAGGAAGCCCTCAACGTCGATAACACACTGGTGCTACAAGGCATTCTAGCCGCCAGCGGTATCGGCATTGCGCTGGGCTCACTGTTGGCCAGCAAGTTATCTCACAACCGTATTGAAACCGGCCTAATCCCCGTGGGCGCTATTGGCGTGGCCGTTGGCTTATGGTGCCTGCCGCTGTTAACCACGCCCGCTAGCCAGGCAGTGAATTTTGTTTTTATTGGCATCATGGGCGGTCTGTTTATCGTCCCCCTCAATGCACTGATTCAGTTTCACGCTGCCGACAAGGAGTTAGGCACCGTACTGGCCGCCAACAACTGGATCCAGAACATCGCCATGCTGGGCTTTTTGGTACTCACCGCGCTGTTCGCGCTGGCGGGTGTGGATAGCCACTATCTGCTGTTACTGATCGCTAGCGTGGCGATGTTGGGCGGCGGTTATACGATCTTCAAACTGCCCCAAAGTCTGGTACGCTTTTTGTTGAGCTTCCTGCTGACCCGCCGCTATCGCGTCGATGTGCATGGCTTGCAGAACCTGCCCGCCCAGGGTGGCGTACTGCTACTGGGCAATCATATCAGTTGGGTGGACTGGGCCATGGTGCAGATCGCCAGCCCTCGCCCAGTGCGCTTTGTGATGCTGAAATCGGTTTACCAGCGCTGGTACCTCCGCTGGTTCTTCAAAGCCCTAGGCTGTATTCCCATCGAGCGCGGCAGCGGTGCCGAACAGGCGCTCGCCGATGTGGCCTCACAGCTCAATGCGGGAGAAGTGGTGTGTCTGTTTCCTGAAGGGGCCATCAGCCGCACTGGTCAACTGGGCGAATTCCGTCGTGGTTACGAGCGCGCCTGTGACATGGCAAATCCAGACGTCAAAATCGTACCGTTCTACCTGCGTGGCCTATGGGGCAGCCAGTTCTCCCGCTCCTCCAGCAAATTAAAAGAGATGCGTAACGCACCACTGCACCGTTCGGTGATCGTCGCGTTTGGCAAGCCGCTACCCAAAGATACCTCTGCCGATGTGCTTAAACGGCGTATTTTTGAACAGGCAACGCGCTCCTGGCAGCGAGCCATGGACGAACTGCCGACGCTACCCAACGCCTGGATTCAGACCGTCAAACGTCGGCCTAGCGACCTTGCCTTGACGGATACCCTGGGCAGCCCGCTTAATGCCAGCCAGGCGTTAAGCGCCAGTCTGTTACTGGCGAAACGTCTTCGCAAACTCAATCCCGGCCAAAACGTCGGCCTGCTGCTTCCTACCAGCAGCACCGGCGTCATTGCCAACATGGCCACACTGCTGGCCGGCAAAACGGTGGTGAACCTCAACTACACCGCCCCCCAGGAAGTGCTCGCGTCTGCGCTTTCCCAGGCGGAAATTGCAGTCGTCTTCACCTCACAACGGTTTGTGAAGAAACTGGAAAAGAGCGGGCTAAACATCAGCCAATTACTAACCGGAAAGCAGGTGATCTATCTGGAGCACCTGCAAAGCGACATTGGCACCACCGAGCGCTTGGGTACCTGGCTAGCCGTTCGCTTATTACCGACATGGCTGATACAGCATGGTTTCTGCCATAGTCACGATGCTGATGCCACCGCTGCCATCGTGTTCACAAGTGGCAGCGACGGCTCTCCCAAGGGCGTAATGTTGAGCCATCGCAATCTGATGGCCAATATCAAACAGACCTCTGATGTGCTCAATACCCAGAGCGACGATGTAGTTATGGGGTCGCTGCCACTGTTTCACGTCTTTGGCTTCACGGTGACCCAGTTGCTGCCGTTAATCGAAGGGTTGCCGCTGATCTGCCATGCCAACCCCGCCGATGCTCCCGGCATTGCTGGCGCCGTTGCCAAGCACAAAGCCACCCTCTTGTTCAGCATGTCCAGCTTCCTATCGATGTTTGTCAGCAATTCAGCCGTGCATCCGATGATGCTGGAAAGCCTACGGGTGGTAGTTGCCGGAGCCGAAAAGCTCGACGAGGATGCGCGCGCCCGTTTTGAGCTGAAGTTTCACAAGCCCGTTTATGAAGGCTACGGCGCTACCGAAGTTGCCCCCGTGGCCTCCGTGAATCTACCCGACGCTCTGGGCGTTAATTACCAGCAGGTACAGCGCGGCAGCAAACCAGGTACCGTGGGTATGCCGCTGCCCGGCACCAGTTTTAAAATCGTCAAGCCAGAAAGCTTTGAGGAACTTCCTACCGGGGAAGCAGGCATGGTGTTAATTAGCGGCCCCCAGATAATGCAAGGCTACCTCAACGAACCACAGCGCACCGCCCAGGCTATCCACGAAATGGATGGCCAACGCTGGTATATCACAGGGGACAAAGGGTTCATTGACGAAGACGGTTTTTTAACACTTGTAGAGCGTTATGACAGCACTCAGTGATTTATCTTCGATAGTCACTGTACCCTGTCAATGAGTAGGATCTTTGCTTAAAGCCCAAAGGCAGCCATCATCACAGTTACGCCTCTTAACTACAGAGATGGGCTTTTTGAATGGGAAAATAATGAACGGTGACTTACAGGTGTTTTGAAAAGAAACCCAGGAGCAACTCGTGATGCTTATTCTGCCCTGAGCTACTCGGTATATGATCTTCACCTTCGTAGTAGTGCACTTCTGGGGAACGGCCATGCTCGTGCAGGCGTTCTTCCAGGCGCTTGGTCATCTCCACCGACCACATTCGGTCTTTGGTGCCATGGGAAAGCAGCAGCGGCCCAGGGTAGCGTTCGATTTCGATCGGCGTGGTCGGCAGTAAGTCTTCGTGACTATTACGCCATGTCCAGGCGCGTTTACTGACATCCCAGGCTTGCCAGCCTGGATCCCCTCCATCGCGAAAATTACGTGCATCAAAGGCCCCGCACACAACATCTGGTGGGCTGTGGGCGGCGATAGCATCAGGTGCGCCTTCGATCTTATCTCTTGCCATTAGGGAGGCGAGCAATAACGCATGCTCGGCGCCGCGTGAGATGCCATACAGCCCTACCCGCTTATCAACGAACTGGAGTTCTCGTAGGGCTTTAAATGCCTCCACGCTGCGATCCAGTGGGTAATCGATAATATGCCCCGCGTTCCATGCATTACCGCCGCTTGAGTAACCATAAGGGAACGCCAAGAAGCCATGGGCTGCGAATAGCATCGCGTCACGATGGCTCCACCCCGCCCATGCGCCTTCAGAACCATGCAGCAACATGAGGGCTGGAAAAGGGCCATCGCCCGGTGGGCCATAAGTAACGCCCCAGCCGGGTATCAAACGCTGCACGATATCTAAAGGCATCTAAAAACAATCCCTGACTTCTTAGGCGGTCTATTTATCATCTGCGCGAAAGCCTCATCTGCCGCTGCACAAACACCCTTTATTCAGATGGTTTTACCTCAACACTATCCACTTCCCCCGAGCTTTTTCCTTGCGCCCCACGAGCAATATCGTTGTGACTAATCACCACAATTTCACGTGGCCACCACTCTGGATGGTTATCACGGATATACGCCAATAGCCTCTCTCGCACGTTCATCTCTGCCGTCCAGCCCGCTAGCGGGTCTGACGTCATAAGGTAACAGGTGACAGTTTGTGCCGTTCCTGTTTGAGCGGTCACGTAACACAGCAATTTATGGTGTTCGATAACACTATTTTCCTCTTTGGCTACTTCGAGGAATTTATCTCTTAACAACCCTATATCGGCACTGAGGTGGAGTGTCAGCTCTAGCGTCCGATACATCTTGGTGCTCTTCACCGACAAATTATCGAAAGGCTTAGACGTAAAATAGGTGACGGGCACAATCAAACGCCGCTCGTCCCATGACCTTAAGCGAATAAAGGTGTAAAAAATGCCTTCTACATAACACCACTGGCCTTCAAAAATCACCAGATCGCCAATACGAATAGGCTTGGCAAACGACAGCTGAAACGACGACAGGATATTACCCAGCACCGTTTGACCCGCGACACCCACCAGTACCGCTAACACACTGGCAGAGGCCAGAATAGAAAGGCCGAGGGATTCAAAGAGCTGAATCTGTCCCAGTATATAAATCGATACACCGGTCACGGTGATCAGAATAATAATACGGCGCAGCGCGTAGAGAGAGGTTAGCAGCCTGCGCTCGTCTCGAGGTTTCGTGTCATCAATTTCGCCCACTAATCGCCGCGTTAAACGCAGCATAATCGTATCTACCAAGCGCAACGCAATCGTGCCAGCTCCCCAGGCAAGAATACTGATTAACAGAACTCGAAAGGTCGTCGTGGCGACCGCCGAAAATGACACGACATAATCCAGCAGTACCTGGGTGACCAATGACATCACAATCAGCGCTGCGGGCATGCCAATCTGGCTGGCAAAAATGCTCGACACGCCCGAAGGCAGCCATTTCGACATCACCCCTATCAGATGATGAACGCCCCACCCCACCATGCCGACGAACAGCAAAAAGAGCGGAATGGCGATCCATTCCCAAATCCGCAAAAGGCCAAACGACGCCTGGAAGCGCTCTGGGATGTAGCCTTCCAGCATTGACGGACCGTACTGCTCATACAGCACCGGAATATATGACACGCTAATGGGCATGATCAGCCAGACGGGCTCTTGATCACCGACCCGATACCTACCTAGACGAATATCGTAAGTTTCTCCACTGGCCTGCATAGAGGAGACTTCGATATTGCGGCGCGCCTCACCGACACGCGGGTTTTGGCCCGAAGAGTCTTCAATAACAGCGTCTTCCCGCCCCGGCAGATCAGAAACAGTCAGCCATTCACCACGTTGGAAAATCTCGGCCAATTGCCGGGCCAGTTCACGCCCCTGCTCTGGCTGCTCTGCTTCCGAGAATTCGGCAAGATTGAGTATATGGGCAGCGGCTTCATACTCCTCTTGATCCGTCAGCTCCAGGAAACTCCTGATTGACTCACGGGGCGTCACCCGATTCGCTTCTTCGGGCGGCTCGCCGAGCCCCGAGTTCAAGGCGTCGACGGTAAACCATCGACTGCTCTCGCTCTCTCCTCCTTGAGTTTGCGCTGCGCATAGGCTGGAAAAAGTTAGTGCTACCACCAACAAACACCATGCGAACCACGAGCTTTTTACTTTCATAAATACCTTAGTGAAGTAGGTGGGCCACGTTGCCGACCGCCGACAGGCTAATGACTAGCCAGCCCAACCTGCATCACAGGGCCATCCTTGTCAGCGGGAGGACGAATTACAGCCTACCTTTCTGCATGGTGCAAGGCGTAGCATGGTCACCCGGCTACTAGAGCAAGCCATTAAGAACAAGCAAAAAGCCTTGCTGGCTAGTCATTACTTAGCTATTTCACCCAGTCGATCCAGCTCATCATCATGCAAAGCAACCAGCAATGGCTCGCCCTTGGTATTCACACGAAACTGGCCGTAATGAGCAGTCTCATAGTGTTCAGCATCGCCTTCCTGAAAAAAGAATGCATCGGTGGCCAAGCGCACCTGACCATTGCGCAGCCGATACTGTAGTTGCCGTTCGTCGTTACCCAGCGTGCCCTCGCCGTCTGCCAATCGCTGAAAATGGCCAATGCGCTGTTCGTCCAAGCGCACGATAGCGTAGCCATCATGCGCTTTTGGAGTGTCGCTGCCATGGTGGCTTTGCAGCGCGCGCTGAATATCGTTGCTAAGTGCAAAGTTGAGGGCCATGTAGTCGCCCTGCATTAACGAGCGCGGGTCGACTGGCGCCAGCTCCAGATAAACGACTTCGCCTTCTGCTAAGTGGCGCTCTTTCTGCCAGATTGACCCGTTCACCACTGTCAGGATCAGCAATGTAGTCGCAATGACAAGAGCCCGGTACCACTTAACGCTCAGCATCATGGTCTAAGCTCCCATCGTCTGGCGTGGCAACCGGTGTGCTTAACCACTGGCGTAACGCCCAGCGCAATAACAGTAGCAGTCCTCCTATTACCAATAGCGTGAGTGACTTCAGCAACAGCGTGGACTCCAGCCAGTAGTAATAACTGCCAATCCCCAACAGTAGCGACAGCACACCAGCGCCCACCAGCACACGATGACCAATGGCAAAGCCTAATGACATCACCACCACGCCCTGCCCGACACTCGGCACATAAAATGACACGATGAGCAGTGCGGCCGCGCAAGGGTAGGCCGCCCAGCGCCCCCTGGATGAAGAAAAGCGCTGAAACACGCTAAGAAAAACCAGCAGCAACGCCAGCGCTAACAATGCAACACTTAACCACGGCGTTAACCCCGCCCAAGCGCTATCCGTCATGTCATTTAGAAGCGGTAACGCTTGCCCGCTATGAGCCAGCCATTGAATGACCAACAGGCCCAACGGCAAGCCGTACCCCCACGCTTGCACATCCTTAAAACGCCCAGGCCACCGAAACTCATTCAGCCAAAGCAGCGTGATCGCAAGCAGCACAAGTCCGCTCGCCACCGCTGCCATAGCACTCGTTGCCAACGCCATATAGAGAGCCAAGCTGGCGGCAAAGGCAGAAAAACCGCGGTGCACTTGGCTTGGCATTATCAGTGCCAATACACACTGTAAACCAAAGAGAGACCACCCCAGCAGCGCCCAAAGCGAGTCAGGAGAGGCTTCCCACCACGCCACCAATGCCCAGGCGACCAGCAGTTGCCCAGCCAAGCTAATAGCCAGCGCCAGGTGTTCCAGCACATCGCTGCGAGCCCGGCGAAACAGCCCATAAGCCGCACCGATCATCGCTAGACCCAAGCCCATAGACGCCGCTGGGCTCTCCACCACAAACACAACGCCCATGGCGATAAAACCGAGCAGAAACAGCGCCGCCAACCAGCCTGAAAAGGCCTGTAATGCCCGTACGAACCAAGGCGTTTGCAGTTGCGCTGGGGAAGTGGGCTCGTTTAACAGAATACCCGCTTGGCTGAGCCTAACGCTTAAATCATTAACGTTGTTCGTCACTGGGAAAGCTCCCGATGTAGCCGCTTCAGCCATACTACGGCCCCGGCGCCCATCGCCAGTACCGCAATGGTGATCAACAGTAGGCTTCCCTCCTGCCAATCACCTTCCCAGAGCAACAGCCTCGCAAGTAACAGCGTGGTCACCGTTATCAATGAGACACAGCCGCCCGCAATCATAAACAGCTCAGGCCGCCAATAGCGGTAAATGCTATACAGCGCCGCCAACCAGAGCGGATAAATCACCAGCACTGGCGACCACACGAGGCCGACATCAGCGATCAACGTCACCGCTAACAGCGTCATGGGCACCCCACTGCCCACCGCGAGCAAGCGTGGTGCCCACTGCCGTGGCCAGCCCCGGTAACAAGCACCCCACTCCCAGATGATTAATACCAGGGTGTTAACCCCAAACAGCCCCCAAAGTGCGGCATCGCTACTGGCCAAAACGCCAAACGGCCCGCCCCAGGTGCGGAAATAGAGTCCGATAGCCAAATTCAATAACCCTAGCCAAAGCACCCACAGCAGCTCAAAACGTGCCACCCATACCCAGGGCAGCGTCAGCACTGCCCAGGTAAAAAATAGCTGCCACGGGTCGGCACCGGTCTGGTACACCTGCCCGAACAGCGCCAACAGCACGCCCACCAATAAAGTGGCCGATGTTAGCGCCACACGCTGAACCATCGGGCTGGCCTTGGGCCAAATGGCGACAACTACCGCCAGCACCAACGCTGCCTGTACCACGCCAAAGCGCAGCCAACGGCCCATCTCGGCCCAGTTATAAGCTACGAAAAACAGCACCGCGAAGGCCAACGCCAGCCCGCCTAGCCACAGTAGCAATCGATCAACAAACACGGCCCAGGCGCGATTTGATGGGTACAGCCCAGAGGCTTGCACCGCGCGCGTCAGCTCTTCAGGCGGTATTACGCCCTGCTCTATCAGTGATATCAGTTCACGGCGGGTAGATGCCATGGGGACTCCTTGGTGAAACTAACTTGTTGCAACCAGCTTTTTGAAATAAAGGAGTTGGTGTGGTTATCGCACTATCATTCGGCCGCCCGTGACACTTTTGTGAGATTTGCGCGATACACTCTTTAACACTGCGTGATTCTACTGTGATGGTGAGTATCGAAAATGATTTTAAGCCTGCCAGCATGGCAGACTTAAAACCCTGGGGAACTCACGATGAACAAGTTCACTACCTTCGCTGCCATCTGTCTACTCAGCCTGATAGCAACGACCAGCCATGCCGATGAGAAAATGTCTGACGAGGGCATGATGGAAGACAACATGCATGAGTCGATGGAAAATAGCGACATGAATTCGGACGATATGGCCGACTCAATGGGTGACGCCATGAGCGATTCCATGGGCGATTCCATAGACAGTGATATGCAAGATGACAGCATGTCCGAGGGCGATATGGAAATGGAAGAGGACATGGAAAGCGAAGGCATGTAAGCCTCGGCCACACACTTATCTAGGGCATTTAAATGCCAGGCGCCTATGACACGAAACGTACTGATTATCGAGGATAACCCGGGTATTGGGGAGCTCCTCCGTATACACGTCGCCGAACTCGGCATGAACCCCGTTCTTTATGAGCGGGGTGATACCGGGCTTGCACGTTTTCGTGAAGGGGGAATCGACCTGGTGGTTCTTGATCTGATGTTACCTGGCATCGATGGGCTGTCAGTTTGCCGCGAAATCCGCGCTGGCCCAGGCTACGTTCCGGTACTGATGCTCACGGCTAAAAGTACTGAATTGGATCGTGTACTGGGCCTGGAAATCGGGGCAGATGATTACCTCACCAAGCCCTTTAGCGTGGCCGAACTCTCTGCCAGGGTGAAGGCCTTATTCCGACGCGTGGATGCCATGGCATCCACGCCCGTCGCGGAAACCTGCAGTGAAGCGTTAATCACCGATGGACTACGTATTGATCCCGTTCGGCGGCGAGTGTTTATACACGAGCAAGCCGTCGAACTCACCGCGCGGGAGTTTGATCTGCTCTGGCACTTTGCCAACCATCCCGGGCGGGTATTTAGTCGTGTTCAACTACTCGACGCTGTGTGGGGCTACAGCCACGAAGGCTACGAGCACACCGTCAATACCCACATCAACCGGCTGCGCGGTAAGATCGAAACGGACTCCGCTCACCCGACATTTATCCAGACGGTTTGGGGGGTGGGCTATCGCTTCCGCGAATAAAACATGCTGAAAAAACCATGCTGAAAACACTTTACACCCGGCTCGCCCTCGGCCTGTTTTTGCTGTTGCTGGCCGTCGGCCTGCTGTACACCTTTATCAGCCTGTATTCGCTGCGTGAATACAGTGCGTCAGTCAATCAGGCACTGCATCAGGATCTGGCCCAGAACTTAGTGTCTGACAGGAACCTAGTCCGCGACGGTGAACTTGACCGTAGCGCCATGGAAGAACTGTTCGCCCTCTACATGGCCATTAACCCTAGTATCGAGATCTACCTGCTGGATCTCGATGGCACTATCCTCTCCTATTCGGCAGACCCGGCGAAAATCAAACGCAATCAGGTCTCCCTGGCGCCCATCAGCAGGCTAATGGATGACATGAGCCTTTACCCGCTACTCGGCGATGACCCTCGCAGCCATGATCGGCAGAAAGTCTTTTCCGTTACCCCGGTGCCCTCCGCCAATAAGCCGGAAGGGTATCTTTATGTGGTGTTGCGGGGTGAGGAATACGATGCGGCGGAAACCATGGCCCGTGGCGGCAAAATACTCGCAATGAGCGCCTGGGCGTTGCTGGTTAGCCTGGTGGTAGCAATGGTCGCGGGACTGACTATTTTCCACCTACTGACCCGCCGATTGAGATCGTTGACGCGGCTGGTAGCAGAATTTGAAAACAGCAATATGAATCAGAACTCGCCCAGCGCTGGTTTTAACACGACAAGATGGCGCGACAAGCGGCCCGTGGTACGCGACGAAATCGATTACCTAGGGGCATCCTTCGACGATATGGCCAACCGGATTGCCTATCAGATTGAACAGTTGAAGGAAAAGGACGCCCAGCGTCGCCGCTTGGTTGCCCAGGTATCCCATGACTTGAGAACGCCGCTGGCTTCCATGCAAGGCTATATCGAAAGCCTCAAATTAAGACGTGACCGCCTCAGCCCCCAGGAGCAGGATCGCTTTCTCGATATAGCCCTCAAAGAGGGTCGCAACTTAAGCCGTTTGGTGGATGAGCTCTTCGAGCTTGCTGCGCTTGAGGCGAGGGAAAAGCAGCCGGTGCCTGAACCCTTCCCACTCGCAGAGCTAGTGCACGATGTGGTTCAGAAGCACGGTCAAGCCGCCCAGGAGAGTCAGTTAACGCTAAGCCTAAGCGGCGATCCGGCATTGCCCACCGCCTATGCCGATCTCGCCATGACCGAACGAGTGTTGGACAACCTGATCAGCAACGCCATTACCTACAGTCCCCCTGGCGGCCGTATTGATGTCGTGGTTGGTCAGACGGGCGGCAAACCGGAGGTTTACGTGCAAGACAGTGGCCCGGGCATTGCAGAACAGGATCTGCCGCATATTTTTGATCCCTTCTATCGAGGTGAAGCCTCGAGCGGCTCTGGCCATGCAGGGCTCGGGCTGGCAATTGCGCGCAGAATCATGACCCTTCAGGGAGGTGATATCCGTGTGGAAAACCGCGCCCCTGGGGGAGCGTCCTTCTGCATACGCTTGCCGGTATACACCCCCACTGAGCCGACGTTTAAAAAACGTAATAATTTGGAGAGTTAACTGTGATAAATCTTGTACAAACTGGTCACAGTAGTAACACACACCTTATCCATCGCTAGTGGAGACACCCCATGCTAATAAAGATTGCCAAACCGAGTGACTTACACGAATCCGATGTCACGCCGGAATCTATTTACCTCTCCCGCCGACGCTTCATGGGGGGTATGGCGGGCTTGGGTGCGGGGCTGGCCCTTTCCGGCCACGCTCAAGCTAATGCCGATTATTCGGATGTTCCTGATGGCAATGCGCCAGCGTGGTTGAAGGAAAAAATCAGCGAGACTCAGTGGGAAGCGATTACGCCCAGCGACCCCAAAAAAGACAAGATCGCCCCCTTTGATGATGCCAGCGGCTACAACAATTTTTTCGAATTCGGCACCGACAAGGGCGACCCTGCCCGCCATGCGGGCAGTCTGAAGACGGAACCTTGGAGCGTGGTGGTCGATGGCGAAGTTAACAACGGCGGTCGCTTTGCCCTAGAGGACTTCGCCAAACCGTCACAGTTTGAAGAGCGTATTTACCGCCTGCGTTGCGTGGAGGCGTGGTCGATGGTGATTCCCTGGCTGGGTATTCCACTGGCCGAAATCATCAAACGCGCCGACCCTACCAGCAAAGCCAAATACGTACGCTTTGAAACCCTCGTCGATCCTGAGCAAATGCGCGGGCAGCGCTCCTCGTTTTCGATCATTGATTGGCCCTACGTGGAAGGCTTACGCCTGGATGAAGCCATGAACCCGCTAACGCTACTGGCCATGGGCATGTACGGCCGGGAACTGCCCAACCAAAACGGCGCCCCTCTGCGGCTGGTCGTGCCGTGGAAATACGGCTTCAAGAGCATCAAGTCGATTGTGCGGATATCGCTGGTGGAAGAGCAGCCGGTGAATTCCTGGCAGAAGATCGCCGCTGATGAGTACGGCTTTTACGCCAACGTTAACCCCGAGGTTGACCATCCTCGCTGGAGCCAAGCCACCGAGCGTCGTTTGCCCAACAGCCTCTTCAACCCCAACACCATTGATACCCTAATGTTTAATGGCTATGCCGACGAAGTCGCCGAGCTCTATGCGGGTATGAACTTGAAGGAAAATTACTAATGGCCAGCCCACGTATATGGTTAGCATGGCGCGTGGGCGTGTTTCTGGCCGCGCTAGCACCGCTGCTGTTCTGGAGTTGGCAGGTAGCGACTAACGCTGCCGGCCCCGAGCCTGGACGCTACCTACTGCTGAATATCGGTATCGGCGGGCTGTGGATGTTGCTGCTCACCCTTAGCCTTACCCCACTTACCAAGCTTACCCGCTGGAAAGGCTTTGCGCTGATCCGGCGCCAGCTCGGTCTCTGGACACTCGCCTACGCCACCCTGCATATGCTCAGCTACGCGCTGTTTATTCTGGGGCTTAACTGGGCGCTGCTAGGCAGCGAAATCGTTAAACGCCCCTACATTATTGTCGGCATGATCGCGCTGATCGGCCTTGCCGTACTGGGCGCCACGTCCAACCGCTGGGCGATGAAGCGCTTAGGCAAACGCTGGAAACCGCTGCACAAGTTTTCCTACGCCATTTTGGGGTTGGTACTGCTGCACTTCTTCTGGGTGGTACGCGCCGATATGCAGGAGTGGGCGATGTATGCCACTATTGCGGCGCTGGTGATGGTAACCCGCCTTCCCTCTGTCGCTCGTACGCTACCTAAAATTCGTTACCGGTTTAGTCGTGCTTAGGGACATATGACGTACAAAGCTTAGCCAAGTACTTTACGCAGATGGTCGCGGTAATCGGCTTGGTTGCGGTCTACCTGCGGTACTTTCATCACATCGTTGGCAATAAACGTCGGCAGCGACTCTAGACCGATAAATTCCTGAGATTTATGGAACGGGAAATAAACACCATCCACGCCACGCCCTTCAAAGAAATTATCCGGCTCTTCGAACGCTTCCAAGGGGGCGTTCCAGGTCAGCGACAACATATAACGACGGCCCTGTAGCAAACCACCGCTGCCATACTGCTTGGTTGGGTCTTGGCGGCTGCGGCCATCACTGGCGTAAAGCGAACCGTGACCCTCGGTGAACACTTCATCAATGTAACGCTTCACGATCCAGGGCGCGCCCATCCACCAGCCAGGCATCTGGTACACGATCGTGTCTGCCCATAGGTAGTTTTGCACCTCGGTTTCAAGATCGTAGCCTTGATCAATGACCGTCTCACGAATTTCGTAGCCCATCTCCGTCAGCGTACTCACCGCCACGCCGTGTAGCGTATTGTTGAGCTCACCGCCAGAGTGTGCAAAGGCTTTACCACCATTAATCAGCAGGATCTTCATTTAGCAATTTCTCCCAAAGAGGTTCACCATCATCGCTAACGAAAGTAGACATGATGTTAATGGCGCGTATTGTGGGAGTTATGGCGAAAAAAAAGAAGCGATGCTGCGGCAAGACACTTTTGATTTAAAATCAACAATGCTCATCACTGACCATTAAGGGGTTTGAGAACGTTGTGAAAAGCACTTTATGAGAAACACATCATGAAAAGTACCCTTGAAGAGCAGCAAGCCTTTGTGACAGTAGTGGATAGCGGCTCAATCACCGGCGCCGCCGAGCGGCTGGGCATCACTGTTTCCGGGGTGAGCCGCTCACTCAATCGTCTAGAGCAGAAACTCGGTGCCACACTACTGCGTCGCACCACGCGCCGTTTGGAACTGACGGAAGAGGGCGAAACATTTCTGAACCACTGCCGCCGTATTCTGGCCGCCGTGGAAGAGGCCGAAGAAGCCATGCTGGATCGCCACAACCAGCCTCAAGGCAGGCTCCGGGTCAACGCAGCCCCTAGTTTTATGCAGTTCGTGATTGTGCCGGTGATTGGCGAGTTCCGCGCCCGCTACCCCGGTATTACGCTGGAACTGGATACCCACGACCGGTTTGTCGACCTGCTGGAACAGCGGGTCGATTTAGCCATTCGCATCGGCGATTTGGAAGACTCATCCCTTCACGCCCGCCTGCTGGGCCATAGTCCGCTGCGACTTCTCGCCAGCCCCACCTATATTGAACGCCACGGTGCTCCGCAAAACATTGATGAATTAACGCAACACAGCCTGATGGGTTTTAGTCAATTAGAACACCTTAATCAGTGGCCGCTCACCGGCGCCGACGGCAAGCGTTTACACATCACACCTACCCTGTCGGCCTCCAGCGGCAGCACGCTAATAGAGCTGGCCATCGCCGGAGAAGGGATTGTTTGCCTGGCCGACTTTATGACCATCGCTCCCCGCCAGAAGGGGTCACTGATCGACGTATTGCCCGACCACACCGAGCTGCAGACTCAAGCGGTCAACGCCGTTTACTACCGACAAGCCACGCTTTCTCAACGCACTCGCTTATTTATGGAGTATCTGGCCGAACGGTTACCAGGGAAGTATTTGCAAGGATAAAGGGCTTATAACGTCGCTAACCCTGTTCGACTTCATCATTTTTTCCGAGTATTAAAGGGAGACAAAATACCTGACCCATCTATTGTTAACAGGCTAATATTACTTTCATCATTATCAACACCCTGCCACGTAAGGATGTTATGGGTCTTCAAGAAATTGCCGTTGGCGGCATCTATCTCAGTCCACTGCTGATCTACGCGCTGATTGCTTTTATCGGCACACTGGTCATTCGCTCACTGCTGCACTGGATGGTTGGCGAGTACGCACTCTGGTATGAAGCCTGGTTCGATATCTCGCTTTTTGTCATCTTAATGGCGGCGACCACCTTCCTGTTTACCGTCTTGCTTGAACGCCTTTAATACAGTCCTTGTGACAGCCCTTGAGAGAACCGTTGATGCGCCCTTCGCTTCGTATTTTGCTCACCTTGATCATCGTTGCCATTGCCATCGCCGCCGGTGCCTGGCTATGGCGGTACTATCTCTATACCCCATGGACCCGCGACGCTCGCGTTCACGCCGAGGTCGTCACTATTGCACCGGATGTCTCCGGCTGGGTGCGCAGCCTAAATGTCGCTGACACCGACCATGTAACCCAGGGCGATACGCTGTTTGAGATCGATGACACGCGTTACCAGGCAGCGGCGAATAGCGCCCAGGCCACGGTCAATCATCGCCAGGCAACGCTGGAACTAAGCCGTGCCGAAGAGAGCCGTCGCAACCAGTTGAGCAACAATCGAGCGATTAGCGCAGAGAACCAGCAGATCGCCCAGATCAACTCGCGGATTGCCGAAGCCGATTTGCAACAGGCCCAAGCGGAACTGGCCAGCGCCCAGCTTGATTTGGCGCGCACCCAGATAAGTGCTCCCGTCAGTGGCCACATACTCAATGTGCAACTCAGCACGGGGACTTACGTCAATCGCGGCTCCCCGGTCATGGCGCTGATTGCCGAAAACTCTTTCTATGTCGTGGGCTACTTTGAAGAGACTAAAATGCCCTCTATCCAGGTTGGCGCGCCGGTCGAGGTCGTGCTGATGAATGGCGATACACACCTGGAAGGACGCGTCGTCGGTATTGGCCGCGGCATTGCCGATAGCAACACGACCCTCAACCAGCAATTGCTACCGCAGGTGGAGCCCACCTTTAGCTGGGTGCGACTGGCGCAGCGTATACCGGTGCGCATCGCACTAGACGAGGTGCCCGATGACACGCTGCTGAGCGTTGGCATGACGGCCACGGTACGCGTCGAGCCAGCCGAGTCTACCGACGAACTCTCGACCCAACAGCCCGAGTGACCCATGTCACCGTTTCTTAGTACTTACCTGACACCCAACGCCACGGCGGTCAAATTCGCCATCAAGACGACCCTGGCCATGATGCTCGCGCTTTACATCGCGCTGCTGTTCGACCTGGAGCGCCCTTACTGGGCACTGATCTCGGCAGCATTTCTCCAGATCCGACCCATGAGTGGCATGGTGGTCGAAAAAGGCATCTGCCAGCTTGTCGGTACTTTTATCGGCGCAGTGGCGGGTATCACGATCATGGCACTCTTTGCCCAGGCCAGAATACCTGCGCTTATCGTGCTGACCGGCTGGATCATGCTGTGCACTTATGTCGGTTCGCTGTGGCGTAACAACTACACCTATGGTTGCCTGATGGCCGCCGTGACCGCGATGCTGATCGTGGTGATCTCCAGTGGCAGCACCCCGGCTGGCATCTTCGACATCGCCGTGGCACGCCTTTCAGAACTGGGGCTTGGCGCAGTGTGCGCCATGCTGGTCAGCTCACTGCTTTGGCCTTCCCATGTAGGCACCCACCTTGCCACCCAGGCTGACAGCGTCATCAATGAAGCCTTCGAGCATGCTGCCCTGCGCTTAGAAGCCAGTGACGATATTCCAGCCATGCAGAAGGCCCTGCGCAGCAGTCTAGGGCCGTTAACGCTGCTTGAAACCGATAGCCAGGCCGCTCGTTTTGAAGGCCCGGTGGGCCCCGGCCGAGTGCGTGCTACTCATGTTCTAACGCGGCGCACATTACGCTTTTTCGCCAACCTGCAGGCGCTTCACCAATTGATGCACGACCACGCCGACCGCCTTGCCCCTGAAAGTATCGAACTCGCGGGCGAGGTCGCAAAAGGCTTTCGCGATGCTGAACACGTCAAAGGAGTCATTGAGGCTAGAAAAGCCCTGCAGGCGTTACGCCATAGGGTTCATGAAAGTGAGGAAGAGGCCAGCTTAGCCCCTCTCGATCGTCGTCTCCGGTTGGGGCTACGTGAATCCATCGGTCACGCCATGATCATGCTCGACGCCCGCGAGGCGATAGCCTCACCGGCGAGCCACAAGCTTCGTTCGTCGCCACTGGCCTGGCACCGTGACCACCTCGCCGCCAGTATCAACGCCCTACGCTCGGGGCTGCTATTTTCGCTGCTGGCAACCTTCTGGATTGTCACTGCTTGGCAAAGCGCCATGATCGCGATGATGCTGGGCACGCTCTTCTCCGCCTTCTTCGCCAGCCGTGACAATCCCCTGGCGATTACCATGATGTTCTACAAGGGCATGCTGGCGGCAATCCCCAGCGCCTTTCTGTTCGGTCACGTGCTGCTCTCACAGGCCAACGGCTTCCCGATGCTGGCCATGCTGTTTGGCACGCCGCTGTTTCTAGGCCTGCTGGGCGCCACCAACCCAGCGACCATGGGTTACTGCCTGGCATTTACCATTTTCAATATCCTGCTCACCATGCCCGGCAACGGCATGGACTTCTCGTTCGACAGTTTCGCCAACCGGGTGGTGGCGGTAGTAATCGGGCTGAGCGCTGTGGTCATGGGCTTTCGGCTGCTGCCAGGCCTTGGCGCAAGGCTCAGGCGGCGGCGTCTGATCAAGGCCATATCCCGGGATATACACGAGCTTGGACGACGCTCGATTCGCGACGCCGAGACCCGTTTCAGCGGTCACATGGCAGACCGCCTGCTGCAGCTGGCCCAGCACGACGACATGCTGCCAGAGGACCAGCGCCATCTGTTTATTCTTGGTTTGACCGGGCTCGACCTGGGCACTGCAACGCTGCGCCTGCGTGACCGGCTGGATGATGCACCTCACCCGTTCATTCGCGACGCCCACCACCACCTGTTGCGCACGCTGGCAGAGGGGTTTGAAGCGAGCGCCAACGGGCGGCCACCCCAAGGGATTCGTGAAGCAGGCCAGCAGTTGGATGAGGCGATAAAGGCTTACGGCGACGTACCCGCCGACCGTCGGGTATTGTTGGAGGGCTTGATTGAGCGGCTCGAACTGGCCCTCGAGCGCCTGGCGCGCATCATGGCGAATCAGCCAACGCGGCCCCGCTCACCTCTCAAACGTCTATTCCCCGTCGATCAACCGTAGGTGCGTGCTGCGCCATCAACGCCACGACCCAATCGATAAACACGCACAGCTTGGCACTGACGTGCCTGCAGAAGGCTCAGGCACCTAGTCGTTGCGACGCCGCTGCATGACTGCTGTTCGCCTCGCTGGATTTTTGAAAGCGCAGCGCATCACGCTTTGGCGGCAGCTGGAAAAGGCGACCGTATTCGCGAGTGAACTGAGAAACACTTTCGTACCCCACCTCGAAGGCAGCATGGCTCGCGGAACACCCTTCATGGAGCATTAGGCGGCGCGCTTCGATCAAGCGCAGCCGTTGCTGGTACTGCCCCGGCGTAAGCGACGTCATGTGTTTGAAGTGCTTATGAAACGAGGTGAGGCTCATGCCTGCCTTTGTCGCCAATTGCTCCACCGGCACGCGCGATGTGTACTCGGCTCTCAAGATGTCAATGGCAGCGGCAAGACGGCTCGCGTAGCTATCAGGGTCGGCAATACCCCGCAAAGCGATGCCATGAGGGCCCGATAGCAGCCAATAGTGCAACTCCTGCATGATACCCGGGCGTAGAAGCGGTGCTGAGTCAGGGCGATCCAGCAGCTTCATCAGCCGTGATACGCAGTCAATCACCTCGGCTTCGGTATCTTCAGCAAATAGTGTCTGCATCTCAGATGGCCGCTGTGGCCGCGGCGTCCCTAAGTGAGCGGCAAGCTCGCGCAAGATAACCATGTCCAGTTCGACCGCGACCGCCAGATAGGGCTCGCTCGGATTCGCCTGGACTATCCGCCCGACGACAGGCATATCCGCGCTCACGATCGCGGATTCCCCCGCAGTTACCACTCTATTCTGGCGCCCGACCATCATCCGCTTTGCCCCTTGTAACACTAGGCAAACCAGCGGTTTATATATCGATTGCAAGTCACCAGCGGGGGTTTCTACACACATCATACTAAGCCCCGGCACACGGGATAACACCAAACCATCGCTATTAGCATGTTGCGTGGCATATGTCTGAACCGCTTGTATAAGTGAGTTCATCTGCTTTCCTCAAGCCACCCTCTCGACTCAAATTTAGCATGGCCGATAAGTTGTTTCTCCACACCTGCAGGATCAGGCAAGTTTTGCGCAGGTGTTGGCAAGCCCCACCGCCACCGAATTGTTAAAACATAGTGGCATCGAATCCTACAAATAGACGGAGAGTGAAACCATGAAAACATCAGGAAATACTATGCTTATCACCGGTGGCGGCTCCGGGATTGGCCGTGAACTTGCCTTACGCTTCAATGCTCTTGGCAACACCGTCATCGTCGCCGGTCGGCGCATGGAAACGCTGGAGGAGACCATTGCTGGTCAGCGCGATATGCACGCGATGGTCGCCGATATCGAGGACCCAAAAGCCATTACTACCTTTGCAGAGCGTGTCGTCGCTGAGCACCCCAACCTCAATGTACTGATCAACAATGCGGGCATTATGCGGCGCGAAGACGTGTCCTGCACCCGCGATTTGAGCGATGCCGAGCAGACGGTCACTGCCAATCTGCTCGGGCCAATTCGGCTAACGAACGCACTGACCGACCATCTGGTAAAGCAGCCAGACGCGGCAATCGTGAACGTCTCCTCCGGGTTGGCGTTTGTACCGTTAAGCGGTACGCCTACCTATAACGCCACGAAGGCAGCCATCCACTCCTACACAATCTCCCTACGCGAACAGCTCAAGGGTAAGGTCGAGCTCATCGAGCTCGCTCCTCCCGCCGTACAGACAGAGCTGACGCCAGGCCAGTCGACCCGGGAAGGCTATATGCCGCTCAATGACTACATCGAAGAAGTCATGACGCTGTTTAGCCAACAACCGACACCCAAGGAAATTCTGGTGGAGAAAGTGAAGTTCCTGCGCTGGGCAGAGCGGGATGGACACTTCGATCAAGCGGTCGAAATGCTCAGTAAGATGTGACTTCCCCCGCATCTCCTCACAAAAAGCGGTCTCGTGGCAGCATTAAAGAGTTCTTATGGTAAGCATTCATGAGCATCACGTGCGGCTAACCACCTGCCCGCTTCGCTTTGGGCAAGTTTTTGATCGTCAACTATACTCCCCCCTGACGAACATGATGTCGTTGCCTGGGATGGCTTGGCGTTTAGCGTCGGTCAATCTAGGTAAATTAATTAGCTTGAACAGCATAAGGAGTTTGCCGTGACAGCCACTGACAATCGCACTTATCGAAGCGGGCTGAATCCGCTTCACGCCACACTGCTTGCTGGCACTATCCCTCTCTTTTTGGGCGCCACGCTAAGTGATTACGCCTACTCAACGACCTACCATATTCAATGGGCTACCTTTGCTTCCTGGTTAAACGTGGGTGGGCTTGTATTCACAGGGCTTGCATTTTTATGTGCCATTATTGGCTTCTTTCGCGCTTCGCACCGCGGCCTGGCGCACATGATTTACCCAGCGCTACTACTGCTGACAGGGATACTGGCTTTTGTTAATGCGCTGGCGCATGCGCGGGACGCCTGGGCCATGATGCCTGCTGGCTTTGCCCTCTCCATTGTTGTTGTTTTATTGGCCGGCACAGCCACGTGGGTCGGTTTTTCTCGCCTAGGCACTGGAGGTAAGTCATGAAGCTTCCCAGCCTCTACGCTGCACCTCTCTCGGTGCTTTTGATGGCAGGTAGCGCCAGCGCCCAAGACGCACAACAGTACGGCCCAAACCCTGACCTTGCTGAACCGCAACGCGGGCTTTTGCCCGACATGACAATTCCCGAGCCCGCTGAATGGGGGGGCCAGTCACCCACCGTTCCCGACGGCTACACCATTACCGCCATTGCGACGGATCTTCAGATACCGCGTCAAACGTTGGTGCTGCCTAACGGCGACATTCTGGTGGCCGAAGGTAGCGGCGGCAACGCGCCTCAGTTGAAGCCGAAAGATTTCATTGCCGGATATATCAAAAGCCAGGGCACCACCACTGTTGAGAGCGGCAATCGCTTAACCCTGCTGCGCGATGAAAATGGCGATGGCAACTACGAGCAGTCGGTGTTTGCCGAAGACCTCAACGCGCCCTACGGGCTGGCGTTAGTTGATAACAATCTCTATGTGGCCAACCAGGATGCGGTCGTTCGCTTTGACTACGAAGAAGGCCAAACCGAGGCCAGCGGGCCACCGGAGGAGCTTACCAAGCTACCGGCTGAAATCAATCACCACTGGACGAAAGCGATGACCGCCAGCGCCGACGGTGAATTCTTGTACGTGGGTATTGGCTCCAACAGCAATATCACCGAACGCGGCATGGCAGCGGAGGTTAACCGCGCCGAGGTGTGGGAAATTGATGCCGAAACGGGCATGCATCGGCCTTATGCCACCGGGCTGCGCAATCCAACCGCGCTGACCATTCAGCCAGACACTGACCAGCTATGGGCCGTGGTCAACGAGCGCGACGAGCTAGGCCCCGACCTGGTGCCTGACTACCTTACGACTGTTCAGGAAGGTGGTTTCTACGGCTGGCCGTATAGCTATTGGGGCCAGAATGTCGACCCCCGCGTTCGCCCACAGGACCCTGAAAAGGTCGAGTCGGCGATTGCCCCTGATTACAGCCTGGGTTCGCATGTGGCACCGCTAGGCCTCGCCTTTTCTACCCCCGAAATGGGCGATGAGTTCGCTGAAGGTGTGTTTATCGGCGAGCACGGCAGTTGGAATCGCGCCGACCCCGTTGGCTATAAGGTCGTCTTTGTGCCCTTCAGCGATGGCAGCCCTTCTGGCGACCCCATTGATTTCGTCTCCGGTTTTCTGACTGAAGAGGGTCAAACCCGCGGTCGCCCGGTCGGCGTCACCATCGACCCCGAAGGCGCCCTTATCATCGCTGATGACCTGACGAACGCCGTTTGGCGTGTCACCTATGAAGGTGACGAATAAGACGCTTAAATCAACAGCGTGAGCAAGGCGGCAGCCGCTTGGGCTGCCGCCTTTTCCGTTTGATCTAAAAAGGACCTTATATGATCGAGTCACTTGAAGAGCTCGAGGCCATCAAGCAATCGTGCCGCTCGATGGTTACGAAGAGCTCGGGCCTTTCCGCGGGCACCGCCATCATTCCCATCCCAGGCGTGAACATCGGGTCGGATGTCGCCATATTGCTGCGGTTAATTCCCAAGATTAACGAAAAATTTGGCTTATCGCCTGAACAGATCGAGAGCCTGGATACAGAGACCCGGCTATTTGTCATGAACTCCATTTCAACGACCGGCAGCAAGATGGCGGGCAAATACATCACCCGTAAACTGCTCATGATGACGTTCAAAAGGATGACTGGCAGGATATCGGCAAAAAGTGCGTCTAAGTATGTACCCTTCCTGGGCAGCGCCATTGCGGGCGGGATCAGCTTCGCCACCATGAAGTATTTGGGCAACAGCCATATCGACGACTGTTACGAGATAATCCTGGCAACGCTGGAAAACGACCAACTGGAGCCCGTGGCGTTGATAGCGTCAGCGCCTGAACCAGTGCCGCCCCTGACAGCCGATATTTCCAGTAAAGCTGAATAACGATCTTTCTAATGTGGCTCCGCTGTTAGGCGGTGATATGCTCTAGCGGATTGATTAACGATGACATCAGGAGAACTGAATGCCCGCTTATGTCGTACTGACCCGCGAACACACCCACGATGCTCAGGAGATGGAGCGCTACGGCGAGAAGGCGAAAGCCGCTCGTGAAGGCCACGACCCGCAGCCGCTCGCCTTCTACGGTGATTTTGAAGTGCTGGAAGGCAGCGCCATGGAAGGGGCCGTGATTCTGCGCTTCCCCGATATGGCTGCCGCCCGCGCCTGGTATGAAAGCCCCGCCTACCAGGAAGCTCGCAAGCACCGCTTCCAGGGCGCCGACTACCGCGTCTTTATCGTTGACGGTGTTCAAGAAGCGTAAAGCGCCTCCCCCCGCCTTTAAAAGCGGGGGAAGTACATCACCAGCGATAGCTCACTTTAGCGCTGATTTCGCGCCCCGGATTATAGTAATCAGCCGTGCTGGAACCGACCACGTGCTGCTCATCGAGCAAGTTGCTGACATTGACGGCCAGGTCGGCATCTTGGGTGAGCTGGTAGCTGAAGGCTGCATCGAAGAGCGTGGCCGCACTGCTCTTGGACGTATTGGCGGCGTCAAAGTAGTAGGAGCCGACATAACGGGCGCCAAGGCCAACACTCATGTCCTGGCGTGGCAAGGTATAGTAGCCCCACAACGACGCCGTATGTTTGGGTGCCGCAGTAAACTCGTTCCCTTCTCTGGCTGCATTGCTGTCGCGCACCACTTCCGACTCCATATAGGAGTAACCACCCGCTAGGCTAAGGCTATCGGTCAATTCAGCCTTGGCCTCAAGATCAATACCCCGCACGCGGGACTCACCCACGGTTTCCCGCTCGATAACGCCATTGTCCTGTACCACCGAGATAGTGACATCATCTCTGGTCAGGTCATAAATGGACGCCGAAAACAGCGCATTGGTACCGAATGGAGCGTATTTCGCGCCAATCTCATACTGCTCGCCCCTCTCGGGCTCGACACCAACTGTGGGCGGTGCGACAGACTCCACCATGCTGACATAAGCGGAAACTTCGTCGGTGACGCGATAGGTCAGCGCGCCACGAACGGAGTTTTCCGAATAGTCGGCGGAATCAGTGTCACCCGCCATGTTCGTGCTGGAGATATCCAGGCCATCGTTGCGCACGCCCGCCGTCACGATAAATCGATCATAAAAGGACAAGTTCTGGGTCAGGAAGACCGACTCGGTGGTGAAGTC
The DNA here is from genome assembly GCF_037070215.1 of Vreelandella arctica. Taxonomy (NCBI): domain Bacteria; kingdom Pseudomonadati; phylum Pseudomonadota; class Gammaproteobacteria; order Oceanospirillales; family Halomonadaceae; genus Vreelandella; species Vreelandella arctica. The sequence goes on along the minus strand of NZ_JBANSN010000010.1, from coordinate 99,990 downwards.
CTGCTTATTGCTGCTGTAGACGTTCAGGGTACTCGGGGCACCGCTAAAGACGGGATTTGCGATATCAATGGAGGTCGCATCCCCGTAAAACGAACTGTCTTCGGTTGAAGCATCGCGATACTCGACACCCACGAGCGTGCTGCTATCGACCTGATCAAAGCGGGCATCGTATTGCAGAATAGCGTTGCCGATCAGCTCCTGAGCTTCGTTGTCGGTACCAAAGTAGTCGCGATCCACCACGCTGCCAACTCGCGCCGCAGAGTCAGTGATATAGACATAGCCGAAGTCGTCGGTCAGGTCGCTGTAACGCAAGTTGCCCCGCAACGTCAGGCCGTTGTTGAAATCATGGGTGAGCTGTCCGGTAAGGCTGGTACGCTCGACATCATGATAATTAAAGCCAGGCTCACCAAAGAACTCGCTGCGATCATACTCACGGTCAAGCGGATAACCACCGCTGTTAGGGGTGTCGTCACGCTTCAGGTAATCGAAGATAACACTGGCTGACGTGGCATCCGTTGGCTCCCAGGTCAGGCCGCCCATCAAGAAACCATTGTTGTCTTTCGAGTGATCGTACTCGCGATCGCTGTCTCGGATGGTGCCGGTAAAGCGGTAGGCCACTGTCTCGTCAGCGTTCAATGTGTCACCCACATCAACACCGGCCTCTTTTGCATCAAATGAACCGTAGGAGAGATAGCCCTCTCCAAACCGCTCAAACAGTGGCCGCTTGCTGACAAAGTTGACCGAACCGCCCGGATCCGCGGGACCAAATAGAGTGGAGTTGGCCCCACGCAACACCTCGACGCGCTCATAGGCGTAAGGCTCCTCACGCACACCCCGCATTGAGCCTAGCGTCAGCCCGTCACGGTAGGTGGTCGCCTGAAAGCCCCGGATTTGGAAATAGTCATTACGGTCATCGGTGCCGTAATAATCGGTGAGAACGCCAGGCGTATATTGCAGCACTTCCTCAGTGGTTGAGGCGTTGCGCTGCTCGATCTCCTTCTCAGTGATGACTGACACAGAGGCCGGCGTATCGAGAATACTGGTGGCCACTTTGCCGCCCACCCACAGCTCTTGAGCAACGATCGAGTTGGCATCATCATCAGCGTAGGCCTGGGCATTGACGATAATGGGAGTGAGGCGATACCCCTCATTATCGTCACTGCCATCGCCGGTTTCCTGTGCGTTCCCAATCATGGGAAGTGTGACCAGCGTCGTGCCGCACAGAATGGCTGTCGTGGTCTGCTGCCACCGCAAGCGGCTTGCGTTACGCCGGACGGTGCCTTTGCTATCAGTCATGTTGAAGATCCCTTGAAATAATTAAACCGGCCCTGCTCGCCTTATAATTTTCTTTTGAAAAGCCGGGAGAGTATCCGAAGCTAGCATCACCGAGTCAATAGTGCTAATGTCAATCATAATCATTTGTTTTAAAAATAGCGACCACACTGGCAACACGCCATACGTTATTGGAGCCACTTGCCAAGCCCACTGACACCGCGAACTTACCTCTCGGATATCACGCTATTGCAAAGAGCGTTTTCAAAGGGCTTTAGCAAAGAGCTATTTCAAAGACTCAAGCTTTCGGAGGAAGCGATGGCATCGCTCCATCAACGTCTGGCCGCCTGTGTGGCCCTTCTCACTGCGTGCAGCCTTGGCGCTGCTCCCGTTGGCGCGCAGCAATATCCCCTTGAAATCGAACATGCTCTGGGCACAACCGTGCTTTCTGAGAAGCCCGAACGGGTAGCGACCGTGGCCTGGGCCAATCACGAAGTGCCGCTGGCGCTTGGCGTGATACCGGTCGGCTTTGCCGCTGCCAACTTTGGCGATGACAACGACAACGGGCTGCTGCCCTGGGTGGAAGCCCGGTTTGAAGAGCTAGGTAGCGCGCCCCCGCCCCTGTTCGATGAAGGCGATGGGATTGATTTTGAAGCCGTGGCTGCCAGCCAGCCCGATGTGATTCTGGCGGCCTACTCGGGGTTGAGCCAAGCGGACTACAACACCTTGAGCCAGATTGCCCCGGTGGTGGCCTACCCCCAAGGTCCCTGGGCAACCGACTGGCGGGATATGATTCAACTGAACAGCGCCGGACTAGGCATGGCGGAGGAAGGCCAGGCGCTCATCGAGCAAATCGAGACACAGATTGCCGACACCGCCGACAACCACCCAGAGCTAGCGGGCAAGACAGCCATGTTCGTGACCCACCTTGACCCCACTAACCTGGGGCGCATTTCGTTCTACACCGACAACGACGCGCGGGTGCGGTTTTTTCATGACCTCGGGCTAGTCTCGCCTGAAGTCGTCAAACAGAACTCCACTCCCGGTAAATTTGCTGGCGAAATCAGCTCTGAATTGATCGACGAGCTCAACGACGTGGATATTCTCGTCACTTACGGTGGTCAGCCGCTGATCGATCAGCTCAACGCGCACCCGCTCACCTCCCGCCTGCCAGTAGTAGAAAACGGCGCCATTGTCATGCTCGGCAACACGCCGCTGGGCACGGCGGCCAACCCTACCCCCATGTCGATTTCATGGCTATTGGACGATTATGCAGACCTGCTCTCAGAAGCCGCACGCAAGTCACAGCAGTAGCGTCCCGGCGTCTGGCTCAAGCGTTAATCGCGCTGTCGCTCTTCGCATCAAACGCAATGCTGCCCAGCGGTTGTCCGGTGGCGCAGCGCTGCTTGTTCTGCTCGGCCTTGCCGCCACGCTCTCTGTCGCGTTTGGCGCCCGAGAAGTAGGCTGGTCGGAAATCGTCGCCGCGCTGAGCGGCCAAGTAGAAACCATGGGCGATGCCGCCGTGGCCAGCCGCCTGCCACGCACGTTACTTGCCATGCTGGCGGGAGCCGCGCTAGGCGTTTCTGGTGGAGTCATGCAGGGCCTGACCCGTAACCCACTGGCCGACCCCGGCCTTCTGGGCGTCAACGCCGGAGCGGCGCTGGCGGTGGTGATTGGCATTGCCTGGTTCGGTATCGATGAGACGACCAGCTACATCTGGACAGCCATAGCTGGCGCCGGTATCGCAGCCTGTGCGGTTTACGCGATTGCCAGCCTTGGCCGGGGCGGCGCCACGCCGCTCAGGCTGGCACTGGCAGGTGCCGCCATCACCGCGGCACTTAGCTCGCTGACGACCGCCGTAGTGTTGCCGCGTGGCGATATCGGTGGGCTGGTGCAATCCTGGTTAGTCGGCGGCGTGGGCGGCGCGACCTATGGCCAGTTGCTGCCGGTGCTGCCCTTTCTGGCGACGGGGTTTGTGATCACCTTACTCGCCGCGCGCAAACTCAATATGCTGGCGCTGGGCGACGACACCGCCGCCGGGCTGGGTGAGAAGGTAGCGGTAGCTCGAGCCATGTCGGCGGTGGGCGCGGTACTGCTATGCGGTTCGATTACCGCCGTGTGTGGCCCGATTGGTTTTGTAGGACTGGTGGTGCCCCACGCCTGCCGCCTGCTTGCGGGCGGCGATTACCGCTGGCTGCTGCCCTTCTCTGCTTTGGGTGGTGCAGTACTACTGACGTTTTCAGACGTGGCCGGGCGGCTGGTGGCCCACCCATCGGAGCTGGACGTTGGCATTGTGACCGCCTTTATCGGTGCGCCGGTGTTTATCTGGATTGTGCGCAACCGCAAGGTAGGCTCGCTATGAACCAGCCGCCCCTCAACGCGATCAGCCACTTCCGACACATCCGCCGGACGAACGCCAGGCACCGCGCACGCATCATGGCGGTGCTTGTTGCCTGTCTTTTAGCAGGCGTGCTATTAACCCTGATGCTGGGACAGTCCTTCACCCCGCTAACCACGGTGCTACGCATACTTGGCGGTGCGGAAGTGCCTGGCGCTGGTTTCACCGTGCGTGAGCTGCGCCTGCCCAGGGCCATCGTTTCAGTGCTGGTAGGCGCCTGTTTTGGCCTGGGCGGCATCGCCTTTCAGACCATGCTGCGCAACCCGCTGGCAAGCCCGGACATCATTGGCATCAGCACCGGCGCCAGTACCGGCGCCGTGTTTGCCATCGTGGTGCTATCGCTGAGCGGCCCGGCGGTGTCGATGGTGGCGATTGCTGCAGGGCTGGGCGTGGCGCTGTTGATTTACACGCTCTCCTGGCGCCAGGGCGTGACCGGCGGTCGGTTGATTCTGATTGGTATCGGATTGGCCGCGATGCTGCAAAGCGTGACCGCCTACCTGCTGATGCGCGCACCCAGCTGGACACTGCAAGAGGCCCTGCGCTGGCTCACCGGTAGCGTCAACGGCGCACAGCTAGATCAAGCGCTGCCGCTGTTGATTGCCCTGCTCCTGTTCGGCGGACTATTGCTAAGCTGCCGCCGCGATCTTGAAACTCTGCGCATGGGTGACGACCTTGCCGCCGGGCTGGGTGTTCGCTTGGCGGTGACGCGGGTGATCGTAATCATCACCGCGGTGGCACTGGTGGCGTTTGCCACCGCCGTTTCCGGCCCGGTGGCCTTTGTAGCGTTCCTTTCCGGCCCCATTGCGGCGCGGCTGATGGGCCGCAACGGCTCGCTGCTGGTGCCCGCCGCTCTGGTAGGTGCTCTGTTGGTGCTGCTGGGGGATTACGCCGGACAGTTCCTGCTGCCCGCCCGCTATCCGGTCGGCATCGTGACCGGCGTATTAGGTGCGCCTTATCTTCTCTACTTAATACTTCGCGACAACAAAACCCGAGGCACTCTATGAGCGCTTGCTCACTTCTCGCCCAAGGCCTGGTGGCAGGCTACGGGGAACGCACCATTCTGCATGACGTTAGCCTGACCGTGCCCGCCGGTCAGACCACCGCCATTGTGGGTGCCAACGCCTGTGGAAAATCGACGCTTTTGCGCGTGCTTTCACGATTACTGACACCCACCCAGGGCAGTGTGCTGCTGGAGGGTAACGACATCCACCAGCTACCCACCCGCCGCTTGGCGCAGCAACTTGGGTTTCTGCCGCAATCGCCCATCGCCCCGGAAGGCATTAGCGTGCTCGAGCTGGTCAGCCGAGGCCGCCACCCGCACCAGGGGCTATTCAAACGCTGGAGCGCGGCCGATGAGACTGCCGTCGCCGACGCCCTGGCCGCCACCCATATGAGCGAGCTGGCCGAACGCCATGTAGACGAGCTTTCCGGCGGGCAGCGCCAGCGGGTGTGGATCGCCATGGCGCTGGCCCAACAAACCAAAGTGCTGCTGCTGGATGAGCCCACTACCTTTCTGGATATCAACCACCAGGTCGACGTGCTGGATCTTCTCACCGACCTAAACCGACAGCGCGGCACCACCATCGTGATGGTACTCCACGAACTCAACCTGGCCGCCCGCTACGCCGACCAACTGGTCGCCATGGCTAACGGCCAGGTGTACGTAGTAGGCCCACCAGAAAAGATTCTGACCGAGCAGATGGTCCGGGAGGTATTTGGCCTGGAGAGCCGGGTGATCGAAGACCCCGTCACCGGCAAACCGATGATGATACCGCTCGGGCGACATAGCGGGCACCACACCGCCAACGACACATGTTCACGAACTAAAAAAGCCCCATGTTTTGGTTAACACAAGGCTTTTAGCAAGAGCGCGCCGTCTGACCTAGAGCACCTCGCCAGCGGCACGCCCTTTGATGATAGAGCGGGCAAGCATCAGATACGCCACCGAGCCACAGGCGGCCATAGCCAGAATGACCGTTTCAAGCGTATGCGGCACCATGGCGGACAATGCGCTCAGCAGCCCGGCGACACCGAACTGGGCTGCGCCCAGAAGCGCTGCGGCCGTCCCGCCACTGGTGGGAAAAAACTCCAAAAAACAGGCCTGAATATTCGGCGAGATCGCCCCTATCGAGCCGATGGTCAGCATCATGGGGGGCAGGAAGGCATACATCGGCCAATCCATAAAGGCAGCCATCACCAGCAATACTACGCCAACTGCCTGACAGCCCGTTGCCAACTGCAGGATAAGCAGCGAAGACAGCCTGGAAAGCATCGCCCGATTGAGAATATTGAAGATAAGCATAGCGACGATATTCGCCGCAAACAGTATCGAAAAGGCCGAAGGTGACTGGCCGAAATGCCCCTGATAGATAAATGACGCATAGGTGATGAACATCATCAGGGTAGAAAAAGAAGCGGCCTGCCAAACGATGAACGGCAGGGCCGGCTTGGTCGACAGTACCAGTTTGTAACGCGCCAGCAGGCTCATCTTAGGGCTTTTCGCTCGAGACACCTTGCCCGTACCGGTAAAGATCACCCGCACCAACAACGGCACCAGCAATAACGCGTATACCGCCAAGGCGAAAAAGATAGTGTGCCAGGAACCCAGCGCCAGAATCGCGCTGCCTACGCTCGGAGCAATGCCAGGTGCCAGCACCATGATAAAGCCCATCATCGAAAACAGTTTCGCGGCGTCGCGGCCCGCCACTCGGTCGCGTACCAGCGCCGGTACAGATACCAGAGTAAAACCGGCGCCAAGGGCTTGAACGGCCCGCCCGCTGAGTAGCATGTTTAAAGAATCCGCCACACCAATAACAACGCTTGAAAGCGCAAAAATCGCCAGCCCGCTCATCAAAACACGCTGGCGCCCGAAGCGGTCTGAAAGCGCACCGCCGATTAACTGCCCCAACGCCATCGCGAATACATACACCGAAACACTCAACGATACCGCCTGCTGAGAAACCCCCAGCGATTCGCCGATAACCGGAAAAGCCGGCAGGTACGTGTCCATGGAAAACGGGCCCAGCATCATGGTCAATGCCAAGCTCAGTACCACAATGAAGGGCGTTTTAGATTGGGTCATAGAAGCTCGCGGTAATAAGGACGTAATGATGGACAACATCAAGGATATGATACCGACTGATGCTATCAAGGCAATCGAACAGAAAACGAGGGATACGCTGCTTGGCGGTAATCGACTAAATACGCAGCCAGCCCGTTATCGGTTAGCTCGGCTATGCAAAAGAGTGTGCTCAAAGCTATTCTAAAAACACACCCCCCAACGAGGAGACCAGGATGCCGATCCCCCAGCCCGAATTACTCCATTTTGACAGCGATAAAGCGACCGGCTACCCCAACTCCCCTCTCCCGGTGCTGGTTTATCGCCAGGTTCTCGACCTCAGCAATGCCGAGGAACGGGCCGAGTCGTTCGAAGCCATGTTCAAACGCCACGGCTGGCCACCAGCGTGGCGCTACCACCTGTATGACTTTGACCACTTTCACTCCACTGCCCATGAAGCACTGGGCATCTTCCGAGGGCAGGCCCGGGCACGGCTGGGAGGCCCTAACGGCCAGGAACTGATGCTTTACGCAGGCGATGTGCTAGTGCTGCCAGCGGGCGTTGGGCATGCCAGCCTGGAGGCGGACGATGATTTCTGCATGGTAGGCGCCTACCCACCAGGGCAAGAGCCGGAAATAGAGCGCGGCGACCCCGCACAGTTTGCAGCAGCACAATCGCGAGTCGCTGCCGTGACATTACCCAAGGATTCCCCGGTAGGCGGGCCACTTACAGGGCTGTGGCGCTAAGGCGACTGTTGATCAACTGTTCGATGGACGGGTCAGGTAGCCGGTGGCTTCCAAAGAGCCTGCAGTCCCTCCTCTACAGGCACCTGCTGCCCCCATAATTACAATTGAGGAGCAGTCAGGCCGATGCTCAAAGTTGGCAGCATCAGTCGTCGCATGGCATTAATGCGCTATATCGTTATCGGGTTGTAATGATGAGGGGCGACGAGCCGCACGCCAGCCACTAACGCGCTCCTGAAGACCTATCACAAAAACGAAGAACACTGGAACAAAGAGAATCACCAGCAGCGTTCCGCTAACCATGCCGCCGAAAACGCCCGTGCCTATCGCATGCTGGGTTTTGGCACTGGCGCCAAACGCAACCATCAACGGCACCACTCCCAAGCCGAAAGCGAGTGAGGTCATCAGAATCGGGCGCAGGCGCAGGCTGGCGGCTTCCACCGCGGCCTCCATCAGCCCTTTACCTTGCTCACGCAACTGTTTTGCGAACTCAACGATCAGGATCGCGTTTTTCGCCGACAGTCCGATCACGGTGACCATACCGACTTTGAAGAAAACATCGTTCGGCAGGTCACGCAGCAACATGGCGGCCACCGCACCCAGCAACCCCAGCGGCACAACCAGGATGACCGACAGCGGAATCGTCCAGCTCTCGTAGAGCGCGGCTAACACCAGGAACACCGCCAGGATGGATAGCGCCACCAGCATTGGCGCCTGGGCTGCCGACTGGCGTTCCTGAAGGGACTGCCCCGTCCAGGCCACGGCGAAACCGGGCGGAAGTTGCTGCGCCAGACGCTCCATTTCAGCCATGGCGTCACCAGTGGAAGCCCCCTTCGCCGCACTGCCGGAAATGCTGGTGGCGGGATAGCCCAGGTAACGCACCATTTGTAGCGGTGTTTCGTCCCACACCGGGGTAACCACCTCTGACAAGGACACCATGCCACCCCTGCTATTACGCACGTGCAGCTTGAGCACGTCATCAACCTGCATGCGTGCCGACGCATCCGCTTGCATAATCACCTGCTGCATCCGGCCCTCATTCGGGAAATCGTTGATGTAAGACGACCCCATTGCGGTCGACAGGATTTCGCTAATGTTGGCGAACGACACCCCGAGCGCTTCGGCCTTTTGACGATCAATATCAAGACGAATGCTCGCACCTGCCGGAAGGCCATCGGAATAGACGTCGCTGACTATCTTGCTCTGCGCCGCCAGTTCTAGCAGCGTCGTCTCGGCAGCCTTAAGGGCGGCCGGCCCCTGATTGCGTTGATCCTGCAAGAACATCGTAAAGCCGGACTTGGTGCCCAATTCATCAATGGCCGGCGGTAACATACTCATTACCGTCCCTTCGTTCAGTTGACTCATGGCTTCCTGAACCCCTTCCACTTCACTCGCCGCCGTAACGCCGTCGCGCTGCCCCCAATCCTTTAGCGTGGTGAACGTCAGTGCCGTATTCGCACCGGACCCCGAGAACCCGAAGCCCAAAATAGACATATTGCCGTCCACTGCAGGGCGCGCCATGACGTACTCCTCATACGCCTTGACGACATCCAAGGTACGCTCGGTGGTCGCATTGGCGGGTAGCTGGATACTGGTCATGAAATAGCCTTGATCCTCTTCCGGCAGAAAAGCCGAAGGCAACTGGCGGAAGGCGAGCAGCAGCACACCCGCGATGACCACAAACATCATCATGACCCGACCGCTGCGAGCGACCAGCTTTCCAACACGCGATTCGTAACGGGTGGTCATACGGGTAAGCGCCCGGTTGAACCAGCCGAAGAAACCGCCTTTGTCGTGGTGCCCCGGCTTAATGGGCTTGAGAAGGGTGGCGCATAGCGCTGGCGTCAGCGACAGCGCCAGAAACGCCGAGAACAGAATCGAAACCACCATTGCCAGCGCGAATTGCTGGTAGATCACCCCGACCGAGCCACTCGAGAAAGCCATCGGGATAAACACCACCGTCAATACCAGGGTGATCCCCACCACGGCGCCAGTGATTTCCTTCATCGCCTTGACGGTGGCGTCCTTTGGCGACAATCCCTCTTTCGCCATGATGCGCTCAACGTTCTCGACCACCACGATAGCGTCATCGACGATGATGCCAATCGCCAACACCATGCCGAACATCGTCAGCACGTTGATGGAGAAACCTGCCAGCAGCATCACCGTGAAGGTCCCCAACAGTGCAATCGGCGCGACCAGTGCGGGAATCAGCGTGTAACGGATGTTCTGTAGAAACAGCAACATCACCAGGAAGACAAGTACCATCGCCTCGATGAGGGCATGGATGACCTTCTTGATAGACACCTTAACGAACGGGGCCGTATTAAAGGGGATCGATGAGCTCATGCCCGCAGGCAACGCCTGGTTTAACTCAGCCAAACGCGCCTGCACGCCTTCCGCCGTGCGCACCGCATTGGCACCGGGTGCCAGTTGTATGGCAGCCGCCGTCGCTGGCTGGCCATTCTCACGATTGGAGAAGCCGTAGGATTGGGCGCCCAACTCGACGCGCGCCACATCGCCCAACACCACTTTTGAACCGTCGACATTAGCGCGCAGGACGATAGCGGCGAACGCTTCAGGCGTGCTCAATTGCCCCTGTGCGGTCAACAGCGAGGACACCTTTTGACCGGGTAAGGCCGGAGACGCGCCGATGCTGCCCGGCACAATCGGTGCGTTCTGCTCCGTGATCGCGGTCGAGAGATCATTCACCGACAAGCCGAAAGCAATCAGCTTCTCCGGCTCTATCCAGATGCGCATTGCCTGCTCAGCACCGAACAGCTGCACACGACCGACACCGTCAATGCGGCGTAGCTCCTCCACGATATTGCGCGCCATATAGTCGTTCAGCGCGATCTCATCAAAGCGCCCATCATCGGAATTCAGGCCCACAATCATCAGAAAACTGGATGACGCTGACTCTACGCTCAGCCCATCCTGACGAACCGCCTGGGGTAACCGGGGTTCGACGGCCTTGAGCCGGTTCTGCACATCCACTTGGGCCAGTTCTGGGTTTGTCCCTGGCTTGAAGGTGGCGGTGACAGAGGCTGACCCCGAAGCATCGGCGGACGACTCGAAGTACAGCAGGTTCTTGACGCTGGACAGCTCTCGTTCAATGAGACTGAGCACGGCGTCGTTCATGGTCTGCGGTGTGGCGCCGGGATACGTCGCGGTGATGGTCACCGAAGGGGGCGCTACCGAAGGGTAGTGAGCGACCGGCAGCTTAGGTATGGCGATCACACCCGACAGGATGATAAACAGCGCGACCACCCACGCGAAGACTGGGCGCTGGATGAAGAACTGGGGCATTGCGGATACTCCTGAAACTTAGTGAGAGGATGCCGCTGAGGCGTTGAGTGGCATAGGCATCTTCCAATCAGTCGCGCTGACGTCGACACCATCAGTCAGTCGCTCTATACCCTCGACGACGACTTTCTGCCCCTCTGTCACTCCTGTTTGCACCCGATAATTGCCGTTCGCCAATTCACCAAGCTCCACTGAAACCATCACCGCCTTGTTGTCAGCACCAATCAACCAAACGTAGGGCTTACCGCCAATGCGCACCACAGACTGTTGCGGTACCGTCAACGCATCGTCATAGCGTGCATACGGCACGCGGGCACGCACAAACATGCCGGGCAGCAAGCGCCGATTGGGATTGTCTACAAGTACTCGCAGCAAAAGGTCACCCGTGCTGGTGTCCACATTGACTCCGGAAAAAAGAATGCGTCCGGTGACATCGTAGGGTGTACCGTTGCTGCCCAGGATGGTGACCGGTAAGCCATTGTCGAGGGAGGGTTGCGCCGCCATCGCATCTTGAAGCGATTCGAGCGCGGAAGCCGAGCGCCGAACGTCGACATAGACCTTATCGATCTGCTGAACACGGGCCATGGGCGTGCTATCGCTGCTGGCCACCAGCGCTCCCTCCGTTACCAACGCCTGATCAATTCGGCCTGCAATGGGGGACACCACCGTGGAGAACTCCAGGTCAAGGCGGCGGCGCGACAGCGTGCCACGCGCTTGGGCCACATCAGCAGCGGCCTGCTGACTTTTGGAGACGGTGTCATCGTAGGCCTGACGGCTCACCGACTGTGCCCGGACAAGCGGCTCCAACCGGGCTGACTGCGCACGGGCATGAGCAAGTTCGGATTCGGCTTTCTGCAAAGCGGCTTCTGCTGTTTCCACTTCCGCTCGAAACGGCGCTGGGTTGATTTCGAATAATGGCTGCCCCGCACTCACGTCGGTTCCCTGTTCGAACAGGCGACGTTGAACAATCCCGCTGACCTGCGGATGAATTTCCGCCATTTGAAAAGGAACGACCCGGGCCGACAAATCTTCAGTCAGCTCCAATTTAACGGGTTCCAAGGTAACAACCGTCACTCGAGCAGGAGGCGGCGCTACTTCTTGCTCAACTGAACCGCAAGCAGTTAGCACGATCAGCAGCAAGGCACAGAAGCCACCATTTCGATAGATATGTCGGATCGTCATGTATCGTCCCTTCAGACATAGGCAAACATTTGCCTAGCCATAAAATTGAAGGGGACTATATCGCTGTAGCGTGGTATTAACGTCGACGGTATGTGTAGATATGATGGAGAACACAATTAATGTTTCATTAGGCGCTTTCATGTCCACGACTCATCAGTCGCCAAGTTCTTATTCTGGCCAGCAAGCACTGGTTCTCATCGCCGAAGACGAGCCTGAGATCGCTGATATTCTGCAGGCTTATCTGAAACGGGCGGGGCTCCGAACCATCTACGCAGAAGATGGACGCAAAGCATTGGACATGCATATGTCGATGAAACCCGATCTCGTCTTACTTGATGTAAAGATGCCTAAAATGGATGGCTGGCAGGTGCTGTCAGAGGTTCGCCACCGTGGTAAGACACCCGTCATCATGTTGACCGCGATGGATCAGGATATCGATAAACTCATGGGTTTACGTTTTGGTGCCGACGACTACGTCGTCAAGCCGTTTAACCCTGCCGAGGTCGTCGCACGCATTCAGGCAGTGTTAAGACGCACCATGGCTGATGCAAGCCACCAACCCCGTGTCCTCCGGGTGCCGCCCTTTGAGATCGACCTTGAACAACACGAAGCCTTTGTTCAGGTGGGTGGAGACTCGCACAGCCTTGCGTTAACGCTCACCGAATTCAGATTGTTGACGCACCTTGCCCGCGCGCCCAAAAAAGTTTGCACCCGCGCAGAGCTGTTGGCCGCCTGCCTGCCCGAGGGCGAGGCGCTCGAGCGCACTGTCGACAGCCATATCAGCAAGCTGCGTAAAAAACTGGAAGATGTCGATGTGAGAGGCATACCCGTTGGCATACGCGGCGTTGGGTACCGGCTATGGGGAACAGAATGAAGCTCGTTGGGCTAAGCCGCACCATCGCGTTAACAATGGCAGCGATGGCGTTTGGCATCACACTGTTAGTCGTGGTGACCTCTTATGTGTTCTATTTCATTACCTTCCATTTTTGGCAGGGGTCGATTAACGAACCCAACATGTTCCCGTCGGGGCTAGAGTGGGCTTGGCTCGTTAGCACAACGTTGGTTGGGCTGGCGTTCGCCGTGATAGTGGGCGTTCACTTGGCACGTCGCATTCTGGTACCCCTAAACTCCGTCACAGAAAGCATGCGTCGCGTCGCGCAAGGCGACCTGGACGCACGCGCCACAACGGGTGATCGCTCTTTAGGCGAGGCCGCCGTGTTAGCCAACGACTTCAATGCGCTAGCAGACCAATTACAGCGTATGTCCAAGGAAATGACGTTCTGGAATGCCGCTATTGCCCATGAGCTGCGTACGCCGGTCACTATTTTACGCGGACGTCTGCAAGGCTTGGCAGAAGGCGTCTTCCCTCCTGAACAACCCCAGTTTCAAAGTCTCCTTACCCAAATCGACGGCATGGCACAACTGATTGAAGACCTTCGCGCCGTGAGCTTGGCCGAAAGCGGTCATCTGAATATTGAGAACAAGGAATGTGATCTTTCTGCTGAAATTGAATCTGTCGTTGAGTTTTGTCGACATGCTCTGAATGCCTCACAGCATTATCCAACCCTTGATCTGCAGTCTGGCACTGCGTATTGCGACCCCTTCCGTATACGTCAGGCATTGCTTGCGTTGCTGGAAAACGCTCGCCAGCATGCATCCCCAGGGACACTCATCATCCAAACGCGCCAGAACGACGGGTGGTGTGTTTTGCGTGTTAGCGATGCTGGCCCAGGCATACCGCAGGAAGATGCCGCTCATATTTTCACGGCATTCCGCCATGCGCGGGACGCTGACAGTGGTATGCCAGGAGACAAACAAGGAAGCGGGCTAGGATTGGCGGTAGTCGCGGCTATTGCAAGGGCCCATGGTGGCGAGGCTAAATGCTACCCCTCTGATGAGGGTGGCTCTTGTTTTGAGTTGCGCTGGCCTACTCCATCACATAGCACGTGATTGCTTGAATAATCGGCGGTCGGTGCCATGGCATTAGATCTCAGCGCTGCCTGATTGATAGCTTTATTCATCTTTCAGCAGTATGAAATGCTCGATCAGCCGAATCATCAACGTTTTCTGATCAGGTAGGCTTTCAGCCACTAACATCGCTAATCACACGAGCAACCGCTTCGCCTTCTGTTGAAACCAAGCCTTGATTGGTCAGGGTTCGGCTGAGCAAATTCACCGCCTGCTCAAACTCTATGCCACGCTCGGTTAGACGGCGTTGGTTGAGGGTATAGCCTTGCACCAAGTAGTCTTTTAATACTTGAGTTGCCCACTTACGAAATTGCACACCACGCTGAGATTTCACGCGGTAGCCAACTGAAATAATCACATCTAAGTTGTAGTACTCAACCTGATAGATCTTACCGTCAGCGGCAGTTGTTGCATTTTTTGCAACAACTGGCTCCCTTTCAAGCTCACCTTCAAGAAAAATGTTGCGAATATGGCGATATATCAAAGACTTATCCCGACCTTATAGATTAGTCACCTGATCTAAACTCAGCCAAACGGTCTCTTGCTCCAGCGTCACCTCAAGGTGGGCTTGGCCATCTTCGCTGGTGAATATCTGTATTTGCTGATCATTCATGAGTGTTGCCTCCCAGGTTTACATAAAGCGCCTTGCATCTCCAAAACAAGCATCTTCAAAACAAGCACCTCCCAAGCAAGCAGCACTCAATCCAGCAGTGGTCAATCCAGCAGTACTCATCTTTCCATACTAAAAGAGAGACTCCAGCGCGCCCGCCATTAGAGATTAAGTAAACCTTAGCATAAAAGCTGCTTATTTATACAGCTAAATATTACCCTGGTTCTGCCAAATAAATCTGCCTAGCAAAAGTGGGCGCTTCAACCTACAAAAGCCATCACCACCAGCACCATGGTCAGCAATAGCAGGTACACCCTGGCATGAATACGGTCAGGAATGCGCCCAATCCAGGTCGACGCCAGGCGAATACCGAGCCATGAGCCCACTGCGAGTAACAGCAAGGCGCGCAGATCCACATAACCGGCATACCAGTCTCCATGGGTGATTTTCCGTTAGTCACACATACGTTGCATAAGCTGTGTAGTCATCACGCTGCCGACAACGCCCAGCGGACGCACTAGGTACCATTGCACGATCTGTCGTTAGTGATGCTCCATGCCGACAGGGAAGCAGTAAAGCAACTTCTACAAACCCACAACCGAAACCGAACAACGCGGTGGTTACTTCTGCCACTCCTCCACAAAGAAGCAATAGGCTATACACCGACACAATCCTGATGAAGCGAAACAGAAGGCACTATATCTTGGCGAGGTTTGGCCGACATTCGTCATTCGAACCACATGATCGCATCGGCTTCATAGACCAGCGCTCCACCGCACTGATCTCAATCGTCATGCACGTCGATCACGATCTTGCCAAATGGCCTTTGATCCAGATGATCCAGTGCCTGAGGCAGCTCGGCGAGGGAATAACGTGCATCAATGACCGGCTCAAGCCGAGCTTGATCTACCGCCCGCACGAAGCGTTCCAGCGCTCGTCGACTGCCTGTGCCAATACCGTGAATCGTGACGTCCTTTAGCATCAAAGGCATGGCCGGGGATGCGATATCGAATCCTGCCAACGCCCCGATCTGGCATACGTGCCCACCGACGGCGGCCAGTTGGACTGAAACGCCGAGATTATCGCCACCGACCACGTCGAGCACGTGATCCACGCCCTCATCGTCAGTCAGCGCGTACACGGCTTCCATCCAGTCGTCGCGGGAACGATCCACCCAGTGATCAGCACCCAGCGCCAGCACTCGCTCGCCTTTAGACGGTTGGGTGGCAACGATCACCTCTGCCCCGCTCATCTTCGCAATGAGCAAACCGAATAGCGCCACCCCGCCTGTCCCCGGAATCAGCACCCGATCGCCAGCTTTGACACCGGATCTCTCGACGAGCGCGAACCAGGCGGTGAGTCCAGCGCAGGGCAATGTACTTGCCTGGAGATCATTCAGAGAGCGCGGCGCATGAACCACCCATGCGGCAGGAATGGCAACGTATTCGCTCAGCACACCGGGATAGAAACCTCCCAAGGTGCGGTAAGCCGGTGTTCGCGCGTTACCAGGTCGACGTCCATCGATCCAGTCAGGCGTGAACACGGAGATGACACGATCTCCTTCGTCAAACCCATCCACTTGCTCCCCCAGTTCGACGATGGTGCCAGCCATGTCGGAACCGGGAGTGAAGGGGTAAGTCAACGACAGTCCTCTGCCGCTTTCGATTACCATCTTGTCGCGGTAGTTGAGCGAGACGGCTGCCACCCTGACCAGCACCTCCCCCGCCGCGGGACGCGGCTTCTCGCGGGTGGCCATTTTCAGTCTTCCACGACCGATCGCGTCCATCTCCCAACGCCTTATCTCTTTCATCATGTTAGCTCCATCGAGTCGTGCCGACGGATGTCGACAGCGTGTCGGAACTATCCCACGACGGCGCGTGTACTATAATACGCACCAATCAACACGTAGTGATGAATGAGAGACATCAATATGAATGGAAAGGAGATTGCCGAGCTCATCGCGTTCATGGAGGTGGCCAGATCGCAGAGTTTCCGTCGTGCTGCGTTACGCCTGGGAATGTCGCCATCGGCAGTGAGTCACACCATCCGCTCGCTGGAGACGCGTCTGGGCGTACGAGTCTTGAGTCGAACCACCCGTAGCGTATCGCTCACTCAGGCGGGTGAACGTCTACTACAGCGTGTGGAGCCAGCCATCATGGACATCCGGCAGGCCGTTCATGAGTCGGCAGCGTTTCAGGCCTCACCGCAAGGCACGATCAGGATCAATTTGCCCCGCATCGCAGCACAGCTGGTGCTAATGCCACAACTTCATGCCTTCCTGGAGCACTATCCTGATATCAATGTAGATCTCGTCATCGATGACACACTGACCGATATCGTCTCGCAAGGCTTCGACGCGGGTATTCGCTCGGGCGAGCGCTTGCAACAGGATATGGTCGCCAGACAACTGACGCCGGCCCTTGATATGGCCGTAGTGGGTTCACCAAGCTACTTTGCTCGGCGCCCGCCACCGGAAGTGCCGGCCGATCTTCACGACCACGTCTGCATCAACTACCGCTGGAGCGCCTCGAATGCCTTGTACGCTTGGACTTTTCAGGAGGACGATAGATGTTTCGATCTACAGGTGCGCCACGTATTGACCATCAATGACACCAGCCTGATTGCCACGGCGGCTCTGGAAGGCACCGGACTCGCCTATTTGCCCGAGAATCACCTGCAAGCCCATTTTGACAGCGGTGAGTTGGTGCGAGTCCTGTCCTCATGGATGCCATCGATCCCAGGGTTCTATCTCTACTATCCTCATCGCGAGCACATGCCCAGCGCGTTGAGAGCCTTCGTCGACTTCATGACGGGGCCCATGAGCCAGCCACCACACTCACAACCTCTATAACGGAGGCGCAAGCATGCGTCATGGTGGAAATACCTGTGAGGAAATACCTACATTTACTTCGAAGCGCACGTGATGCAGCGCCCCACCTTCACTCATCTCTGGACTATGGCCTGTGTTAATGCATGACAACCATCACCACCAGCACCATGGTCAGCAATAGCAAGTACACCCTGGCATGAATACGGTCAGGGATGCGCCCGATCCAGGTCGACGCCAGGCGAATACCGAGCCATGAGCCCACTGCGAGTACCAGCAAGGCGCGCAGATCCACATAACCGGCATACCAGTCCCCCAACGCCGGGTGATTTGCCGACAGCAACACATACGTCGCGGTGCCACTCACCGCCATGGGCAACGACAACGGATTGGCCATAGCAGTGGCTGCCGTCATGCTCGCGCCTCTCCGACGCATGAGCGGTACGGTCATCACGCTGCCGCCAACGCCCAGCAGGGCGGCCACCGCACCAATCAATGTCCCCGTCATCGCCGTTACTCCACGCCCCATAGGACGCACATCACTCCCTGACTGATGCAGAAAACCGGGCCGCAAAATGGCATCCGCAATCGTGAGGACTAAATAACCAATGAACGCCCAGCGCACCCAATCGCCACTTAACGACACGGCCGCCGCTGCGCCTAGCACAGCGCCCACGGCGATATAGCCCACCAGCGGACGCACCAAGTGCCATTGCACAGTCTGCCGTTGGTGGTGGCGCCACGTGGACAGGGAAGCCGCAAATACCATCAATGCCGTCGAGGTAGCCACCGCGATATGCATGGCCGCTTGGCCGATACCACTATCCGACCCATGGACGGCAATCAGCAGGGTATACAGCAAGGGAACCACCACGAACCCGCCACCGAAACCGAACAATACGGTGGTCACTCCCGCCACCCCGCCACAAAGAAGCAATACGCTATACACCGGCACTCTCCTGATGAAACGAAACAGCAGGCACTATATGCTGGCGAGGCTTGGCCGACATTCGTCATTCGGACAACCATCACCGCGTTTCAGCCAGGTTAACGCTAATGCTTAATACGCCGCTTTCAGATGTGGATCATGTCGCACGGCCCGTGGTGGCCATCGGCACTGATTAAGGAGCACAGATTGACCATATCAATTACCAAGCTTAAAAGAGGCTGTTAGTTAATATGAGTATTATTGCTGTTGGTGTCTTGCCAAGAGAGATAGCTATCTCCCCACTCTTTCATGGCGTTGAGCACAGGGGCCAGAGTCAGCCCAAGCTCGGTAAGCGAATATTCGACACGTGGGGGAACTTCGGCAAACACTTCTCGAGAGATAATACCGTGCGATTCAAGCTCTCGAAGTTGCAATGTCAACGACCGTTGCGTAACGCCACCGATAAGCTTGCGAAGCTCTCCAAATCGTTTGGTTCCGCTGAGTAGATAGTAAATGATCAGCGGTTTCCATTTGCCGCCAGCAACAGCAACGGTCGCTTCAACAGTGCACCGATACTCACGAGCTTCTTGCTTCTTCATCCGTTATACACCCGCCATTAGTATAAAATATATCCCTATATATCAAATCAGTGCCTACTTTTCAATTTCACCCCTAGTATCTAGAATATCTCTTCCGCAGCGGCTAGTGCTGTGCTGCACCCTTTTACCTGAAAAGCTTGATGGAGCACCCTGATGAAAGCAGCTTACTATGAAGCCCAAGGCAGCGCTCGTGATGTGCTGAAAGTCGGTGAATTGCCGACACCAGAACCAGGGTCAGACGAGGTGCGCGTCCGCATTCATGTTTCCGGACTCAAACCAACCGATGTCAAGGCGCGAACTGGTTTCTCCGCAGAAATGCCTTATCCGCGCATCATTCCCCATCAAGATGGCGCAGGGGTTATTGATGCCGTTGGCGCGAACGTGCCACCGGATAGGCTCGGCGAGCGGGTTTGGGTATACGAAGCACAATACGGTCGAGCGACAGGCACGGCAGCAGAGTTCGTTGTGGTTCCTGCGCGTCAGGCGGTTCACTTGCCGGATACGACCTCATTTGAAGTAGGTGCTTCGCTTGGGATTCCGGCGCTAACAGCTCACCGCTGCCTGTTTTCTGATGGCAGTCTTAAAGGCCGACGAGTGCTGATTCATGGCGGAGCCGGAGTGGTCGGAACAGCAGCAATTCTATTGGCAAAGTGGGCCGGCGCATGGGTTTCAACAACGGTGATGAGCACTGAACAAGCCACCGTAGCCGAAGAAAATGGCGCAGATCTAGTGATCGACCGAAAGTCGGCAGATGTTGCGAGTATTGTTTTAGAAGCCACAGAAGGACTCGGCGTTGACCATATTGTCGATGTCGCTTTGAAGCCCAATCTTGACATTAACTTGGCCTGTTTGTCCCAAGGAGGGGTTATAAGCGCCTATGCAACCGCCAATGCGATGGATGAGCTTTCCATTCCATTATTGAAGGCCATGATGCATGGCTGTGTCTTCCGTTTCGTGTATATCTACAATGTACCCGATGAGTTGAAACAAGCTGCTATAGCGGATATCAACTCGTGCCTTGAGGCCGGATACTACTCGCCAAAAATTGGTTTAAACATGCCTTTGCGGAACGTAGCGGATGCTCACGAGGCATTGGAATCGTCCAGCGTTATAGGCAAGGTTCTTGTACACATGTGAGCTGAGATTACTTGGAATCACGCATGACGACTATCACCACCAGCACTACCGTCAGCAGTAACAGGACGCCCTAGTATGAATGCGATCAAGAATGCGCCAGATCCATCACGACGCCAAGCGGATCCCGAGCCATGAGCCCACCGTGCCATTGCACGGTCTGCCGTTGGTGGTGGCGCCATGTGGACAGGAAAGCAGCACAGACCATCAACGCGTTTCAGCCAGGTTAACGCTAATGCTCAATACGCCCCTGTCAGATGTGGATCATGTAGCACGGCCCATGGTGGCCATCGGCACTGATTACCGCCCCGGCACCCTCCTCGACTTTCATACCCATCGCCGTGCCCAGTTTCTCTATGGCATGACCGGCGTGATGGAGGTGAACACGGATGACGGCACCTGGATGGTGCCGCCCTATAGCGGCGTCTGGCTACCTGCGGACAAGCGGCACCAAGTGCGTATGAACGGGGTGAGCACCCGAAGCCTGTATATCGAGCCCCACATTGCGCCACGCACATCGCACAACTGCGAGGTGCTGGTCGTGACGCCTCTCCTGCATCACCTGCTGCTGGCTTCCGCCCACATCCCCGCACTCTATGATGAAAATGGCCGCGACGGTGCCCTGGCTCAACTACTCCTATGCGAACTGGAACAGGCTCAGGCCCTGCCACTGTTTGCGCCCCTGCCCCATGACCTTCCACTCGCTAGCCTGTGCAGAGCGTTTCTCGGCCAACCGAGCATTCATACCCTTCCCGAAGAGTGGGCGCGGCAGTTGCATTGCAGTCAACGCACCTTCAATCGTCTATTCCGTCAGCAGACCGGACTCTCCTTTGGCGTATGGCGCCAGCAGGCCTGCCTAATGGCGGCGATTCCCAGGCTGCTCTCCGGCAATTCCGTTACCCGAACCGCGTTGGAACTCGGCTACGACAGCCCTGCCGCTTTCTCCAGCATGTTTCGCAAGGTGCTCGGCCAATCCCCCAGCGCTTTTGTTCGGGCGGCTAATCGTTAGTAGGAAAAAAGCGGCGGCGCTGGCTTAGTTTGCTGGCGTGAGCTTATACAGATGGGCAAGTAGCTAAACAGATAGCCCCTATCGCTTATTTGATCGCCCGGGACTCAACACATAGATAGGAAAGTATTACTTCGACCGCATGGGCACGCCGCTCACTCAACCAATCTGGGGCAGCCAGATCCTGCTCGAAGATGATGGATAGCGTGTCGCGTTGATTAATATGAATGATTGATAGCGAAAGAATCGAAATGTAGAGCTGGGTAGGGTCTACAGCCGAGCGAAATAACCTTGCTGCTTCCCCTCGCTTTAGGGTATCCCGGATCATGCCTACGAGCGGCGTCGTTTGCTGGACGACTTTACTCGATTTGCGCAGCATGCGCCCACCCAACAGATTCTCATTGCGTACCAAACTGGTGAACTCGGGATGCTCGGCCATATGATCGAAGGTGAATTCAACCAACGCGCGCATACCTGCAACTGGTTCAAGATAGCTTAGATTGAGTGCCTGCTCCTTGGCGCGCAACTCCTCATAAACACGCTCGAGAACAGCCAGATAAAGACCTTCCTTATCATCGAAGTAGTGATACACCATACGCACATTACAATCGGCGGCACGCACGATGCGCTCCATGCGAGCGCCATCGTAGCCGCGCTCGGAAAACTCTTGAGTCGCCGCTTGAAGCAGGCGCTCGCGCGTTTCATGAGCATTGCGGCGGATTTTACCCCGGGTACGGGCACTCTGTTTCACATCGAGCGTATCGCTTTTTGTCATGTACACATCCTTGTTTCTATAGGTGCTAGAGCCCTAACGCGATGCCATCGCTGCGAGGATCATGAGCCGCGTAAAAGCCTTTCGTCGGGTCGATAACGACGGCGCCAGGGTGGCCAGCCAGGGCACTTTGTGCGGGTAGCGGACTCATCTGATGACCACGCTGACTCAATTCAGCGAAGACAGCATCTCCCGCATCCTGCTCCAGTTTTAAGGTGTCACTGCCATCGGAAAAGGTTCGTCCCAGTAGAAAACGCGGCGCTTTAAGCGCACTGAGCGGATCCATGCCATAGTCTATCAAGCGCGTCAGCACGGCAGCGAGGGTTTGCGGCTGTCCATCAGCGCCTTGAGTACCGTAAAGTAAACGAGGCTTTCCATCGACACGATACATACCCGGATTAAGGGTATGGAAAGGACGCTTTCCGGGGGCAAGCGCATTTGGATGAGCAGGATCAAGACTGAACGCGGCACCACGGTTATGCCATAAAATCCCCGTATCACCGACACTGACACCACTGCCCCAATCGTAATAAATCGTCTGCAGCATGGAGACGGCATTCCCGAAACGATCAGCTGCTGCCAGATAAACCGTATCGCCATGCTGGTAAGCGAAGGGCCAATCCAATGCTTTTCCCGCCTCCACTTTTGCCGCTTCAGCATCAAGATGGGCAGGCGATAGCAACCTTTCACAAGGCACCGACGCGAAGTCGGGATCAGCCAAGTAGCTATTACGATCCAGGAAAGCGCGCTTTACCGCTTCCACCAGCAGATGGTAATAATCGGCGCTGCCCTCTTCGATCCTGGAGAGATCAAAACGCGCCAGGATACCCATTATCTCTAGAGTCGTCATACCCTGGGTTGGGGGACGATGGGCCAACAGCTCCCCACCCCGGTAGGGAACAGACAACGGCTTTTCGATTCGTGCTCGGGTAGCCGCCAGATCAGCGCCAGTGAGTGGAGACCCTGCCGCAGCCAGTCCCGCGGCAATTTTCGCCCCCAACTGCCCTTCATAGAAGTCCCGGTAGCCGTGGGTTGCAATGGACTGCAGCGAGGCGGCCAGCTGTGGCTGGCACAGCTGTTCACCGTCACGGGGAATCTTCCCGCCTGACATAAAGAGCTCTCGTACGCCAGGCATCATCCACAGGTCATCGCTACGATAATCAAGCCAAAAGCGCTGCGATGGCGTCACGGGGAAGCCCTCTTTCGCTAGCTGTATCGCTGGCTCTAACAGCGCTGCCCAGCCCATTTGGCCACCACAGCTCTGACGAGAAATCTCATGCGCCTGCCCCCAGGTATCGACCGTGGCAGCCGTCGTTAACATAGAACCTGGCCCTCTCGCAGGCAATTGGCCAGACAGTTCCAACTTAGCCTGTGGCGCCTGGCCAATGCCTGACAGGGATTGCACACCACCGTTTGCATCCGCAATGATCATGAAGGCATCGCCGCCAAGCCCGGTAAAATGCGGATACGTCACTGCTAGGCAGGCACCCATGGTGATGGCAGCTTCAACCGCATTGCCCCCTTGACGAAGTACCTTAAGACCCGCCTCTGTTGCCAACGTATGTGGACTGGTCACCACCCCCTCATGGGAATGCGCCAATGCTGATGCAGTTATACTAGTAGACATTGCTACCATCCTTATTTTGGCTGTTTAGCCGCCATACACCATATTGGGTAGCCACATACTGATCGCAGGAATATAGGTCAGCAGTATCAAGGCAAACAGAGCAATGCCAATAAAGGGCAATGCACCACGTACCGCCTGGACGTAATCGACACCGTTAATAGTGCCTGCCACAAACAGGTTGAGGCCAAACGGCGGCGTGAACATGCCAATCGCCCCGTTTACGGTCAGCACTGCCCCCAGGTGGACAGGGTCAATACCAACGCGTATGCCCACGGTGTAAAACAGGGGTGCAAGAATCACCATGATGGAGGAAGCATCGAGGAACATGCCGGCAATCAGTACCGTCACATTGATCAGCAGGAAGATATGATACGGATTTTCTGATAACGACAGGATCGCGTTAGCCAACATCGCGGCTAACCCATTACTGGAAAGAAACCACGCCAGCACCGAGGCAGCAGCAAGAATAATCATTACCTGAGCCGTTGTGGTTGCCGCTTCAATCATGCTTTGAAATAACTCTGCAAAGCTCTTCTCACGATAAATCAGGGCTGAAACCAACAGTGCATATACTACGGATACAGCGGCGGCCTCAGTGGGGGTAAAGACACCCAGATAAATACCACCCAAAACGACGAGAGGTACCCCTAATCCCCACGAAGCATCTTTGAGTCCCTGCAGCACTTCGCCCCAACTAGGCGGCTTCGAGGGAGTAACACCGTCCTTTTTGGCGCGGTACCAACAGTAAGGCAGCAAACAAGCGGCGTATAATAAACCAGCTCCCACCCCCGCCATGAACAGCGCACCCACTGACACTCCAGTGACAGCTGCGTAGACGATCATCACAACCGAAGGGGGAATGATGATGCCCAACGAACCGGCAGACACCAGCACGCCAATCGAAAATTGACCGGAATATCCCTCCTTGCGCATGGCCGGATAGAGCAATGAGCCCACAGACACAACGGTGGCCGGGCTCGATCCAGAAATAGCACCAAAAAACATACTCGCTGATACCGCCGTCATACCCATGCCACCGGTAAAACGCCCCACCAACAAGTTGGCCAAGCGGATGATACGCTGCGATAACCCACCCGCACTCATCAAACTACCGGTGAGAATAAAAAAGGGAATCGCCATCAATGGAAACTTATCCAATCCAGCAAACAAGCGCTCGGCAACAATGGTCAACGGAATATAGCTAAAACTACCCATTGCCACCGCCACAGAACCCGCCAACGCAATAAAGATGGGCGTTCCCACTAACATCAAAACAGCTAATAGCACCAGGAATGTGATGACCATGTTCTTATCCAATTTGATCAAGGTGGGCAGAGGCTTGCTCTCGACCAAGCAATATCCGGAAGAAATGCTGGGTAAAGCGAATGCCCATCAAGAGAGCGCCCACAGGAATGGCCAACTGAACGATCCACATAGGCGCTTGAAGAGCAGAGCTCACTTGGCCGAACCGATGGGTTTGCTCAGTTAACTGGATACCGTAAAACACCAGGAAGAGGCAGAAAGCGATAGAAATCGCATGAACTAGCAACTCTATCCATTTCGCCATAAGGGGAGGACTAAACCTGAGTAAAATATCGATCCCAATATGAATCCCTTGTCTCGCAGCAACGCTTGCTCCAAGCAGCACCATCCATACAATTTGGTAACGCACCAACTCCTCGGCCCATGAAAAACCATCGTTGAACACATAGCGTGCAATGACGTTGGCGAAAAGAATGAACGAAGCAGACAAAATCAGCAGGCCAATCAAAACCTCCTCGGCACGCGATATTAGGCGATCAAGTTTGCGCATAGCGAACTCCACCAGCGATGAAAACAATGGG
The DNA here is from genome assembly GCF_037070215.1 of Vreelandella arctica. Taxonomy (NCBI): domain Bacteria; kingdom Pseudomonadati; phylum Pseudomonadota; class Gammaproteobacteria; order Oceanospirillales; family Halomonadaceae; genus Vreelandella; species Vreelandella arctica. The sequence continues at coordinate 74,716 of NZ_JBANSN010000010.1, read as the reverse complement.
GAAGGAAAGGGCTATCGGGATAACCGATCAGCCCTTTAATGGGTGAAGCGCGACTATTCGGTATCGGCAATCGCTTGCTGGAATTCCGCCATGAGATCTGCGCCAATTTCATTGGCAAATGCATCGTGCACCGATGCGGTCGACTCTCTGAAAGCCGTCAGCTGGGCATCATCCAGAGTGCTAACGTTAGTGCCACTGGCTTCGATAGTGGCAATGTAACCTTCTTCACGGCGGGCGGTTTCTTCACGCTGGAATGCGGTGGTTTCACGTGCAGCGTCCGTCAATAGCGCCTGGTTTTCAGGGCTTAAGCTATCGAACCAACTCTGGCTAAACAGAAATGCATAGGCTAGATAAGCGTGGTTGCTGATAACCACATCCGACTGCACTTCATAAAATTTCATTTGTGTAATTGATACCAGCGGATTTTCCTGGCAGTCGACAATGCGTTGTTGCAACGCATTGTAAGTTTCGCCGAAGGCAATCGGTACCGGATTAGCGCCCATCGCTTTAAACTGTTCCATGATGATAGGGCTTTGCATCACGCGTACCTTTTGGCCTGCGAAGTCTTCCGGGCCATTAACGGGTTGGTCACAGGTAAATTGCTTGAAACCACTTTCCCAAAAAGTAACCCCCTTCAGACCCACCTGTTCCACAGTCGCCAATAGATCATCACCGGCCTGCCCATCAAGAACGGTGTGGGCGATATCGGGAGAAGGGAACAAGAAAGGCAGATCGACGATCTGCATGGCAGGAACGAAGCCCGATAGCTTGGCGGTCGGAATAATCGCTGCTTCCACAGCCCCCATCTGCAACTGCTGGGTGACTTCGACATCATCACCAAGGGTGTTGTTGGGGAAAATTTCTACTGAAATCTCACCGCCACTACGCTCAGCCACCATGTCCCTGAAACGCTCAGCGGCTAGGTGCTGTGCGCTGTCTTCAGGCAAATCATGGTGGAATTTGATATTGATATCGGCACTTGCCATGCCGGTGTGTACCAAGGTGCCCAACGCGAAACTACAAGCGAGAGCCTTCAGCTTCATGTTCTTAAATTGCTTTTTCATAGTGAGATCCTTGCCATTGCGCCCATTCAGGCAACACTCTTCATGGAGCGAGTTAAGTAACTATTTACTTACTTAATGGAAAAGCAATTATCGTGCCACTTCAGAAAATGAGAGATTCTGCGGGTTGTCGAACATACCGATGCATAAATTCGCACCAACTTTGTGCTGAAGGAATCAATATGGTGCGAATTTATTCAGGGCCTGATGCCACCCATCAAACCAGCGTCGAGCACCTAAGCGACTATGATGTACCGTTCGTTCAGCACGGTGTTGGCATGGCAAAGACACCGTTGTGAGCGCCTAGCCTGAATCGCTTTGAAGTCATCGTTCTCTTAGTCAATTCTCATGAATGAGCATTTAAAGGCCCATATTAGCTCTCATGGGCCTTAAATTACTCAAATGAACGGGACGGCGATGAAGCAGGTGCACAGTTGCTCGGCTAAAAAGACGGCCAGTTGCGCTGTTCCCAAATATAAATGAGCTGATTGCACCATCTATTCGGATCATTTTATGAGCCGATTAAGGTTTATATTCGGCTCATGGGCATTCAGAGGGCTTGTTAGGACGCTTGTATTTCTTGTCAGCCCTTCCCATATTCATCCTCACAGGCTGGTAGCTGAGCCAGTCGAATACTGGCTCAGCCAAGACAGCGATCTTAGTTCCCGTTTTCCGGTAGCGCATAGGCGATTACATAATCGCCTATCGGTGTTTCCATGAAGTGATGCCCGCCGGCCCCGATGACTACATATTGGCGACCATTCGCCTCATAGGTTATGGGGTTGGCCTGCCCACCGGCCGGCAGTACATCGTTCCAAAGCACCTCACCGGTTTCCGTGTCGATGGCGCGAATCAGATCATCGGTGGCGGCAGCGATGAATATCAGACCGCTGGCTGTCAGCAGAGGGCCACCGTTGTTGGGTGTGCCGATCTTGAAAGGCATATATGAAGGTATCCCGAAGGGGCCATTCTTGCGTGCCGTGCCCAATGGCTCATCCCAGAGCGTTTCACCGCTCGCGAGATCGATGGCGCGAATGCCGCCATAAGGAGGCGCGGTACAGGGCATGCCGGTAACCGGCGCTCGCCAGCCGGCATTGACGTCGATCGCATAAGGCGCACCTACTTGTGGATCGCCGGCCCCTTCGGCGGGCCCATCCGACTCGCTATCGGTGTTGTCACCTCCTGCATAGATGGGTCGAAGATTACGTTCCTCGGCTTCTTCACGGGGGATGAGACGGTTGAAGTTGGGAATGTCATTGTAATTGGCAATGATGATGCCACGCTCGGCGTCCACCGCTGTACTGCCCCAGTCGTTGCCGCCATTGTATCCGGGGTACTGAATGAAGCGCTGACCCACGGTCGGCGGCGTGTACATGCCTTTATAGGAGGCTCGGCGGAATTGAATACGACACCACAACTGGTCAATGGGCGTCATCCCCCACATATCCTTCTCTTCTAGGTTCGGGAAAGCGAGGGAGTGATAACCTGAACTAGGTTGTGTGGGCGAGAGGTTATCTGGCTCAACACCGCCAGTGGGCGTCTCGACCTCTTCCACGGGAAATAGCGATTCGCCGGTTTCACGGTTGAGAACGTAAATATCGCCCTGTTTGGAGGGCAGAATGATCGCCGGCACCGTGCTGCCGTCATCTCGTGGGAAATCGACCAGGGTCGGTTGCGAACCAAGATCATAATCCCAGACATCGTAATGGACGGTCTGGAAGTGCCAGACCGGTTCGCCGGTGTTGACGTCGATGGCGACGAGCGAGGTCGAGAATTCATTTTCCTCCTCGCTGCGGTTCCCGCCCCAGTAATCGACCGAGGAGTTGCCCATCGGCAGGTAGACGTAACCCAACTCCTCATCGGAGGAAGCAGTGGTCCACATGTTGGGAGTGCCTCGGGTATAGGTCTCGCCCTCGGGTGGCAGCCCGTCCAGATTGGGCTTGCCCATGTCCCAGGCCCACTCCAGTTCACCGGTAACGGCATCGTAGCCGCGAATCACGCCAGATGGCGCATCCTCCGCTTGTCCGTCCTTGACCTGGGCACCGGTCACCAGGACGCCCTGGACGACGACCGGTGGCGCGGTGACGGAGTACCAACCGGGCACCTTCTCGCCGATGCCTGCCCATAGATCTACCGTACCGCCGTCACCAAACTCCTGGCACAGCTCGCCCGTTTGCGCATCGACGGCAATCAATCGGGCGTCCAACGTCCCCTCAATAATGCGGGTTGCGCAGAGCTGGTCATCGGCGGCATCAGGAACTTCGTAATAGGTCACGCCGCGGCAGCTGGCGCTATAGGGAATGGCACCTGGATCGACCTGGGGATCATGGCGCCACTGCTCCTCGCCGGTCCGTGCATCAAGGGAGACCATGACGTTCATGGCCGAGCAGAGATACAGATTGTCGCCAACCTTGAGCGGTGTAGTTTCGGGCGCGTATTTGCCCTCCCCTTCTTCCGGCATATCGCCAGTGCGATAGGTCCAGGCAACCTCCAACTGGCTGACATTGTCGGGCGTGATTTCATCCAGCGGCGAATGACGTGAGGCGCCGCTCTCTCGCCCCCAGGCGGCCCAATCGCCGGGCGCTGGGTCATCGCTGGGCTGCGGCGTCGTCGAGAAGGTCGGTGTCTGGGCCTCGCTTGAGGTGGGCTCCTCAGGGGCTTCGGTTTCACCCTCGGCATTCTGGGCAACGGCATGCGTCGCCAGTGACAGGCTGACGACATAAGCCAGCACTCGCAGTGACGTGAACATGGCAGCGCTCCTTATATAGTCGCTTGGCGGCGTTTGAGAGTAGGCAGGAGCGCCAAGACGATGACACCCAGGACGATGTAACCGAATACCCGGGGCAACAGCTCCCATGGCGAAAAGCCCACCTCCCACAAGGCCCAAATTAGCGTGCCGAACAGCACCAAGAAATAGACCCAGACTCCCGTGAGCGAATCCCTGGCCATTAAGCCACCCGAAATGATCAGCCCCAGACCGGCAATGAGGTAATACCAAGAGCCTCCCAGCGTCACCAGCCAGATCCCGCCAGCGGCAAGAATCAGGCCGAGGATGACCAGAATGATGGCGAACACGAGCAGAAACCAACCGCCCACACTTCGAGATGCGTTATCGGTAGCCAAACCAGATACCTCCGTTGATCGTGGTTTATTGCTATCAAGAGCGCTTGGCAAACCCACTAACAATGCCTTTACAAAATGCCTTTATAAAATGAAGCGCCGTCCTCCTTAATCCAAGTAGAGATTCTCGACCCTGTAAAGGATCACTTGATTAACTTATGTGTTAAAGCCTGTCATTCTCGATTTATGTCAGTTTACGGCCATTAAATTGACGGCCATTAAATACCAACGAGATGGCGGCAAGACAAAACCGAAAGTGCCACCTACTTTGAATTCAGAAGGTATGAATTTTCTGGAGATTGGCAATGGTGCAACTAACAGGCGGCTGTCTCTGCGGTAAGATCAGAATCGTGGCCAATGGCGAGCCGCTTCGGGTAGGTATTTGCCACTGTATGGATTGTCGCAAGCATCATGGGGCGCTTTTCTATGCGGCTGCTGATTATCCCAAGCAAGCTGTCATTATCGAAGGTGAGCCGCAGAGTTATCAGGGGCGTTACTTCTGTTCGACATGCGGTTCGTCGGTTTTTTCGGTAAGCGAGGAAGAAATCGAAATACACCTTGGTGCTCTTGATGCTCCGAATCAACTAAAACCGACGTATGAGCTTTGGAACATTCGCCGCGAACATTGGCTGCCGCCTTTCCCTGCCATGGAGCGATATGACCGGGATCGGCAAGATTGAGCAGGTTCAAGGGCTGCCGCTTAGGTCAGAAGGCAATCGATCAGCACTTACCTTCAATACGCAACTTAACCACATCCTCTAACGCCAAGCCGGTCACTTCAGCAATTTGCTCGTCACTAAGCACCCCCAGCTTGAGCAGATTACGAGCTGTTTTCTCAATACCCAGCTTTTCGCCTTCCTGACGTTCTTGCTGAGCCCAGTTTCTCAAATTTTCTGCCAACATTTCTTTATCCTCCACCAAACTGTTGAGCTGATGGACCGTCGAGCGACACCACGATCACCCGCCAAAACTACTACTGGCCTAGGCGTGCCACGCTTGAACCGGGTGCTTGGCCGTGTTTCAACCTTCCCGGTGTCTGCCCAGTCGACCGCTTGAAAGCGCGACTAAAGGCGGCCTGAGAGCCGTAGCCCAGGCGCCAGGCGATCTGATCAATGGATAGCTGCCGCTCGGCAATCCATCGCGTGGCCAAGCGCATACGCAGTTGGGTGACATAGCCGAGCGGCGAGATACCCAGTGAGCTGCGGAAGCGTTCGGCGAACACCGAGCGCGAGCTGCCCGCCTCTGCTGCCATGGTGGCCACGGTCCAGTCACGCCCGGGCTCGCGGTGGACGGCGGCGATGACTTTGCCCAGACGCGGATCGCGCAGCGCCTCGACCCAGCCACCGATATCACCGCAGCCACACTCAACCCAGCCTCGCACGATGCTGGCGGCTACCACATCTGCCAACCGGGAGAGAATGCCAGCAGAACCGGCCCGTTTAAGACTCGCTTCACGCGCCATCGCTTCCAGCATCGGCAATACCTCCGGATAGCGCGACAGCAGCGTCCCCACATGCATGACGTCAGGCATCATCGAGACCAGCGGTTGCATACCACCGAGATCGAACTGCATGCAGCCGCTGAATAGACGCACCGATGGAGCGACATCAGCAGTGTCCGGGCACTCGTTGACGCAACTGAAGTTATCACACACCGGCAGTGAGTCGATCTGTTCGATGTCGCGACTCATCACCTCGGGCGAAGAAAGCAGGCAGTGCTGGCCGCCGCGAGGCAGGAGTATGGCATCGCCGGTCTCCAGAACCTGTTCCTCACCGCCGAGCCGCAGGATGACGGCCCCCCGGGCAATAAAGTGAAACTGCGCACAGTTGGCGTCGGTATCGAAAAGAATGCCAAAAGGTGGCGCTACCTGGACATGCCGATAGCTCAACCCGGACAAGCGCATGCCAAGCATCAATTCGTTGATCCATTCGCTGGAGCTGTTCTCAGGGCCGACAGTGGCGAAATTTTCGGACGTTTTATCAAACATACCGCACTCATAGTGATAGAGGGTCTTGAGGTAATACTTTAACCTACGCGTCATCCCAAGTCTTAATCGGAAGTATCGAAATGACGGCATACGAATCTCAACACTCGCCACACGAGTCGCAGACCCCATCGCGCTGGACCGCCGTGTTTTCACTGACGATGGGCGTGTTCAGCCTAGTGATGGCTGAATTTCTGCCGGCCAGCCTGCTGACGCCGATGGCAGATTCGCTGATGATCAGCGCAGGGCAGGCCGGACAGGCTGTCACGGTCACCGCGGTGGTGGCGCTGCTTGCCGGCTTACTGGTGACCTCCGTCACACAGCGACTCGACCGTCGCCACGTGCTGCTGGCGTTCTCCGTGCTGATGATCGCCGCTAACCTGATCGTCGCATTCGCGCCGCATCTAGCCTGGTTGCTGGTCGGGCGGGTACTACTCGGGGTAGCGCTGGGCGGGTTCTGGGCGCTATCTGTCGCCACAGTCATGCGGCTGGTGTCGGAACATGACGTGCCGCGCGCGCTGTCGTTGCTGTTCGCTGGCGTGCCCATTGCCACCATCAGCGCCGCAGCGTTGGGCAGCTATCTCGGCGACATGATCGGCTGGCGCAATGTTTTTCTGCTGACGACGGCACTCTCGGTGCTGACGCTGGTGCTGCAGTACTTCACTCTGCCGCGGATGGCACCCGGACGCCCGACGCCGCTCGGCACGCTGGTGAGCGTCATCAAGCGGCCGGGCATGGCGGCCGGCATCGTCGCCCTTCTGCTTGTGTTCTGCGGCCATTTCGCCTTCTTTACCTATGTACGGCCGTTTCTCGAAGGCATATCCCGGATGGGTATCAACGAGCTCTCCTCGACCCTGCTGGCGTTCGGAGTCGCTAACTTCGTAGGCACGCTGGCCGCGGGTTACCTGCTGGAGCGTAGCCTGCGCCTGACGCTGCTGCTGATGCCGCTGATCATGGGGGTGCTGGGCTGGTTGCTGGCCACACTGGGCGGTTTCTCGATGGGCACCGATATCGTCATGGTGGCGCTGTGGGGCTTAGCCTTCGGCGCCGTGCCAGTCGCCTGGTCGACCTGGATCACCCGTGTCGTGCCGGACGAAGCCGAAAGCGGCGGTGGTCTCATCGTCGCTTCGATACAACTGGCAATCGCCCTGGGGGCCGCCATCGGTGGCGTGATGTTCGATATCAGCGGCGTGCTGGGCGTGTTTGCAACCGCCGGCACGCTGTTGCTGGCCGCTGCCGCCCTGGTGCTCGTCGGCGTGAGAACGCGGCCTACTGTCTCTACCGATGGCGATGCCGTCGCGGAGGCCTGTCAGTAAAGAAGGGAAACTCTCGCCAGCCGTGAAAAACAGCCACGGTCGATGGCCACCTCGAGCGCCATCAAGCAGGAGAGGGCAGTCACTTGGACTGTCCTTTCGTTTTATGTGTGAAGCGGGCATACGGAAATGAAAGCAAGGATCAGCGCTTACCTTCAATACAATACGCAGTTCAGCCACTTCATCTAGCGCCTAGCCTGCCGTTTCAGCAGTCTGCTCATCACCCAACACCTCACGCAGCCAACCCAATAACGCTTCGCTGCCTGCGCGTTGAGGTGCGCCTTGGCGTGTGTATAGAGCGATGGCATCGTGCTGGGGCAAGCTCTCGGCCACCGGGCGGATCAGTTCGCCACTTTCAATTAAGCGTTGCGTCGTGCGCTGCCATCCCAAGGCGATACCGTGCCCCGCGACAGCCGCTTGCAGTAGCAGCGGATAACTATCGAAAACAGCACTCTCCGCTGCTGAGAGTTCAAAGTGCCCCATGGCACGCAACCAGTCATCCCACTCCAACCAATCCGCCGGGTCAGCATGGTGGTGCAGTAGCCGCTGGTTCAGCAACGCGTTGAGACTCAACGGCGTAGTGACCCCTTTCAGGTACGCTGGGCTGCAGACCGGAAATATCTCGTCCTCGGCGGTAAACACCAATCGATGGCTCCCGCTAGGCCTTCCGTTGGTTTGCAGCGCAATGTCGAAGCTACCACTAAATTCGGTAATCGGGCGTGTCGACGTCGCCAGTTGTATCTCAATGTCAGGATAGCGACGATTGAAGTCAGCCAGCTTTGGCATCAGCCAATAGAACGCTTCACATAACTGGCAGAACAACACGACGCGCTTATCATTTGGGTCGCCGCGCAGCGCCTGAGCCCCCGTAGCAATACTTTCCAGCGCCTGGGAGACCGTACGGCCAAACTCACGCCCTTCACGGGTAAGAAACACACGGCGATGACGGCGCTCGAAAAGCATTACGCCAAGGTCTTCCTCCAGCGCACGGATCTGTCGGCTGATCGCCGCCTGGGTCAGGTGGAGCTCATCCGCCGCACGCGAAAAGCTTTCGAGCCTGGCGGCTGCCTCAAAGGGGCGCAGCGAAGCCAGCGGTGGAAGAGACTTGATGAAGTTATCCATAATCTGAGCTCATGCATGGTGACGCAGAAGTCGTTTGAAGCACTGCTAAAGGCAGCGGCATTCTAGAGCGGAATTCATACTTGGAATGCTGCAATGAAGGCCACCGCTGAACCACAAGATAATATCCTACAGGGCATAAGCCTTATCGTGGGGGCTGTCTTTTTCCTGGCGTTGACCGACGCTCTGGTTAAGTATCTGAGTGCCAGTATGTCGCTATGGCAACTCTATGTCATCGCCTCAACACTATCGCTGCCGATACTGTTTGGATTGATCATTGGCCATCCAGGCCCTCGCCCCAGGGTAAAATCACGCCGCTGGGTGGCGATAAGAAGCCTGCTTCTGTTGCTGATGTGGATCGCCTACTACGCAGCACTGCCGCTGATTCCGCTCTCAGTGGCAGCGGTCGCCATTTACACCACACCGCTGTTTATTGCCGTGCTAGCTGCTTTTGGTGCAGGCGAGCATCTTTCACGCCAGGCCTGGCTGGGCATCCTCTGCGGTTTCCTGGGCGTGGTGGTAGTGTTGCGCCCTGGCGGCGACACCTTCACACCTGCCACACTTCTACCCGTGCTTGCCGCCCTCTTTTATGCGCTAGCCATGCTGGTCACTCGCCACCACTGCCAACGGGAGCACCCCTTACTTCTCACCCTGGGATTGAATCTAGCCTTCCTGGCAGCAGGCACTCTCTTCAGTGTGCTGGTAGCAATCAACAGCACAGAAACACTCGCTGAACGCGCGCCATTCCTGTTCGCCGGTTGGCAACCGCTAGACGCCAAAGCGTTATTGATCGTGGGCGCCTACGCCCTACTGCTGATCATTGTGAATACCGGGGTGGCAAGGGCTTATCAAATTGCCCCATCGGCGTTGATCGGCACCTTTGATTACGCCTACCTCATCTTTGCCAGCCTTTGGGGCTACCTGCTATTCAGCGAAGTGCCCGATGCCATGACGTGGCTGGGTATGGGCATGATCTTAATGGCGGGGGTGATGGTGTTACGGCAACGGCGGGTCTGACGCCTATTTCTTGATGAACTACCGAAAAGCCTTCGGTAGTTGCTTAACCAGCATCAACAAATTCCCTTACCACCTCAGTTATTCAAATCATATCTTGAGCCGATTATGGTTTATATTCGGCTCATAGATCAGTCAATGGCAGATAAGGATAGCAAGGAACTGTATGGCTCTATCCGACGGTGCTGGTGCCTCACTATGTCTGTGAAGCGCCACCATCAGCAAACAACTCCACCCCGTTGACATAGCTGGCGGCATCGCTGGCCAGAAAGGCCGCGACCGAGGCAATCTCCTCGGGTTCACCGATACGCCCCAGCGGGCTTTTGGCTGTCAGAAACGCCATGCCTTCCTCAGCGTGCTCGCCGAATGCCTCGCGCAATGAAGCCGTGTTGGTGGGCCCAGGGCTCAGGATATTGATGCGAATACCCGTTCCCTTCAGTTCCGCCACCCAACTGCGCACCATGTTGCGCACGGCTGCCTTGGTGCCACCGTAAATGCTCATGGTTGGCCCTGGGTCTATTGAGGACGAGGAACCAACGATCACGATGCTGGCACCGGAGCCCATTAATCCCATCGCTCCCTGGACGGTCAGCACCACGCCTTTAACGTTGGTTGAGAACTGCTGGTTGATCTGTTGCTCCGTGATTTGCCCAAGCGGTGCATGACTACCGCCACCGGCATTGGCCACCAGGGTATCGATACGTCCGAAGCGGTTTTTCACAGACTCATAGAAAGACGCCAAGCTCGCAGCACTGGCGACATCAGCCACTATCCCCGTAGCGCTGCTGCCCAGCCTGTGTACGGCCTCATCCAATACCGCCTGCCGCCTTCCCGTTATCACGACATCGGCTCCGTCATCGATCAAGCGCTTGGCGATGGCAAACCCGATACCACTACTGCCACCGGTCACAACAGCAACGTTACGGTTCATATCTTGTTTCACAGTATCACCTTTCAGTTTGTAGTAGTCACTAAAGCAATGCTATAGTGACCACTACAAACCAAAGAGTCAATCGGTATCGTCAACATGAAAAGCAAACCATCCAATACAGGTACTGGCGAACGTGTGGCAGAACGCTCACCTCGACGCCCCTTCGACAGAGAGGCGGGCGTTGCCGTTGCAAAAGATCTATTTCACGAACGCGGCTACGACGCGGTAGGAGTTGCCGAGCTCACCCGTGCACTGGGCATCAACCCGCCTAGCCTCTACGCCGCCTATGGCAACAAGGCGGGGCTGTACGAACGCTGCCTGGCGATCTACGTGGCAGAAGCCAACCTGCCGGCCGACAAGATCCTGACGCCCGACCGGCCCTTATCAGCAGCAATCGATGATTTACTGCGGCAAGCCGTCCGGCTCTACACCAAGTCGAAAGCCAAGCGTGGCTGCATGGTGGCTGAAGGCATGCGCGCCGATGATCCTCAGGCCCGCCAACTGGCGAACGCCTATGGCGATGCAGCGGCGGACTTTATCGAGGGCTACATCAAGAGAAGTCAGCCGCACCAGGCACAACAACTAGCCGATTACGTCGTGACGACACTGCAAGGTCTCTCAGCAGGCGCGCGCGCTGGCCGCTCCAGGGCTCGCCTGCTTGCCGTAGCCGAACTGTCTGGCCAGGCCTTCGAGACCTTTCTTCACACACCTGATGAGAGCAAAAACGCATGAGTATTCTTGACCATGTCGAGTTCGCCGTACGTGATGCGGAAGTATCGCGATGCTTCTACGAACAGGCGCTTGCCCCGCTGGGGTTCACCCGCATCATCACCGTAGGGCCAGACCGCACACGCAGCGGCGGCACACGGCACGGTTTTGGGATGGAGGGCTACCCAAGGCTATGGATACACGACAACGAACTACCGGGCGAAGGCCTCCATATCGCCTTCGCCGCAGCAAAATGGTCCATTGTCGATGCGTTTTATCGCGCCGCGCTGGCAGCGGGTGGGGAGGATAACGGCGCACCGGGCATTCGCACCCACTATCACGACCACTACTACGCCGCCTATGTCCTGGATCCCGATGGCGTCAATGTTGAGGTCGTCTGTCAGCAGCCATCCGAGCGTTGACTCTTCAGCCTCTTGAGGACAACCACGCTATATACGTAATCTCTTTAACTCTGTGAAGGAAGACTATGACCACTCCCGAAACCACGCTTACTGCTCTCGACCGCCTAGTGATAGAGAGCGAGGTTCGCCGCCTGCTCGCCGCCTATGTCCACAACCTGGATATCGGGAAGGTCGACGCGAACGCCGAGCTGCTCGCGCACGCCCAGTTCAAGGTCATCGATACCTATGTCACAGGTCGCGACGACATCGCGAATTTTCTCCGCACGAATCTCCAGTATCATGTGGACGACACCCCGCGGACCTGGCACTCCGTCTCGAACGTTCTTATCGATATCAAGAGCGCCACGAGCGTCAGCACGGTCAGCTATTTCACTGTCCACCAGGAACTTCCCGGCTTTCCGCTGCAGCCGATCGTGACTGGCCGGTATGTTGACACGTTCGAGCATCACGACGGCGCATGGCGTTACGCTTCGCGCGAAGTCGACCCGCGCCTGTTCGGTGACATCAGCCGCCACGTCGCCGTCCCGGTCGAACAGGCGGCCAAGTGATGTCTGGAAAGCGGCAAGCCCTGGTCACCGGTGCCAACAAAGGCATCGGCTTAGCCATCGCCAGGGGGCTCGCGCAGGCAGGCATGTCGGTCTGGATGGGGGCGCGCGACCGCACCCGTGGAGAAGCGGCGGTCAAAACCCTTCTCGATGAGGGACTAGACGTCCGGTTCCTCGATATTGACGTTGCCGACGAAAGCAGCGTTCACCGCGCGGCGGATACAGTCGCGCTTGAAGCCAGCGCCCTGCACGTTCTCGTGAACAATGCGGGCATCATCATCGACCCGAAACTGCCGCCGAGCGAGGCCCGGATGGAGGACATCAAGGCCACTTTCGAGGTGAACCTCTACGGTCCGATCCGGGTCACGCAAAAGTTCCTTCCGCTACTCAAGGCGGCGGGTGGAGCGCGGATCGTCATGATGGGCAGCGGAGTGGGTTCGCTCGCCCTGATCACCGATCCGACGTCCATTTACTCTAGCGTCAATTTCATGGACTACACGACGTCGAAGGTCGCGTTGAGCGCCGTCACGGTTGCATTCGCGAAGGAACTTGAGCCGCTCGGCATCAAGGTCAACGTGGTCGAGCCCGGCAATGTCCAGACCGACCTCAATGGCAACGTCGGTGCGCTCACGCCGGATGAAGGCGCAGTGACTGCGATTAGGATGTCATTAATAGGCGATGACGGCCCCACCGGTGGCTTCTTCGGAAGCAACGGCCGCCAGCCCTGGTAATTGCACGATTCGGATAGAGCGTTGGCAGACATAAGCGTGTCAGCTTTCTATCGCCACTTCAGGAACGGGCCACCGATCTGCTGATCCATCTGCAGATCGAGGCGATAGCAAAAGGCTTGGCCCATGCGGTCACACTTGAGAGGCGCCGCCGTCTACGAATAACTCTATGCCGTTGGTGTAGGCCGCCTCGTCGCTTGCGAGGTAGGCGACTGCATGCGCAATGTCTTTCGGCGTGCCGATCCGGCCGACCATGCTCTGCCCCTTCATATATTCGAAAGCCGCTTCAGCCTGCTCTGGCGGGAAGAAGTTCTCAAGGCTTTCCGTGTGAACCGGGCCAGGACTGACCACGTTGATACGAACGCCGGAGCCTTTAATGTCTTGGATCCAGGCTCGAACAAGAGTGCGCACTGCGGCTTTCGATGCACCGTAGACGCTTAGACCAGGCGCGGGATTGATCGACGAGGTGGAGCCCACGATCACGATCGAGCCGCCGGAAGTCATCAGCGGGAGTGCCGACTGCACCGTGAAAATGACACCCTTGACGTTGGTATCGAACGTCCTGTCGACATACTCTTCGGTGAGTGATCCAAGAGGAATGATCTGCCCGCTACCTGCATTGGCCACGAGAATATCGAGGCGACCATGATCGCGCCGCACAGTTTCGTAGAGCGCGTCGATTTCCGCGACATTCGTGACGTCCAGAACGACAGAAGAGACGTTTGGTCCAATACTTTGAGCTGCTTGCGCCAGCTTCGCAGGGTCGCGACCGGTGATGATGACGTGGGCACCCAACTGGGCGAGATGCGTGGCGATGCCAAGGCCGATACCTGAAGAGCCGCCTGTCACCAAAGCTACTTTGTTTTCGAAGTGCATGGATATTCCCTCTGATTGAGTATAGTGGTCACTATATTTGGCATTAAAACGGCGCGCAAGTACTATGTAGTGATCGATAGCAGAACGTAGCGATCGGTAACAGAACTCTTGCTTTGCTCTTCATTTTAGGTAGCCGTTGCCATGGCCAATCAGTCCATAAAAATCAAGACCGCCCGCACGCGCAGGCCTGCGTTCGACCGTGAACAAGGTATCGAGACCGCGCGGGCGCTCTTTCATGCACGAGGATATGATGCGGTCGGGATCGCAGAGCTTACGCAGGCACTGGATATCGTGCCGCCAAGTCTCTATGCCGCCTACGGAAGCAAGTTGGCACTGTTCGAGCGTACTTTGCAGAGTTATATGGCGAAGCAAATGCTGCCGCTGGACAAGATCCTTTCCTCGGATGCTTCCCCCGCTGAGGCGCTTACCGGCCTGTTCGTTGCCGCAGCGAAACATTACACGCGCGACCCGGTGTTGCGCGGGTGCATGGTGACAGAGGCAATGCGGGCGGACGACCCGCAAGCCGCGGCGTTGGCTGCCACGCTGGCCAAACCCATTAGCGGAGACATTCATGGCTACATCGCCAACTTCTGCCGCTCGGGAGATGTCGACCAAATCACCGACTATGTCCTACTCACGCTGCGCGGCCTCTCTTCCTATGCCTGTCTTGGGCTGCCTCAGCAAAAGCTCGTTGGGTGCGCAGAGGTCGCCGGGCGCGCTTTGGACGTTGAGTTCGCTTCCAGCTAACGTCAATCCCCATCCTCGCTGGGCGTAACGTCGATAATCCGTGTATCGGCGATGCTCTCGGCAAAGCCGTTGCCGAACAGGCCCGCAGGGGTCTGGAAGCCAGGCTGCACCTCACCTGCAAGTACTCGCCGGGCTGCCTCTGCCGCCGCCATGGCCGTGAAGGTGTAACCGTTCACCGTATCAAGCACCGAGCGCGCCACCGAACCGTCCATATCGGTCACTTCGACAACCGCATGGTAGCGGTTCGCCGCCCGCTCATCGGAACTGGGCCCCGCTGGGAGTTCGTTGGCGTCTCCATCGGGGAACGCACCCGCCGCCACGTGCACGAAGGTTTCGATATCACGCACGCCTGTCGCCTGGTGAAGTGTCACGAGATCGGGCAGCGTGACAGGGAACGACGATAGCGGGCCCTCGCCAAAATCGAAATCACGCACCTCCTCTGGGCTGCGTGCAACGAGTTCGCCGCCAACCAGATGAAGCGTCTCCGTCGTGATGTTCTGGCTCGCGCTGGTCACCGACCCTCTCGACATTCCCCCCGCCACCTGCAAGGCGATACTGATCGTGCGGGGATGGGTGACCCGCGCCACGGCATGCCCCGCCAAGCTTCCCAGCATCGCGACGCTACCACCGCTTCCCGGCAGCAGCATCACACCCGCAGCACGCGCCTGCCCGTCGAGCGCCAACACCTGCCGGTAGGTATCGAGTTCGGCCGAGAAATCGAGGTAGTGCACGCCAGCACGAATGGCGGCCGACATCAGCGGCTTGGCCGTGTTCATAAAAGGCCCGGCGGCGTTGAGCAGAACAAAGATGCCTTCAAGGCCCCTTGCGATTGCCTCCGGATCATCGAGCGAAAAGAGCCGAATATCAGCGCCTAAACGCCCTGCCAATATGTCCAGAGACTCACGATCCTTCGCACGCCCTGCGACAACTAGGTGAATACCTGCGGATGCAGCGTGCTCCGCCGCCATGCCACCGGTGTAACCGGCGGCGCCATAGATCATCAATGTTTTCATGGTCAGTGCTGCCAGCTTTTGTAGACAAACTCTAGGGTGTAGCCGTCAAGATCCCTGACCTGCGCGGCGTAATAGCGGGGATCATAGTGGAGCTGAGGCCCAGGCGGGTGGATCGCTGTGGCGCCCGCTGCCAAGGCTTCGGCATAGGCGGCATTGACCTCCTCTTCGGACGCTGCAACGAAGCCCACATGCACCGCGCCGGGCGCCGCCTCTCCCTGCTTTAGCCAGAAAAACACACGCCCCTTGGCACCGAACCCCTTCAGATCAGGGTGGCCAGGCGGGCCATCATGGCCGTCAAAGTCATGCCGGTTGGTAATTCCCAAAAGGGGTAGCACCCGCTCGTAAAAAACGATGGAGCGCTCGGTATCGCTCACCGTGAGGAAAATATGATCAAGCATGGGTCACCCCTTTAGATGGCATAGCCACCGGTAAGCGCAGTGCCGTGCTTGCGCCGATCCCCTGGCTACCTCCGGTAATGACGATAGTGCTCATGTGACGCTCCTGTGAGATTTAGTCTCCCCATGATAGGTACCCGCTCACCTAACGGCCCGCCTGTTCCTACCGAAATCCTGCCTATTTCTGCTTTTCGCTTGCCTCTGCTCCTGGTCTGGCATTCAATAGCGCCATGGAAGAACAACTCAACGAACTCCGCCGTCTGGCTGCCCATGCACAAAACCGCCGCACCGAGACCGGTATTCCCCGGGTGGCGATGGTGCAAGGCGCCATTCCAGAACACGAGCTTGCCGCCGTGTACGACCCCATGGTCAACCTGATCCTGCAGGGCAGCAAATCCATGACCGTGGGCGGGCGTACCCTGCACTACAACCCCGCGACCTATTTTGTGATGTCGGTTGACCTGCCTGCGGCGGGGGTTGTACGCAGTAGCGACTCGGGAGAACCCTACCTCGCGGTGAGCCTAACCCTAGACGCTAGCCATCTGGCAGGCCTGCTATCGGAACTGCCCAATGCTGCAAGCAGCGCCGGGCATACAACGGGGTTTTCTGTGGCAGCGGTGACGCCGGAACTGCTCGATGCCTGGGTGCGCATGTTGCGATTGATGGAGCAGCCAGCCGACATTGCGGCGCTGGCACCCGCCTACGAGCGCGAGATTCTTTACCGCGTGCTTCAGGGGCCAATGGGCTGGATGCTGCGCGACATCGCCACACCAGACACCGCCCTGGCACGGGTGCACCAGGTCATTCAGCGACTTCGTAACGATTATGCACGGCCCTTACGGATGGAGGCACTGGCCAAGGAAGCAGCCATGAGCGTCTCTGCGTTCCACCGTCATTTCAAAGCCGTGACGGCGCTCAGCCCCTTGCAGTATCAGAAGCAGGTGCGGCTACTTAAGGCGCGGACACTACTGATTTCCACTGGCTACAGTGTCACGGAGGCAGCTCACGAAGTGGGATACGAAAGCTCCACGCAGTTTGGCCGGGAATATGCCCGCACTTTCGGCCGGCCTCCGGCGAAAGATGCTGCGCGGATTGTTGAGCAGATGAAGTCGAGGTAACTTAGCGCGCCACATCCTCTCAATTTTACGTCGGGCTTCTTGACAGCAAACCTACTAGAAGGTAGGTTTGGCGCATGACTAAACTGACTAACACTTCTGACGAAATCATCCGCTGCGCGCGCACCTTGATCATTGCGGGCGGATATAACGGTTTCAGTTATGCTGATATTGCCGACGTTGTCGGTATTCGAAAGGCAAGCATTCACCATCACTTTCCCAGCAAAGTCGATTTAGTCCGAACACTATTGCAGCTTTATCGTGAAGAAGCGAAAGCGGGGTTGGCTACAGTAAAAAGCTATAATACCGACCCAGCAGACCAACTGCGCGCCTATATCAACTACTGGACGGCGTGTATTGGCGATCCCACGAGCAGCTTTTGTGTGTGCGCATTACTCGCGAGCCAAATCCCGGTGTTACCCCCAGAGATTGTGGTTGAGGTGAGGGCTCATTTCCGAACGCTATCGACGTGGCTGGCCTCTGTAATAGAGGAAGGGGCGATGCAAAATGCCTTTTTACTTACCGGGACCGCGCAATCTGAAGCGGAAAGCTTCATGGCGGCCGTGCATGGCGCCATGCTGTCGGCAAGAGTCTACGGCGACGAAAAAGTATTTAGCGTTGTTACCGAACCCTTAATCGAACGACTTATCAATGATCAGGGTAAGTAAAAAGGCAGTTTTCATTTATCGACTTAGCCTACCTACTAGAAGGTAAATATCACTAACCACACTCCGATGGGTTCTCCCAATATATCGCATCCAGGGTAACTTCAATTCGTCCTTTCACCCTACCTTCTAGTAGGAAGCTAATGTGAAAAATATGCGAAGAATTCTATCCGAATCATTCTCGGCGCTACTGTGGGGATGAGCTAGAGAGGAGGATCGACGGAAGCGGCCGCTATGACGAAATGAACAGCGTGGACTAGATGGTATGGCACTTCGCTTCGTTGAGGCTATGGGTACACCACGAACGAGCCATTAATTTAGCAATAGGAGCGAGATGACGATTATGACTGGATATAACGATACGAATTTCCTCTTGCCAGCAAAGGAAATGCCATACGGCAGCGGCTTAAGCCTGCCCCTCGCGGTAGCTATCTTGCTGATTTCCGTTTTGCTAGCAGCATGTCTCATCAGTGCCAGGAGGTGGATCGCATGATGTACCCAATTAGCAGCTCACCCGTAGCAACAATGAAAACTTCCCACACGGGGACAACAAGAACCAGCGCCCATGGGCAAAGAGGGATTAAAGTATCAGAGGAGCCGTTCTTCCCCCTGCTGGCTGCGCAGATAAAACACCAAGATGCTCTTAAGCCCGTGGATTCCTCCAACGCAGTGTCGCAGCCCTCCTCCCTATCGGAGTTGGCTGCGTTTCAAGAGACTGATAGCACACAGGAACGCAGCGACAGAATCCCGCCCTCAGCGGAAAGTGGACAGTTTCTCGCCTTCCTGAACGAGCAGATAAAACACCAGCAGCTTCTTGAATCAAAAGGCTCCTTCGACTCAGTGTCGCAACTGGTCACCCTCTCAAGGTTGTCTATATATCACGATACGGGCAGAGCGCCGAGACAGTGCCATTCCCATCCAGGCAGCGGCATCTTTGATGCCAGTTGGCTCAATTGCGACACTATTGCGCTTCAGGCCACCACACCACCTCTAGAGGAAAGATATGCTGAGCAGTTTCTGAAGGGCGGCAAATGGGATGCTGACGTTATTTTCCTAGCGGCTGAAAAAACCGACCTACATACGCCCCCTCTTCAGGCGCCTGCAGCACTCGATCAAGCGCTCGCTTGGGAAGCCTTCATGGATGACGTTTATTATCCTGACCCGGTGAGTATCTCTATAAATTTGAGCCACGCCTGGGCCATTGGCGTGTGGATTCCGTTCTACAACCCCGCCCTACCCAAACGAACAGGCGCCAAATCGAAACGCCGGTCATCGCCTTCCCGCCTAACTGAGCATTGGATATCAAGTAGACACAACAGCCTGGAGCAAGACGAGCTGCCTGCTGGGCTTGCTGCTCAATGAAATAAATAAGATGGCCAACAGCACCTTCTCCTAAAACAGAAACACGCACTACCTCGCAGCAAAGCTGCGTCTTACTAACTACCTGCTACACACTATCCACTACACGCTACCTACTAGAAGATAGGTATAGAGTATTTTAAATTATCATAAGGAACCCTTTATGGACATTTCACCTCTTGGTTGGTTACACACTATGGGAAGCCTTCCGGCCATTCCTCTCGCTATCTATATGCTTGTTAAACATGGTCGAGTTGCCCCCAACACCAAGGCAGGTCGCGCTTATTTCTGGTTCATGTTGCTAGGCGCGCTCACGGTCTATCCTATTGCGCATCAGCCCATAAGCTCGATCGTTGCCACCATCACGCTCGGGGTGGTTTTGTTGGGATATGGTATCGCCAGGTGGCCCAAAACGAAGCGATTCGGCAAATATGTCGAAACTGTTTTACTGAGCATCAGCATTTTCATGTTAATGATCCCCACCGTCAGTGAAAGTTTGAGGCGGCTACCTGTCGGAGATCCACTCGTGACTAATCTGGATGACCCGCTATTGCTCGGCGTACAAAGCGTACTGTTGTTTGCACTCATTCTTGGTATTCCGTTGCAGCTGCGGGCGCTCTACAAACAACAAGCGCTTCAAAATAGGCTGAACAACTAAGGTAAATAAGTTCTAAGTTGCGTGGTTACCGACTCCCTCGGCTGTATCGTTCAAGGCGAGGGGTAGATCAGTGTCCTGCCAAGGGCACCACCTCAAAGATACTCTTCTGGCTCGCCGTCCCCCTTCCATCATGCTATCGAGCGGGCTACCTAATCTGGCGATGGGCCTCTTTCCAGGAAGGTTGAAAGCGCAATGTAGCTGCGGACAGACCTGACCCCTTCAAGGCTCTGAATCTCCATCAGGAAGTCCTCAAGCGATTCGGTGTTAGCAGCACGTACCTTAATGAACACACAGCCATCTCCTGCCACGGTGTGCAGCTCTTCTACTTCGGGTCTGTCGGCAAAGGCCAGTAGTTTGCGCGTGGCGCTGTAGCTGCTGGTATCCACCAGCAAGAAAGTCAGCAGCGTTCGGCCAAGCTTGCAGCCATCCAGTATGGCGACGGTGCCCTTGATGACCCCATCACGCTTAAGCCTTTTTACACGGTCATGCACAGCGGGGGCGGAGAGGTGCACGATTTTGCTGAGTTCTGCGTAGCTACGCGACGCATCTTCGGCGAGCGCGCCTAATATTTTTCGGTCAATTGAATCAAGTTCAGCCGGATGATGCTTTATCTGCCGAATAGCATCTGTTTCTTTATCTGACGGCACCATTATCGTTTTACCTCCGAATATTATTTTCAATAAAATAAATATAACCGAACCACATTCGATTGAAAATATCATTTACGGAGACACTATTATGCCATTAGCACTTTTCGCGTTAGCGATTGGCGCATTCGGTATCGGAATGACGGAATTCGTCGTCGCTGGCATCCTTCCCCAAATCGCCAAGGATTTCGGCGTCGATATACCCACGTCAGGTTTAATGGCCACCACCTATGCGTTAGGCGTGTTCGTAGGTGCGCCCATCCTGACGATTCTAGGCGCCAAGGTGCCACGTAAAACGATGCTTATTAGCCTCTCTCTCATCTTCACGCTAGGTAACGTGATCACGGCAGTGGCGCCGACGCTCCCCATCGCGCTGGCGGGCCGTATTTTAACGGCGTTCAACCACGGCACGTTCTTCGGCATGGGCTCCATCATCGCCGCCTCGCTGGTCGCGAAAGACCGACAAGCAAGTGCCATCGCCTTCATGTTCTCCGGGCTAACGATGGCCAACCTGTTCGGCGTTCCTGCTGGCACCTGGCTCGCGCAAGCCTACAGCTGGCGGCTAGTGTTCTGGTTGATCGCCGGGATCGGTCTTATCACCGTCCTCAGCATCGCGCTGCTAGTGCCCCAGATCAAAGCGGGCAAGGCAATCGCCTTGAAGAGTGAACTACGTGCCTTCGCAGACCCCCAGGTGCTGCTCGCCATGGGCATTACCGTCTTCGGCCCTGCCGCCTTCTTTACCTCTATTACCTACATCGCCCCAATGATGGTCGAAGAGGCAGGTTTTACCGACACTGGTGTGGCAAAACTGATGGTTCTGTTCGGGTTGGGTCTGGCGGTTGGCAACTGGATAGGTGGTCGCTTTGCTGACCGTTCACTTTTCGGAACGCTGTTTGTGACCCTTGCCGCGCAGGCGGCGGTACTTTTCGTCTTCTGGCTGGGCGTTGGGAACAGCGTTGTGGCCTCGGTCTCTGTCTTCCTTATGGCCGCCTTTGGCTTCGCCACCGTCTCCCCGATCCAGAAACTGGTGATGGACCGTGCCAGCCAAGCAGGAGCGCCCACCATGGCAGCGTCGGTGAACATCGGTATGTTCAACCTGGGTAATGCCATCGGGGCATGGGTGGGTGGCGCGACGATTGCCGCCGGGTTCGGTTTGGCCTCTCCAAACTGGGCGGGTGCCATCCTTTCGCTGATCGCTTTAGGCTTGGCTGTCATTGCCTGGGCGAGCGCCGGTCAGCAGTATTCAGCGGCACTGGCAAAGTAAGGTCACGAGAAATACCTTCACCCTATCTCACAAAAATGCCCGCCTTGATGGCGGGCATTTAGATGCCTGATACTTACTTCCCGGCGCGCACCTACTCGGCATGCGCCTTCTTGGTGGGAATGAGATGCAGCGCCCCCACCACCACCGAGCCCACCAAAAAGCCAATCACCGCAGAGCACAGCGTATTGAAGCTCCAGCCCAGCGTGCCGCCCAAGGCACCGGTGGCCTCGCTAATGCCTAGCTCAATATGGTGTACCCACTCATAGGGCGCGTTGAACCAACCCGTGCCATCGGCACCCAGATTGACCATCAGGATATGCCCGCCCACCCAGAGCATAGCGACGGTGCCCACGACCGAGATGGTCGCTAGCACCTTGGGCATGGCCGTCACCAGACCACGGCCCAGGGTCTGCATGCTCGAACTATCCCGCTGGGCGAGCTTCAGGCCGATATCATCCATCCTGATCAATAGCGCGACCACGCCATACACCAGAATGGTGATGAAAAACGCGACCACCACCAGGCTCGCCAGCTGTGACCAGAAGCCTTGATGGGAGACCGTGGCCAGCGCGATCACCATGATTTCAGCAGACAGAATCAGATCGGTACGAATGGCACCACTCACAATCTTCTTCTCGGCTTCCGGCCCCTGCTCTACCGCTGGCTTATCCTCATCATGCTTGCCGGAAAGTTTATGCCAGACTTTCTCCGCGCCCTCAAAGGCTAGGTAGGTGCCGCCTATCATCAGGATGATCGGCAATAGCGACGGCAAAAAGTGATTCAGCAGCAGCGCCACCGGCAGGATAAAAATCAGCTTGTTGCGGATCGACCCCAGCGCGATCTGCTTCACAAGCGACAGTTCACGCTCCGCTGCCACCCCCTGCAGATATTGCGGCGTCACTGCCGTATCATCCACCACCACTCCGGCCGCCTTCGCCGTCGCACGCCCAGCGGCGGCACTCACATCGTCCAGTGATGCTGCGGTCAACTTCGCCAATGCGGCAATGTCATCCAGTAATCCTATCAAGCCGCCTATGGCCATGGATGCTTCCTCCGTGAATAACAGTTGCAGATAGTAAAGCACACAGCGGCTGAGTTACCTTCAAAGAGTTTTGAAGCAAAGGCTTTCACTTGCTATTGGTCGATTTTCAATGCAAGCGATATGGCCTCAATGACAAAGTTCACTACTTACTGAGTGCCTTCATGAGCTTGCCCAAGTAACACCTGATAGCGCGTACTGCGCCCACCACCGGGGAGCTTGGAAAGGCAGCCTTTTTCCAGCAGCTCTGCCAAATCCCGCGTTGAGGTGGCTTTACTTACTTTGGCCAACGATTGGTACTTACGCGCATTGATGCCCTGCTCAAACTCTTCCCCTGCTGTATCCAATAAGCGGTTCAGCACCTTGATTTGCCGTTCGTTCAGCACGGTGGTGGCATGGCGCTGCCAGAAGGTGGCTTTCATTAACACACGGTCGATCCTTAACAGCGCCTGCTCAAGCGCCTCTTTCAGCGTGTCCAGAAACCACAACAACCACGGCGTAATATCGAGGCTGCCTTTCTGAGCGCTTTCAAGGTGATCGTAGTAAGCGTGGCGGCGCGCCATGATGGCCGCGCTCAAGGAATAGAAGCGCACGGATTGCCGCTCTGCTTGCGCAAGCGCACGATCTGTCACCGCGCGCGTAACACGCCCATTGCCATCATCAAAGGGGTGCAAGGTAATCAACCATAGATGGGTGATGCCAGCGCGAACCAGCCCATCAAGCCACGATGGTGGATGGTTGAACCAAGTAATAAAGGCATCCAGCTCAGCCTCCAGCTGCCCACGGGGCGGCGCTTCAAAATGCACGTTAGGCTGATCAAGCCGCCCCGACACCACTTGCATGGGGTGATCGCCACGCAGCTCGCCTACACGTACATTGCCAAGCACGCCGGGGCCTTGCACAAAAAGCATGGATTGCCAGAGGCACAACTGTTCGCGGGAAAGCGGCTCATCCAATTGATGTGTGGATTGCAGCAATAGCTCGACCAGCGCTTCAGACTCAGGTGTTGTTCTAGCGGAAACACCAGCCTGTTCTAATCCCAACTGGCGAGCAACGGATGACCTCACAGAGCCAACGTCCAAACGCTCGCCTTCGATTTCGCTGGTACGAATAGCATTCTGGATCAGCGCATCCATTTCCACGTCCAGATCGGCCTGGCCGTGGACAGCCTCGGTTTTACCCAACACCCTGCCCTGCAGTAACCGCACGGCATCCAACATAGGTCGAAGAACGGATTCGTCCCACTCAAAATGTGGCCAATGTTGCTGTTCCCAGATATACATGAGCCGTTTGCCCCACCTATTCAGATCATATTATGAGCCGATTATGGTTTATATTCGGCTCATAGGCTAGTCGGAGGACTACGCAGGCGGCGGAAAAGGCGTTGAGCAGGGTATAAACATCCAGCTATCAAAATATTGAAATTGAAACCCAAAGCATGGTAAGAATAGTTAATCTAATATAAGGAAAGAAAATGTCAAAAAATATAGATTTTAAAAAAAGAATTAATGCTTTAAGGCCATATGAAAGAGTAGCTAAACAGCCTTGGCAACATGACGACTACCTTGAATATGTTACTAGGCAAATGGAAAGTGACCGCGGTAGAATCATTAATTCACCAGCGATAAGAAGACTTCAGCAGAAAACTCAAGTATTTCCACTTGAAAGAAACGCCACAGTCAGAAGTCGCCTGACTCACTCTTTAGAAGTACAGCAAACAGGACGCTTCATCACAAGGACTATTTTCACAAAACTCTCAGAACTAGGTTTAACAAAACAATATGGCCTAGATGATTTAGAACGAATACTAGAAAGTATCGTAGAGATGGCATGTTTAAGCCATGATATTGGCAATCCACCTTTCGGTCATTTCGGTGAGTATGCCATTAATTCATGGTTTGATAAAAACATTGAAAAGATCAATCATTTTGAAAGCAGCAATCAAAATCTTATAAAAAAAATGGTTATTGATTTAAAAAATTTCGAAGGGAATGCTCAAGCTATACGTTTGGTTAACAGCCTACTAACGCTAAATTTGACCTACACTCAAACAGCATGCCTAATAAAGTATGTGAGGCCGGCTTACCTTGAAAAGCCTGAAAAAAAGTCACCCGGTGCTTATTTACGTAAAAAACCTGGATTTTATCTTTCAGAAGAAAAATTTGTAAAACAGCTATGGTCTAAACTAGATATGCCAGAAGGTGCACGCCACCCTGCCACCTGGATCATGGAAGCGGCTGACGATATTTCTTATGGACTTGCGGATATTGAAGATGCTGTCGAAAAAGGGATTATTCATATACCTCAGCTAAAAGAAATGTTAATCGAAGAATTTCAAAAAAATGGAGATGTTAACTCTAAGGCTTTCTCCACCCCTATGGCAGGAGAGCAAAGTTTCAGAGAAATAGTGGAATATGCCGACAGAAGATTTAGCGCCGCAAACATAAATCAAAATAATGAGTTTTTCCTTTGGCTAAGAGTAAATCTAATACACTCTCTTGTTCAGCACGCAGCCCAACGTTTCATTGACAACATCGAACATATTTATACGGGAGATTTTGATGAAGCGCTAATGGAAGACAACTCTCCAGGTTCTCATGCAATAGAAGCACTAAAATCTGTCGCCATAAAAAAAGTATTCAACAACAAAGAAGTAGAAACATTAGAACTTCAAGGCTATAGAGTTATATATGGCCTAATCGAAATATATAGCCCATTACTAAAATGTAGCCAAGAAATATTCAGAAGAATTATAGATCAAGAGAAAGGGACAGATTCTTACTTAAAAAAACTGGCTAGCAGACTAGCGGAAAGACATGTCAAAGCTTACAAAAAATCCATTGACGAACTGTCTCTTAATGACGATTACAAATCCTGGGAAATATATTATCGCTGTCGTTTAATCCAGGATTTTATTAGTGGAATGACAGACCAGTTTGCTTATGATGAGTACAGAACGCTGACGGTAGCAAGTGATAATTAATTATTATACATCTCATTCTGACTTAGCCGACAACATTTAAACTGATCTAAAACTAAAAAATAACTAGGGAAATTATGGAAAAGCCTCCTAAAAAGGAAATCTTCGGAGATTTCTCACAATATGAAAGAGCCCGGCGAGACCTTTATGAAATTTGTAACTTTTTATTTAAATTTCCGAGAGAGCGTGAAAATGAAAGAAACTTCCTGCTCGCTGCCATAAGAAGAACTCTTTCTCTTGAGGAAGCTTTTATACAAGCCGTTGAAGCCAGAAATGGGCAAATGGCCATGACACTTATTCGCCTTAACTTAGACACACTTGCACGTCTTTATGCAATTTATTGGGCCGAGGAAACAGAGGGCATGACTGCAGAGACATTCGCACAAAGCGTTGCAAAGGGTACAAACATCAGAAACATGAAGCTTCGAGGATCAAAAAATAAAGCTACAGACCGATGGTTAATTGAACAGATTGAAGGGTTAGGAGCATGGATTCCAGATGTTTATAAAAGAACATCAGGAGCCATTCACTTTTCAGACTTCCACATAACACAACTTCTCCAACAAGCTAAACCAATTAACAGACAAGACGACGGTTCGCTTCATGTTGAGTTATCTCTAGGCCCTGGCGAAAAAAATGCAGATCCGGAACTTTACCGAGAGTTGAAGCAAGCCTTTCTACACATATCACTTATGCTGGTCGCAGCAATACAGCACCGCTCTTAGCTTACAAAACAGTAGGTTGCAAACATTTTAAGGTAGAAACATTAGATCACCCTAAACCAGCTTATAGGGCTACTTTCACTCTCAACTTTGCTAATCTTTGCTAAATCATGAACCAAAAAAAGCCCATTAAAACATGGGCTTGATTCGATTTTTTGCTAGTCAGCACCAGTTAATGCGCAACGTGTAATCACTCCCACTCAATAGTAGCAGGCGGCTTGCTGCTCACATCATAAGTCACCCGCGAAACCCCTTCCAACTCATTGATAATCCGGTTGGAAACCTTCTCCAGCAGCTCGTAGGGCAGGTGCGCCCAGCGGGCGGTCATGAAGTCGATGGTTTCGACCGCGCGTAGCGCGATGACCCATTCGTAGCGGCGGCCGTCGCCTACTACACCTACGGATTTCACCGGCAGGAACACGGCGAACGCTTGGCTGGTTTTTTCGTACCAGCCAGAGGCGCGCAGCTCTTCTATGAAGATAGCGTCGGCATCGCGGAGGATGTCGGCGTACTCTTTCTTCACTTCACCGAGAATACGCACACCCAGGCCGGGGCCGGGGAACGGGTGGCGGTAGACCATATCGTAGGGCAGGCCGAGTTCCAGGCCGAGTTTGCGCACTTCGTCTTTAAACAGTTCGCGCAGCGGCTCGACCAGCTTGAGCTTCATGGTTTCCGGCAGGCCACCTACGTTGTGGTGGGATTTGATCACGTGCGCTTTGCCGGTTTTAGAGGCGGCGGATTCGATCACGTCCGGGTAGATGGTGCCCTGGGCCAGGAACTCGACGCCGTCGATTTTGCTGGCCTCTTCATCGAACACGTCGATAAAGGTGTTGCCGATGATTTTGCGCTTGGCTTCCGGGTCTTTCTCGCCTTTCAGCTTGCCGAGGAACAGGTCTTCGGCGTCTACGCGGATCACCTTCACGCCCATATGCTTGGCGAAGGTTTCCATGACCTGGTCGCCTTCCGCTTTACGCAGCAGGCCGTTGTCAACGAACACGCAGGTCAGCTGGGTGCCAATGGCTTTGTGCAGCAGCGCGGCCACTACAGAAGAATCTACACCGCCGGAGAGGCCAAGCAGAACATGGCGGTCGCCCACTTGCTCGCGCACGCGCTGTACCTGGTCTTCGATGATTTGTGCGGGCGTCCACAGTTTTTCGGCTTTACAGATATCCAGCACGAAGTGCTCGAGAATGCGCTGGCCCTGCAGGGTGTGGGTCACTTCCGGGTGGAACTGAACGCCGTAAAACTGCTTCTCTTCCCACGCCATGGCGGCAATCGGGCAGCTCGGCGTGGAGGCGGTCACGGTGAACGCGTCGGGGGCTTGAGCGACTTTGTCGCCGTGGCTCATCCATACGTCCAGCAGGGCTTTGCCGCTTTTCGCGTCTACGTGGTCTTTGATGTCTTTGAACAGCGCGTTGTTTTCGTCGATCTGAATCTGCGCGTAGCCGAATTCACGCTGGTTGGAGCCTTCTACCTTACCACCTAGCTGCTCGGCCATGGTCTGCATGCCGTAGCAGATACCAAACACCGGCAGGCCCATTTCAAACACGCACTGCGGCGCACGCGGGGAGTCCAGTTCCGTCACGGATTCCGGGCCACCGGCCATGATAATACCGTTGGGGTTGTACTCGCGGATCTCTTCTTCGGTGATATCAAACGCGCGGACTTCGGAATATACGCCGATCTCGCGAACGCGGCGGGCGATCAGTTGGGTGTACTGCGAGCCGAAGTCGAGAATCAAAATCTTATGGGCGTGAATGTCACTCATGGCGGGGTCTCGGTTAAGCGGTGTGGGTGCCGCTGGTAAGGCCAAAAAGCAAGCGGCGGGGCAATGCCCGCCGCGCCATATAACTCATCTTGCTGGTTAGCTCACCCGGTAGTTGGGAGCTTCTTTGGTGATCTGCACGTTGTGGACGTGGGATTCGTTAAAGCCAGCGCCGGTAATCTGTACGAATTCCGGCTTGGTGCGCATTTCCTGAATATCGCGGCAACCGGTGTAGCCCATGGAAGCGCGCAAGCCGCCCATCAGCTGGTGAACGATGGCGCTCATCATGCCTTTATAGGGGACGCGGCCTTCGATGCCTTCCGGCACCAGCTTCTCGGCACCTTCGCTCTTATCCTGGAAGTAGCGGTCGGCGCTGCCCTGGTTCTGGGACATGGCACCCATGGAGCCCATGCCACGGTAGGCTTTGTAGGTGCGGCCCTGGTAAAGCTCGACTTCACCCGGCGCTTCTTCGGTACCGGCCAGCAGGCCACCGACCATCACGGCACTGGCGCCCGCGGCAATCGCTTTGGCCAAATCACCGGAGTAGCGCACGCCGCCATCGGCAATCAGCGGAATATCGAACTCTTTGAGCGCTTCGGCCACGTTGGAAACCGCGGTGATTTGCGGTACGCCAACACCGGCGACGATACGCGTGGTGCAGATCGAGCCGGGGCCGATGCCGACCTTAACGGCATCCGCACCCGCTTCGGCCAGTGCTTTGGCAGCGGCGCCGGTGGCGATGTTGCCGCCAATCACCTGAATGGCCGGGAAGTTCTGTTTGATCCAGCGTACGCGATCAATCACGCCTTGAGAGTGGCCGTGGGCGGTATCGACAATGATCACGTCCACGCCTGCTTCAGCCAGCGCCGCGACGCGATCCGGCGTTTCCGGGCCGGTGCCGACCGCCGCGCCGACTAACAAACGGCCGTCGCTATCTTTTGCGGCCATTGGGTAGGTGCGGGCTTTTTCGATATCCTGGAAGGTGACCAGGCCGCGCAGGTGGAACTCATCATCGACGATCAGCATTTTCTCGATGCGGTGTTCTCGCATCTTGGCTTTGCTGGTTTCGAGATCGGTACCTTCTTTGACGGTAATCAGCCGGTCGCGCGGCGTCATGATCGCTTCTACACTGTCGCCGTGGTTAGGCTGGAAGCGCATGTCGCGCTCGGTCACGATGCCTACCAGAGTTTCGCCTTCTACCACGGGGAAGCCGGAGAAGCCGTACTCCCGCGCCATGGCGAGCAGGTCTTCGAGTTTGGCCTTGGGGCTCACGGTGACCGGGTCTTTCACGATCACGCTTTCGTGCTTTTTGACCTTGCGCACTTCAGCGGCTTGCTGGGTCATGGTCATGCTTTTATGGATGATGCCAATGCCGCCTTCCTGAGCCATCGCAATCGCTAGACGCGCTTCGGTAACGGTGTCCATCGCAGCAGAAAGTAGCGGAATGTTGAGCGAGAGATTGCGGGTCAGGCGGGTTTTGAGGCTGACATCCTTGGGGAGGACATCGGAGAAGCCGGGAACGAGAAGAACGTCATCGAACGTAAGTGCTTCTTGGGCCATACGTAGCATAGCGGCAACACCCTGATTGAGAGGAAGTGGGGCGTGAAAGGTTAATCGCCTATTATAGCGTTTTGAGGGGTGCTCCAGCAATGCAGTCAGGCTGTTGTGCTTATACCAATTGCTAATGACGTTTAATGTTAGGCTGCTGAACTGGACATTTTACGACGCGGAGGGCGTTCTGTTGCCTCAGGAAATCATTGTATATACTGACTATGTTTGCCCCTTCTGCCTGCTGGCGGAAGAGGCGATTGTTCAAGCAACCGACGGTATGGATGTAGAAATCCGCTGGCGGCCTTTCGAGCTGCGCCCTGCCCCAGTGCCTACGCTGAAGGTGGAAGACCCTTACCTGCCCCAAGTATGGCGCGATTCGCTTTACCCCATGGCGGAAAAACTCGGCGTGCCCATTACGCTGCCCAACATTTCCCCGCAGCCACGTACGGATAAAGCCTTTGAAGTGTTTGCCATGGCCGAAGAGCAGGGATTGGGTCACCCCTACTCCATGGCGGCCTTAAAAGCGTTTTTCCAGCAGGAGCGAGACATTGGCGACCCTGAGGTATTGGCCGATATTGGCGAGTCGGTAGGCCTGGAGCGCCAAGCGGTGCTGAATGCCCTGGCCGAAGGCCGTTACCGCGAGCAGCACCAAGCGGCGCAGCGCCACGCGGTGGATGAAGCACGTATTCAGTCGGTACCAACGCTGGTGATCGATGGCGAAGTGATTCAGGGCGTGCCCGATCCTGCGGCGTTAAAACGTTATTTATTAGAGCGGGCGTAACTCTATGGCCTCCCCGACTCCCCAGGCACTCTCCGTCAGCCAACTCAACCAGCGCGCCAAGCAAACCCTTGAGCGCGATGTGGGCGAAGTGTGGGTAGAGGGCGAGCTCTCTAACGTTTCCCGCCCGGCCTCTGGGCATGTCTATTTCACGCTGAAGGATGACCGGGCGCAGATCCGCTGCGCGCTGTTTCGCCAGCGGGCGCGGTTTGTCTCGGCGCCGATGCGCGATGGCGATCAGGTCAAGCTGCGTGGGCGTGTGTCGCTGTTCGAGCCCCGCGGTGACTACCAACTGATTGCCGAGGCCGTGCAGGCTGCGGGGCTGGGGGAACTGCTGGCGGCGTTTGAGCGCTTGAAAGCGCAGCTGGAAGGCGAAGGAGTGTTTGCCAACGCCCGCCCGCTGCCCTTCCCGCCCCGCAAGCTGCTGATTTTGAGCTCCGCCACTGGCGCGGCGATTCGCGATGTGCTGGCGGTGCTGGAAGCACGCTGGCCGCTGGCGGACGTAACGTTGATTCCAGTGCCGGTGCAGGGCGCAGAAGCGGCACCGGCGATGATCTCTGCGCTGGCGTTGCTTAACCGTCAGGCGCGATTAGACCCCGAGCGGGATGTAATCTTGATCACCCGCGGCGGCGGTAGCCTGGAAGATTTATGGGCGTTTAATAACGAGCACCTAGCACGGGCGATTTTTCACTCCCGGCTGCCGGTGATGTCGGCGGTAGGCCATGAGGTGGATATTACGCTGGCGGATTTCGCCGCCGATATGCGTGCGCCCACGCCCTCTGCCGCGGCCGAACGCTTAGTGCCGGATCAGAACACCCTCAAGCGCCAGCTAGAGCATCAACACAACCGCCTGCAGCGGGCCATGCAGGCGCGACTGGAGCGCGACAGCCAGCGCCTAGATACCCTGCGCGCCAAGCTGCGCCACCCTGGCGAGCAGCTCAATCGCCAGCGCCAGCACTTAACCGCCCTTGATCAGCGCTTGAATCGTGCCATGCAGCAAACGCTCAGCCTGCAGAAAGCCCAGCTCACACAGCTAAGCAGGCGCTTGGCCAGCCAGGATATGACGCGGCTGCATCGTGCAGAAAGCGAGCGGGTAAGTCAGCTTCAGCGCCGCTTGGGCACCGCCATGCAGCGCCAGCTCGAAAACCGTCAGGCACGCTTAACCAGTGCTGCACGGGAGCTCAATGCGGTCAGCCCGCTGGCGGTATTGGGGCGTGGCTACGCGATTGCCCAGGATGAGCAGGGCCAGGTGATTCGACGCGCGGAAGATACCCAGCCCGGCCAGAAGCTGAAACTGAAGCTAGGTGAAGGCAGGCTAAGCGTGGAAGTTAAGCGGCGTCTAAAGACATAAGCCAAATGGCCGATACCTTATAACAATGAGAAGAGGCCATCGCCATGAAGATAGGATTTTCGTTATTTACACTGATTAACCAGCGCCAGGATAAGCCACAGTTTTTAACGCCTACTCGTGTCGCTCCCCAAAAGAGCGAGCCCGCTGAAGACGACCCGTTCACTAAACGTCTTAAAAAGCAGCAGGAAGCGTTGGAGAGCTTGGCGTCTTTACCTTCTCCAAAGGAAGCCTCCCAGCAGCAGGCTACCGATAAAGTGGGCTTCCTGCGGCAGCGGATTGAAATGCTGAAAGCCATGATGGCCTTCGCCTCTCCTGAACAGCTTAAAAACATGGCCAAGGAGCTCAAGAGCATCGCCCGTGAACTTGCCGGTGCGGCTAAACTATTGAGCAATCAAGGTGGCGGCGGTGCTGGCATGACCGCTATCCCTTCAATGGTTCCAACAGCAGCAGCGCCAACAACAGTCGCTCAAGCCAGCGGGGCCGATTCAGCTGCGGCCCAAACGGGTGGCGATGAGAGCGCTGAGGCAACGGTGTCGAGTGACGCGCAGCAAGCCGAGGCCAATGCGCAAACAGCAGAGGAAGAGGCGGAACAAGAGGCCGAAAAAGCAGCGGGCGAGCCTGAAGACGATGAATCCAGCGAGCTCGGCTTATTACCTAGCCTACCCAGCCCCATTCAGAATGAAGACAACCGCTCGAAATCCAATGGCGCCAGCGCTAGTGAACATGCACTACGCGGCGTACTGACTGACGCCCAGAAAGCGCTTCGCGAAGCGGTTAACGAACTCAAGATTCGGCTGAGTGAAGAAGACAAGGAAGCTCGTCGTGAGCTAAAGAAAGCGGAAGAAGCCATGGAAAAGACGGATCAAGCGGTTGCAGCCTCCTCTTCTGACGCCCTCTACTCCTCATTGGGGCAGTTGCTGCCTACCTCGTTAGGTGACGTTTCCGTATCAACGTCGTCTATCAACATCGAGGTTTAGCGTTAAATGAAAAAGGCGCTACTCATCAGTAGCGCCTTAGCGGTATCAGCGCTGTTATCAGCAGCGCTCAAAGCATATTCAGTGACCTTTTTTCTGGTCATCCTTTGATTTCTGGCTGTCGGAATCGGGGTTAACGTGATGGGTATCCGGCATTGGATTGGCATCATCGTGGTGATCGTCGCGGTCTTTAGGCGCTTTTTTGTCGTGCTCGGAGGCTTGAGTCATCGCTTTTTCCTTATGGTGAGGGTCTGGGTTTCCTTATTGCCCTGGCTATCTCAGCCAACCGGGCTCCTTGAATAGCGTGATAAACGCAAGAATGAAGGCTATCAATCTCACCTCCTATCCAAGCTGCTTTTACTGTAGCTGTTACTGACTAACTTGCAATGCAGCAGCGCGGCGTCCAACCAATCACCATTTTAAATATAACCATTTAAAAACAGACAGTTGGATAATTAATAGCGTATTAAACGGACCGTATTGGGAATCCCAATAATGCTTATGGTTTGCCGCTATCGATTAGCGCTGTTAGCGGCTTTTGTGCTGGCTTTTTATGCCGACTGTTCTAGCCAAACCGTTCTTGCTAAACCGTCCCTGCTAAAAAGCAGTGGCCGCATTAAGCGGCCACTGGTTTCACTCATTTTTTATCAGCCATATCAGCAATGTTAGGGCGTGTGGTTAGTCCCCGACCCTTGGGTGTTGCCGGAAGGTGTGCTCGACCCCGCCAAGCCCTGGCTATGTTTCTGATGGTCATGTTTCTGGTCATGGCTCTCAGGTGCAGAGCGCTCCGTTGTGGGCGTTGGGGTGGGTGAGCCTGCAACTCCCGCTTCCTGATGCTGTGGGGCGTTTACGTTCGCATCATTAGCGCGATGGGAATCGCCCTTAGCAGATTCGGCTTTTTCATGGATCGTATGCTGAGCCTTATCCGCTTGCGCTTGCCCGGTTTCGGCAGCCTTATGCATAACGCGGTCGCGATACTCACCCATGTACTCATCCTCTTTCTTGGTGGCGGGGAAAATACCGCCTAAGGCGGCACCCAGCGCAAACCCAAGTGCGCCGACCACTAGCGGATGATCCTGGATAAAATCGGAGGCTTGGCTCCCGGACTGGTGAGCACGGTGCTCCATATCGTGCATGCGATCGTGAGCACTGTGCTGAAGATGGGATGAAGAATTGCGCATATTATCCCCCATTTGGTGAGCCTTACTGCCCCATTGCTGTGCGGTGTGCTTGGCTTTTTCGCCTAAGTGTTGGGCTTTGCCTTTGGCACCGTCTTTCATGCTGCTGGCACCTTCTTTCGCCCGGCTCATACGGCCTTGACCATCGCTATGGCTTTCTGAACTACCGCTGTAGGTGGGCGTTCCAGCGTTGGGATGCGTGCCTTCATGCACGGGTATACCTGGCGCGCCATGGGAGCCGCTTGTGCCCGATGAAGATTGCCCGCCGGTGTAAAAGCGCTGGTCGATATCAGACGCGTACTGCTGCTTGTGGCGCGCCTCATTTGGGTGACGCTGGGCCAGCATTAACCAGCCAAGACCGGCAGTGGTGACCAGAAACGGCAGCGAGTTCTGCTTAATGGTGGTGCCTAAATTAGACACAAATTCGTTAGCGCCTCCATGGCGAATATACTCATAGGAGGTATTCAACAGCTGCTGAGGAGAGAAGCGCTCTTCGATTTCATGCAGGGTAGAATCAAGGCGCTCGCGCGATTGATTGATATCCTTTTCAATCTCTTCGGGACTGCGCTGATGGTCATGATCCGTCATTTCAACTCCTCCTTGACGTTGTGCTGATGCTGTTTCGCCGTTGTTTTGTCGCTTTGCAAACTATGCATCGTACGGCTGGGCATCAAATTACGCGCCTGCAGTTTCTTCTGGCCCGCTTTAAGCATCATCACACCGATAACCGACACAACGACGCCGACAATCAACGCAGAGAGCCACGGTGTGGTCTCGGGCGGAAGCACCTCATTAAGCAGAAAGACTAACGCTGCCAACAGGGTTAAAAAGCCGCCCATCAGTACCGCACCGGCCATCGCAATCGAAGCGATGGCGCCCATCGCTTGATGGGTTTTCTCGGTCATCTCGGTCTTGGCGAGCGCGGCTTCGTTGCGCACCAGCGAGCTAATTTCCTGCATCACCGTCGACAGTAGCGTACCGACCGATGAACTTTGCGACGTGGGTTTGTTATCCGAATCCATTCTATGCCTCCCTGGCCCTTACGTTAGGGCATTCCATTTTCTCGACCCGATGAACCTACTGCTCCATTACCGGCAACGGAGCTGCCTGAAAGACTTGATGATTGGCTAACTGGTGACGCCTGCCCGGCAGGTACGTTTTCCTGCATCGGAAGACCCGTTGCGCGCTCGTCGGTGGTATTTGAATAACGTGAGTGCGAATCGTCATTATGTGAGTGCTGGCTAGAACTACGCAGAAAGCGGGAAGCTAAAAAGCCAGCGGCAATCAGGCCGCCTACAAACAGCGCGGGCTCACGACGGCTAAAGCTTTGCGCTTCATTACATACAGTACGTAAATCTTTATCGCGCAATGAGCTGGAAAACCGTTCGGTGGTATCAGCAAACTTTCTCGCTTGTTTCGAGAAATAGGGCTGCTGTTGGTTATCGAACTCATCAGCCATTTTTTGCAAAACGCTGGTGAACTTGTGGGACTGTTCTGCCGCGCTATCGCGCTGTTGATTAAAATAGCTTTCAGCTTGATGATGGGCCGCATCACTCACCTCATGTGCGGTATCGCGTCCTTGCTGTTTGAGCGACTCCGTTGAGTGGCTTGTCTGGTTGGGTGCGCCTGGATTGGGCTGCTTTCCTTGATCGGTCATCTGTCACTTCCTCCTTGTCGTCTCACTTGTCAGCATCCGTGGTGAAACACAATCAGCGTCACTGCGAATCTATCGGGTGCACCTCATTAACGCTACGATGTTAATACCTAATACGTTAATAAAATTATGCACTTAGAGAAAATAAGCACTTATCCTAGTGAACTTATTCTCATCCTCCTTAATAGATTGATTACCTTCCAAAACATAGTGCTTGATATAGCGCTTATAAAAGTTAGTCTTTTAAAGCCTAGCTCTTTTAAAACCGAGCACCTCTAAAACCGAGCACTTTTAAAACATAGCGCTCTTTCTATTATTGTCAATTTATGCGCGCCGCCATTTAAAAACCCATTTATTTACTTAACATAGGTTATTTATTTATCAGAATGGGGTTTTACCTTAACGCCTGTTATCGAATCTCAGCTAAATCCCTGAAATCTATAAAAGTCCATTAATTAACGGCGGCTTGCTTGTTTCTACGCCTTTGGTCTACGTTGAAGGTTGGCGAATATTCGAGGAGT
Source organism: Vreelandella arctica (assembly GCF_037070215.1). Classification (NCBI taxonomy): domain Bacteria; kingdom Pseudomonadati; phylum Pseudomonadota; class Gammaproteobacteria; order Oceanospirillales; family Halomonadaceae; genus Vreelandella; species Vreelandella arctica. The sequence continues at coordinate 38,519 of NZ_JBANSN010000010.1, read as the reverse complement.
GAATATTTGCTGTTTGCCTTAGGTGTTAACCATCAATGTTAACCATCAGTCATAGGTAGTAACCATCAGTTTGAACGACACACATCCGTGCCAACAATGGAGTGACCGCACATGAGTGATCAAAAGCAACCTCCCCAGCATCAAGATAAGCAGCCGGGTGATGAGTACGCGATGCACCCGGAGCCTGAGTACATTCGCGAAAGCTACCGCGGCACTGACAAGCTGTTGGAAAAAGTCGCGATTATTACCGGCGGCGACAGCGGCATTGGTCGTGCCGTGGCCGTGCACTATGCCCGCGAGGGCGCGGACTGCACGATTGCCTATTTAGACGAAGATAAAGATGCCGAAGAGACCAAACGGTTAGTCGAAGCGGAAGGCCGCCGCTGCTTGGTGTTAAAAGGCGATGTGGCTGAACCAGACTTTTGCCGCGATATTGTTAAGCGCACGCTCGATCACTTCGGCAAGATTAATATTGTGATCAATAATGCCGCTGAACAGTATGATTGGGACGATATTACCGAGATCCCCGATGAACAGCTGCTGCGTACGTTTCAGACCAACATTTTCAGCCATTTCTATCTCACCAAATCTGCCCTGCCGCATCTCGACAAGGGCGATACGATCATCTGCACGTCCTCTATCAACGCCTTTAAGGGCAACGCGACGCTGATCGATTACACCGCTACCAAAGGCGCTATTCAGGGGTTGGTGCGCTCGCTGGCGATGTCACTGATGGATCGCGGCATTCGCGTAAACGCCGTGGCGCCAGGGCCGGTGTGGACCCCGCTGATTCCGGCCAGCTTTGAGGATGAAAAAGTAGCCTCATTCGGCGGTCAGGTACCGATGAATCGCGCAGGCCAGCCCAGCGAAATGGGGCCTGCGTATGTTTATCTGGCCAGCGAAGAGTCTTCCTACATGAGCGGCCAGACCATGCACCTCAATGGTGGCGTGATTTTAAACACCTAAGCGTTTGTTATTCAGATATAGCGCACACATTAACGGGGCGGCCTTGGGCTGCCACGTTAATGCGTTTCGTATAAAATCACTGACCACCGAAATATTCCCGTTCGGTAATATTTCCTTCCAGAAAGCCTCTCTAATCACTGAAAGTTACCGATCGGGAATAATCATAGCGTTTTGATCACTAATATGGTCTATCATTACCGTACGGTAATTTTATCGGACAGTCGCTATGACCTCCCAGATAGAGAGTGCAAAACGTATTCGCAGCAGTGAAGAGCTGGGCAAGCTAGTTCAACAAACCCGGCGTGATCAATCATTGCTGCAAAGTGATATTGCCGGGCTTGCGGGTACAGGCAACCGCTTTATCGTCGATCTTGAACGCGGCAAGCCAACCCTGCAGCTACAAAAAGTACTCGATGTTTTGGATCTAATGGGATTGGAAGTGATTATACAGCGCAAAGGGAATCACCATGGCCGCCCATAGCGAAGCGCTTGACCTGTTCTGGGGGGAACTGCATGTCGGGCGTTTGCATAACACTCAGCCGTTGCGGTTTGACTATACTCAGGAGTGGCTAGCCAATAACCAAGCGAATAGCCTTTCGCCCCAGCTACCGCTGACTCAACAACGACATAGCGGCGATAGTGTGCTGGCCTACTTCGAAAACCTACTGCCTGAGGGCGAACTACGTCGCTATATTGAGCTACGCCACCACACCACCACTGTTTTTGGTCTTTTAAAGTCGATTGGCGGTGATACGGCGAGTGGCTACACCCTACTCCCGCAAGGTGAAACGCCTCGACCAGCCAGCTATCGCAAGACGGACTGGGAAGCTATAAACGACTTTCTGCATAATGAAACCCAGGGTGAATTAACCGGGCAACTTGCTCCCCAAGCGCGAATTTCATTAGCGGGCGCTCAAAATAAACTGCTGCTAATGGTACTCGCTGATGGCAGCCCGGCGCTGCCTGAAGGGGCCGCGCCTTCAAGCCATATTTTGAAACCGGATATCCGTGGTTTGAAAGGCGTGTGGTGTTCTGCGCTTAATGAAACGCTCTGTATGCAACTAGCCGCCGCGTTAGCGCTAGGGGTAGCTGAAGCTACCTTCCAGCCTCAAACACGCGCCTGTTTAGTTAAGCGCTATGACCGGTTTTATGATGAGCACGGCAACTTACAGCGTTATCACCAGCTAGATATTTGCCAATTAGCAGGGACACCTTCCACCCTCAAATACGAAAGCGACGGAGGGCCTGGCCTCATTGAGTGTCGGCAGTTACTTCAGGCGGCGGGTGTTCCCGCAAAAGACCTGCTGCGTTTTTCGCAGTGGTTTTTTTTCAACCTGTTTATTGGTAACAATGACAGCCACGCCAAAAACCTCTCTATATTGCAAACGCCTCAGGGCGTTCAACTAACCCCGTTTTACGATCTCATGTGCACGACGCTCTATAGCGGTCTCTCGAACCGCTTTGCATTTCGAGTGTCTGGCATTGATCAGCCCGGCAGTATCGAACGCTCACACCTTGCTTCTCTCGCCCAGGCGTTGGGATTTAAACCTGCATACTTCATGAGCTTAGGCGCACGTCTCGCCGATGAAATACTCAGCGTTTTACCCACTGTGATAGAGGCATTGCAGGAGGTCGCAACGCCAGGTACAGAGCATGTATTGTTAGAGCGCCTGTCTCGGCGCATTAAACAAAACTGCCAAAAAATGACAAAACGCTGGTCGGTTTAAGTCAGCTTCTCACCGCCGCATGGGGATAGCCGTCGCATAGGTATTGAGATGCAAGAGGTGTTCATCCGCTTGCTGCAACGCCTCTAGCGTTTTGGGCCGATCGAACTCCGCCAATAAGCTGCAAAGCACTTCGGAGACGGCTAATGCCGGGGTTAGCGTATGGAAAAAGCTATCGCTTTCTGTGGGGCAAAAAACGGCCTGCTCTGACAGCGCTACCAGCGGCGAGACTTCACTATCAGTAATGGAAACAATGCCTACCCCCTGCGCTTTTGCCAACTGGGCCAGTTCCAGCGCCCCGGTTGCATAAGGTTTGATGGAAATAACGAGCAAGACATCCTCAGAGGTAGCGCGGATTAACGCGTCTCCGCCGGTTCCTCCAGGCCCATCCAGGTGCACCGAACGCTCGCCTAGCAGGGTCATCACGTAATGGAAGTGCCAGGCAACGGCATGGCTGGAACGTAAACCCAGCACGTACACCTTTCTCGCTGACTTTAGCCTATCGGCCGCCGCTTCCAGCCGCCGTAGCGAATCGGGCTCACACAGCTTTTCAAGCTGGACACTTAGCCCCTGAAGCATATGCGAGGCGATATCGCTTACTCCCCTTTCACTGCCTTCATCCACCCGCTTTTGAACCTTGGCCGCAAAGCCATCGCCCCCCTCGCGTAACGCCGCGGCATACTGCGCCCGCAGTTCGTCGTAGCCTGGCAACCCCAAGAATTTAGCCAGCCGTGTCATGGTGGCGGGTTGTACAGCGGCATGGCGCGCCACTTCGCGCATGGACACCAGCGCCACGTCCTGCGGATGCTCAAGAACGTAGCGCGCGGCCTGCTGCAGCTGTGCAGACATGGCATCGTACTGGGCAATCATCTGCTCTCTCAGCGAATCGCTCGGCTGCATAGTCGTTGGCTCTGTGAAGAAATAAGGGTTGGCTCTGCGAACAAATGATCTATATGTTTCATATGTTATTTTAATGATTTATTTGTTGCAAATATCTTTGTGAGTATGTCAATCTCATTGTCATGTGAGCTGCTCACCGTTTTGATCATGAGGAAAAGAGACTATGACGCGTATTCTTCACCGCAGTATCGGCGCGCAGTTGCCTCATGCTGCATCAGCACAGGGAGTCTATATCACGGATACTACGGGGCGCCGCTATCTGGATGGCTCAGGAGGCGCTGCGGTCACCAGCGTCGGTCATGCCCACCCGGAAGTGCTGGCTGCCATGCGCTCACAGATCGATAGCCTCTGTTACGCCCACACTTCATTCTTCACTACCGATGCCGCCGAAGCGCTAGCCGAAAAGTTGGTGGATTTGGCCCCGGACGGGTTGGATTACGTCTACCTGGTGTCGGGTGGGTCAGAAGCCGTTGAAGCGGCGCTGAAAATGGCCCGGCAGTACTTTGTCGAGATCAATCAGCCTCAGCGGCGGCATATCATCGCCAGACGCCAGAGCTACCACGGCAATACCATCGGCGCATTGGCCACCGGTGGCAACGCCATGCGGCGCCAGCAGTTTCAGCCCATCCTGCCAGAAACCCACCATGTATCGCCTTGTTATGCGTATCGCGATAAGGGCAGCGATGAATCGCCCGAGGCCTACGCGGCGCGGCTTGCCGACGAGCTCGAGGCAAAGATTCTAGAACTTGGCGCCGACGAGGTCATGGCCTTCGTTGCCGAACCCGTCGTTGGCGCCACCTTAGGGGCGGTCGCCTCCGAGGCGGATTACTTCAAGCGCGTGCGTGCCATTTGCGATAAATACGGCGTACTGCTGATTCTCGACGAAGTGATGTGCGGCATGGGAAGAACCGGCACCGTCTTCGCCTGTGAGCAAGATGGAGTCGTCCCGGACATCATCACGATCGCCAAGGGTTTGGGTGGCGGCTACCAGCCGATCGGCGCGGTGATGCTATCGGCCAACCTCTACGCCAGTTTCGCCAATGGGTCTGGGCTTTTTCAGCATGGCCATACCTATCTTGGCCACCCTGTGGCTGCCGCAGCCGCTAACAAGGTGGTGGAGATCATTGCCCGGCCGGAGACACTGGCGAATGTTAATAAAATGGGCATGAGATTGCAGAGCGGCCTTGAAGCGGCGCTCGATGCATCGCCCCACGTGGGCGATATTCGCGGCAGGGGCTTGTTTCGCGGTATCGAGGTTGTCGCGGATAGGGAAAGCAAAACGCCTTTTGACCCGGCTCGCAAGCTTCACGCTAAGATCAAGCGGCAGGCGATGGCGCGTGGCCTGATCAGCTACCCGATGGGCGGCACCATTGATGGCATTCACGGCGACCATATCCTGCTGGCACCGCCTTATATCATTGCGCCTGACGAAGTAGATCTGATCATTGAGCGTATCGTCGGGGCCATCGACGCCGCCATTGCAGAGTAATAACACGACAACTATCTGAATAACGATCTAACTGGAGTTCACCCATGCCACCGTCCCCCTGCCCGCCCATTTCTGACGCCAACTGGCCTGAGGAGATCGCTGACTTACGCGAGGGCTTTGCTGGCGCGCTCAATGTGTATCGCACCATGGCCCATCACCCGGCTTTGCTTAGCGCCTGGGCGCCCTTGCGCCAACACGTCGTTAAGGAGAATGCGTTAGGCCCAGCGCTGACCGAAGTGGTGATATTACGCGCGGCTCTGCGTATGGGCTCCGCCTACGAGTGGGCCCATCATGTGAGCCGGGCGCTCGCCCTGGGGTTCTCCGAACACCGCATTACGGCTATTCGCGGTACACCCGAAGGCATCGACGGCCTTATCGTCAACGCTGTGGATGCGTTATTCGATGAGCGCATGCTAGCCAAGGCGCAGGAAGCAGAACTTGCCGAGGCGATCGGGCGTAAGGCAGTAATCGATCTGATCGCCATGGTGGGTTTCTATTCGGTGCTGGGCTACCTGCTCAACACCTACGACACACCGATCGATGAAGCTGTTCAACAAGAAGCGCGACAACAGCCGGCGATGTTTTCGCTGATGCCGCGTGAAGCTAGTTGATCCAACCCGTTAATCCAGCGCTGTGAATAAGCGCATTACGCTAACTGCTTAACTAACACCTTCGATTTACGCGCGTGATTGTAGGTTTCGCGCTTTAGTGGCGGGAGATCTTCCAGGCTGGCGGCGCGGAAGCCGCGCTCTACAAACCAGTGGGCGGTGTGGGTGGTCAGCACGAACATTTCGTTTAAGCCGCGCTGGCGGGCACGGCGCTCCATGGCTTCCACCAAGCGCTCGCCGCGCTCGCCGCCACGGTAGCTGTCGTGCACGGCTACGCAGGCGAGTTCGGCAATACTGGTATCGGGGAAGACATGCAGCGCGGCGCAGCCGATCACCATACCGTCGCGCTCGATCACCATGTAATCATCGATTTCGTGCTCCAGGCGCTCCCGGGAGCGGGCGACCAGCATGCCCCGCCGCTCTAGCGGCTCCAGCAGTTCCAGCAGGCCGGCCACATCGTTCAGCGTTGCGGGGCGCAGCTGTTCGTAGCGGTGCTGGGTAATCATGGTACCCACGCCATCACGGGTGAACAGCTCACCCAGTAAGGCGTCATGGTTGTGCCAGGAGAGCAGGTGCGTGCGCGCCACGCCTTCCCGTGCGGCGGTGCAGGCGGCCTGTAAATGGCGGGCTAACTCACTGCCAGGAACGGCATTGGTTAAACGCGGCTCGGCTTCTGCTGGCGAGAGTTGGCGCAGTAGCGCGCCGTGCTCATCTTCCAGCCCCTCCGACTCACCGAGCAGAATCAGCTTGTCGGCTTTCAGCGCGACGGCGGCGTGCTGGGCGACTTCGGAGGCGTCCAAATCGAACACTTCGCCGGTACTGGAGAAGCCCAGCGGCGGCAGCAGCACCAATGAACCTTTTTCCAGCAGACCTTCAATGGCGCTGGCACGCACCCGGCGCACTTCACCGCTGTGGTCGAAATCGACGCCTTCACGCACGCCTAGTGGCTTGGCGGTCACCAGGTTGCCAGAGATCACGCTGAGCTCTACACCGTGCAGCGGGGTGCTGGGCAGGCCCAGCGACAGCCGCGCTTCCAGCCACAGCCGCTGGCGGGCGGCGACCTGCTCTACATGGGCCATCACGGCGCGATCCGCTACCCAGCGGCCGTCGATACGGGTGGGCTCAACGCCCGCGGCGGTGAGCGATTCATGCACCTGGGGGCGAATACCAAACACCACGACCAAGCGCACGCCCAGGGTGTGCAACAGGGCTAAATCTTGAATCAGTTGCTCCCCGCGGCCAGACGCCATCGCTTCGCCTTCAATTAAGATGACAAAGGTTCGCCCCCGGTGAGCATTAATGTAGGGGGAGGCGTTACGAAACCAATCAACAAAGGGGAAGCGCGTATCCAAGGGCCGCTCTCCGGCAGCAGGTGAAAGAAACATCAGACGTTTACCACATCCAACTGGGTTACTTTACCAGAGCACAAAAAACAGCGGCACCTTCTAATGCAAATCTGCTGAATCTAATGCAGATAAACATGAAGATGCCGCTGTGATGTTCCCGCTCAGGTACTTCTTAACGTCTTTCGAGCCGTGGCGTACTGCGTTTTATAGGCACTGCTTATTAGCTATTAGCCAACTAGTGGTTAGCCGAACATGCCTTTGAACATAAAGAAGAACAAAATCGCAAGACCGGCGCCAGCGGGTAGCGTGATCAGCCACGACATGGCAATCGTGCCGATAACCCGCAGGTTCAACGCCGCCATACCGCGTGCAAGCCCCACCCCAAGAATCGCCCCTACCAGCGTGTGGGTAGTGGAAATCGGCAGGCCCGTGCCAGAAGCCAGTACGACCGTGGTGGCCGCCGCCAGCGTGGCAGCAAAGCCACGGCTGGGGGTAAGCTCGGTAATACCGGTACCCACGGTCGCGATGACTTTATGGCCGTAGGTGACCAGACCCACGACAATACCGCCGCCGCCAAGTACCAGTACCCACCAAGGCACCAGCGCAGAACCACCAATTTCGCCGCCGGTTTGTACTACGCTGATCACCGCTGCCAGCGGGCCAACCGCATTCGCCACATCGTTTGAACCATGTGCAAAGGCCATGGCACAGGCGGTGAAGATCATCAACACGCCGAACACGCGCTCTACGTTGGCATAGCCGAAGTGATCATTTGCGTTGTGCTCGAACTTGATACGCCGCTGCATAATCAAGCCGATACCCATAATCACCAACCCCAGCAAAATTGACAGCAGCAGGCTCTGATTAAAGGTTAAGTCCAGCCCCACATGGGACAACCCTTTCGTCAGCGTGACCATCGAAACGATAAAGCCCACCAGAAACACATAGCCCGGCACGTAGCGTTTAGCAGCCGTGAACGGGTTGGCATCTTCAAAAATCAGGTGGTGAACTGATTTAAACAGCAAAAAGCCAATGGTGCCCGCCAATAAGGGAGAAACCACCCAGCTCGCAGCAATCGTGCCTACGGCGCCCCAGTCCACTGTGGAGGGGCCTAACCCTGCAACAGCAAAGCCCACAATCGCGCCGACAATCGAGTGCGTCGTGGAAACCGGCCAACCTTTCATAGACGCTGCAAGCAACCACGTACCCGCCGCCAGCAGTGCTGCCAGCATGCCGTATACCAACAGCTGAGGATCGTCTTGCAGTAGTTCGGGGTCGATAATACCTTTACGAATCGTATTGGTAACCTCGCCACCGGCTAGCCAGGCGCCGAGAAATTCAAAAACAACAGCGATCAAGATCGCTTGTTTGATGGTGATCGCTTTCGACCCCACCGAGGTTCCCATCGCATTGGCGACATCATTCGCACCAACGCCCCAGGCCATAAAGAAGCCAAACAAACAGGCCAGGATAATGAAGATTTCACCGTACTGGGCAATAATCAGCATGAAGATCCCCTTAGCGGGCGGTCAGTATCTGCAGACGGCTACCCACACGCTCAGCGCGATCGGATAGTTCGCCAACCCATTCAATGATTTTGTAGAGAAAGATCACGTCCACTGGCGGTAGCTGGCTCTCAAGCGAGAACAGTTGGCGACGGATCGTCACTTGTTGGTCATCGGCTTGGTGCTCAAGGGTGTGCAGTTCACGGATCATGTTCTGCATGACGTCGGAGACGTTTTTTCCAAAGCCGGACTCAAGCAGATCCTTGAGTTCTTCCAGTGCCTGGCGGGCTTGGGCAACACAAGCAACACTGGTACGGATGTAATCGCGCATTGCATCGGCCAATTCATCCGGCACGCGCATTTTACGCCCCAACATAATGCCGGTAATGTCACGCACCTTGTTGGCGATCTTGTCCTGCACGCTGATCAGGTCGAGCAGATCGGAGCGCGACACCGGAAGAAACATGGTGTTGGGCAGGTTCAACCGCAGCTCTGTTTTCAGCGTATCGGCGTCATGCTCTAAGCGGGTGACGTTTTCGCGCAGCTCAGCCGCTTTGTCCCAGTCATCAGCCAGCGTTGCTTCAAAAAACGGCAACAGCAGATCGGCACATTCATTTGCCTTGACGATATGGGCCAATAACGGCTGGAATGGCGAGCGGCCAAACATCGAAGAAAAAGGATTGGAGGTAACCATAATGCCTTTTAGCCTGTTTTCGGGAAGCCTGGAAATGGCGGCGCCAGTATAAAGAGTGCGCCCGCCGCCGTCATGAAAAGTTCATAAATGTAATCAAATATTCATTTAAATGTCACGATAACGAGGTGGCGAGCGTCATGAAAAACCCAATCCCCATGGAAGTAGAACTGAAACTTGCCCTTGCACCAGAGGGACCTGCCGCGCTGTGTAACCACCCGTTTCTAGTATCGAAACCCTCACACCAGCACACGTTGACCAATACCTATTTTGACACCCCGGAAGGCGATTTAGCGAAGGCGCATATTGCGCTACGCCTGCGCAAAATAGATGGCAAAGTGCTGCAAACGGTGAAAACCGCAGGCCAGGGCGGCGGCGGATTATCTCAACGACAGGAGTGGGAGTGGCAAGTTCCTGACCACGAACTGGATCTGGTAGCTCTTGCCGAACTGCTCCCCTTTCAAGGCCAGCTTAGCAGCGTGCTACATGCCCTCGCCCCCCAACTCAGCACCGATTTTACGCGGCGCAGCTGGCAGCTAACCGATGGCTTAGTAAACCCAGGCGCAATAGGCCAGCGCAGTCATATCGAGCTGGTGCTGGATGAGGGCGAAATTATCAGCGGTGGCTACCGCACGCCCATCCGCGAGGTAGAACTTGAATTAAAGGACGGCGACCCGGAAGCGCTGTGGGCATTGGCACTGACACTTTCAGAACAGGTACCGCTGCGCCCTTCAGATAGCAGCAAAGCATCTCGGGGCAATGCACTTAGCAACCAGCACTGGCCACTTCCCAAGGCGCACTCACCGGCTGAGTGGCTACACCGCGCAACGCTGGCGCTGGATGCCTACCACGACAGCCAGCAGGCAAGCTTTCTAAGCGATGCCCAACAGGCGTTAGTCACTCTCGCTGACCACCCCGCGCTGGATGACAACGCCCGCGTGTACGCTCAGGCGTTACCCGGCAGCTTAGATGCCCATGGTCAGCCCAGCACGGCTTACGGTAACGCTGCGTTGGCACTGGCCCATCGCTTGGCGTACCAAACCGAGCTACGCTAACGGCTTAATGCTATTTCAGGACTGTTTTTAAGGACCGAATTGAGGCCCACTTCAGGATGATGCGATGAATTTAAACTTAACCCCCGGTGCGGAAGGCCTACGCGCTCAACTGTTTCATATTATTTTCGAATCCGACACACCGGGCGCTAAAGCCTTTGATATTGCCTTGATCGGGGCTATTTTGTTGAGTGTCGCGGTCATCCTGTTGGGTAGTATCGAGATTTACGCCGAACGCTACGGGCCCATTTTCTTCTACATCGAGTGGGCATTAACGATACTGTTCAGCTTAGAGTTGTTAGTTCGCATTTACTGCCTTGAGCGCCCCTTGCTCTATCTAAAAAGCTTTTATGGAATCGTCGACTTAATCGCTATTTTACCCACTTGGCTAGTGCTACTGGTCCCTGGCGCTCATGGGCTGGTGATTGTTCGCTTGCTGCGAGTGCTGCGTATTTTCCGCATTTTGCGCCTGATGGAGTTTGTCGGTGAAGCCAGCCTGCTACTCGACGCGTTAAAACGCAGTCTGCGTCAAATACTGCTATTTTTTTCTGCCATTTTCATGGTGGTCACGCTGTTCGCGGCGTTGATGTACACCATTGAGTCACCGGAAGCGGGCTTCACCAGTATTCCAATGTCGATGTACTGGGCCATCGTTAGCATGACCACCGTGGGCTACGGCGACATCGTCCCCGCCACCGCGTTGGGTAAAGCGATTACCATGATCTTGATGCTGCTGGGCTACTCGATTATTGCTGTGCCCACCGGGGTATTCTCCGCTCAGGTGATCCGCTCAATACGTGAGGATCGTTACTCCGAGGAAGCCTGCCCCGGCTGCGGGCACGACCGCCATGAGAAGCGTGCCCGCTACTGCCTGCGCTGCGGTACTTGGCTTGATGAAAATAGCGAAGACCCGCGCAAAGCCAAAGAAGAACCTTCGTCTGACTAGACTCAATCTAAACGAAAGGCGTGATATCACCGCGCCCTTCGCGAATGATGGTAGGCGGCAGTTCGCGCAGGTCGATAACGCTGGTGGGGTCTAGATGACAGGCGCCACCGTCGATAATGGCATCCAGATGCGCGCCAAAACGCTCGCGGATCTCTTCCGGGTCGTTCATGGGAAAATCATCGCCCACCGGAATGAGCGTCACGCTCATCAACGGCTCCCCCAAGGCTGCCAGCAACGCATGTGTAATGCGGTGATCAGGCACGCGTACACCAATGGAGCGGCGTTTGGGGTGCAACAATAGCCGCGGCACTTCTGAAGTAGCATCCAGGATATAGGTGTACGGCCCCGGCGTATGCGCTTTCAACAACCGGAAAACGTCGTTATCCACCTTAGCGTAGGTGCCGATCTCAGATAAATCGGAACACACCAGGGTGAAGTTGTGTTTATCGTCCAGTGAACGCAGCCATTTAATCTTTTCAATGGCTTTCTTCTCACCCAGATGGCAGCCCAAGGCATAACCTGAATCGGTGGGGTACGCCACTACGCCGCCTTTACGAATGATCGCAATCGCCTGATCAATCAGCCGCTTTTGCGGGTTTTCGGGGTGAATCTGGAAATATTGGCTCATAAAACTGCTCCTTTCATAGCTCACTGTCTTAGCGGTTCCTACAGCATAGCTGACCTTAGCTGGTGATAACTTAAGCTGACGAGAACTTAAGCTAACGAAAACTTAGCCAATCGCTAACAGACCGGGGGCGGCATCACGTAGATGCACCAAGCGCGGATGCTGCCATATCGGGGGCGCTGCCGTGCGCGGTACCAAGCTCATACTGCCGGGTGCTGCATGGCTGCCGGGAAAGTGAAAGTCGCTGCCCAAGGAAGCGTATAACTCACGCTCGACCAGTTGGCGCGCCAAGTCACGGGTGCTATCCGGGTTCTGCTGGCCGCTAACCAGCTCAACCGCTTGGCCGCCCGCCGCCTGGAAGGTGTCCATCAACAGGCCACGCTTGCGTCGAGTGAGTCCATGGCGCAATGGATGGGCGATCACGGCAACGCCGCCTGCTTCCACAATCCAGCTCACGGCTTCGCTGATTTCCGGCCAGTGGGCTTTGACATCGCCCTTCTTGCCGCTGCCTAGGTAACGCTTAAAGGCGCTTGCCCAGTCGGGCACCACTCCTTCAGCCACCAAGGCACGGGCAAAATCCGGGCGGCCCAGGGGGCGGTCGCTGCCTGCGTGAAGGCGCGCTTTCTCTAGGGCGTCGGGTAAACCTACTTTTTCCAGTCGTTCGGCAATGACTTCCGCACGCTGGATACGCGCCTCACGCTGCTGAATCAAGCCTTCCACCATCGGCCCCTGCAAGCCACCGGGCATCAGCGCCACGACATGAATATTGACCCCTTGCCAGCGTGTGGATAACTCACAGCCGGGGATAAGACATAGCCCTGCTTGCTCGGCAGCGCGGCCCGCTTCTTCAATGCCGTCCATGGTATCGTGATCGGTAAGCGACATATGCGTCAGCCCGCGTTCGGCGCACAGTGTTACCAGCTCAGTGGGCGATAGCGCGCCATCAGAAGCAGTGGAGTGCATGTGCAAATCAACCGGGTAACGCTGATCGGCATCAAAGGTATAAGGAAGTCGAGACATAAGCATGACGCCGTGTGAGCAGTTTGTCAGAATGCGCTTTTTCAGCTGTGAATAAATCGTTCGCAATGGGTAAGATATGGTGCGCGTATCTGGCTGCGCGGTCAATGAACGCTCACTTTTCATCCCCTTCTTTTCAAGGAGTTATATCTACATGCTGTACGCCATTATGAGTGAAGACGTGCCCAATAGCTTAGAGCGTCGTTTAGCGGCTCGCCCTGATCACCTCGCCCGTTTGGAAGCGCTGCGTGACGAAGGCCGGATAGTGTTAGCGGGCCCTCATCCTGCCATCGACGCTGAAAATCCCGGCGATGCTGGCTTTTCCGGCAGCTTGGTCGTGGCGGAGTTTGAGAGCCTGGAAGAGGCTACCGCATGGGCGGATGCCGACCCATACATGATTGCGGGGGTCTATGCCAAGGTAATTGTTAAGCCGTTCAAGAAAGTTTTGCCTTGACCCCAATAGGCGAGTGTGGAGGGTCCGCCCGCTTTTTCACAGAGCCTGTGGAAAACTCTGTGCAAACCCGGCGGACGCTTTGCGCTAAGCCAGAGCCAGCGCCGACGGCGACAAATTGATCATTTTTTAACCAATTCTTCATTAAACGGATATCTGCGTGACCCAACGTCCCAATGCTTTGCCTGCCCTCGCGGCGTTAACCACGCCTTTACTTACCTGGAACGAGGGAGCACCCCACGCAACCGCATTTGATGACATCTATTTCACCCGTGGCGATGGGCGCGCTGAAACCGAACATGTTTTTCTGGGTGCCAACCATCTTCCCCAGCGCTTTGCTGAGTGGAAAGCAGCAAGACCGTTCGTCATTGGTGAAACCGGCTTTGGTACCGGGCTGAACATACTCTGCGCCTGGGCTTGTTTTGAGCAGCATGCAGCGCCCAATGCGCGGCTGCACCTGTTATCCACAGAGAAGTTTCCTCTTGAGCATGAGGCGCTGGAACAGGCGCTTAGTGCCTGGCCTTCGCTAGCGGCTTATGCACAGGTGCTATGCGCCCAGTGGCCCGCTGCCGTGAGCGGCATTCACCGCCTGCACTTAACCGAGCGCGTCACGCTTGATCTGCATTTCGGCGATACCACAGAGCGCCTGGAGCAGTTAGATGGCCAAGTCGACGCCTGGTTTTTAGACGGTTTTGCGCCTTCTAAAAACCCCGATATGTGGCAGCCAGCGCTATTTAACGCCATGGCCGCCCGTTCACGCCCCGGCGCGACATTCGCCACCTTTACCTGCGCTGGTATCGTCAAACGGGGATTAAAAGCCGCAGGCTTTAGCTGGAAGAAAGTGCCAGGCTATGGTCGCAAGCGGGAAATGCTCGCGGGCAGTATCGAAACGCCGCCTGTGGAGCAGCGCCGCCAGGCAACACCCTGGTTTACCCCGCCGCCCGTGGCGGCTGTAAAGCACGTTGCGATAGTCGGTGCTGGGCTGGCGGGCAGCACGATGGCGGCAGCGTTAGCGCGGCGCGGCATTCAGGTAACGGTTGTTGAGCGCGAAGCCCCCGGCGCGGGCGGCTCAGGCAATCGTCAGGGTGCGCTGTATGTAAAGCTGGCTGCCGAGACTAATAACCAAAGCCGTGTTTACCTTGCCGGGCTGCTGTACAGCCAGCGTTGGCTTACCCAACAGCTATCCACACAGCCGTTATCCACACCCCCTTTATGGCAGCCTTGCGGCGTGGTGCAGTTGGCGAGTAGTGATAAAGAAGCACGCCGCCAGCAGCGTTTTATTGAACAACACCCGCTGCCCAGCAACGTTGTCACTGCGCTAAACAACCCGGCGCTAAGCGAAGCAGCGGCCATGCCCATTGACGCACCCCATGGGCTGTTTTACCCACAAGCGGGATGGGTTCAGCCCAAGGCACTATGTGAGCACTTACTTAGTCAGCCAGGAGTGACTTTCCAGCAGGGTGACGTTAGCTCCCTTACCCGCACAACCGCCGGGTGGCAGCTCAATCTAGACGATGCCAGCACGCTTAATGTCGATCAGGTAGTGATTGCCAGTGCGCATTTGGCTAACCGCTTTGCGCAAACCAGCGAACTGCCGCTGCAGTCGGTCCGCGGTCAGATTAGCGAGCTAAAACTACCCGATGGGGTAGCAGGCCCAACCCGCGTGATATGCGCCGGTGGCTATGTATCGCCTGCTCTGGATGGCGTACTGACATTTGGCGCCAGCTTTGTACCCAATAATGCAACCACCGATGTAACCGCCGACGATCATCAACGCAATATTGATGAGCTGCGTCAGACATTGCCCAACTTAGTCGCCGAGCTGGAAAAAGCCGGTAGTGAATTAACGCCTGAACACCTTCAAGGTCGCGCGGCGGTGCGTGCGGCCAGCCCTGACAAAACCCCTTATGCAGGGCCTGTGCCGGTAGCAGAGGCGTGGCAGGCCGACTATGCGCGGCTAGCTAAAGATGCTACTCGGGTGCCAGAGACGCCAGGCGAGCACCACCCAGGCCTGTGGATATCGACGGCTCATGGCTCACGCGGGCTAGCCAGCGCGCCGCTATGCGCCGAGGTGATTGCTTCAAGAATGTGCGATGAACCGATGCCGCTGGAAGCGCCCCTGGTCGATCACTTGCACCCAGGGCGACGCATTATCAGCGCGATTATTCGGGGCGAGAACGCTCAATAGGCAAGCTTGAGATTGCCGCGTCGCTACACTCCTCGCAACGACAGGACTCGATGCTTCAGATAAATGTCATCGTGAGCGAAGCGCGGCGATCTCGGATTTGCCTGCCACTGCCTGCAAAGTTCGCCGCGTCGTTGCGCTCCTCGCAATGACAGGACTCGATGCTTCAGCTAAATGTCATCGCGAGCGCAGCGCGGCGATCTCGGATTTGCCTGCCACTGCCAGCAAAGATTGCCGCGTCGCTGCGCTCCTCGCAACGACAGAACTCAATGCTTCAGCTAAATGTCATCGCGAGTGAAGCGCGGCGATCTCGGATTTGCCTGCCACTGCCAGCAAAGATTGCCGCGTCGCTTCGCTCCTCGCAATGACAGGACTCAATGCTTCAGATAAATGTCATCGCGAGCGCAGCGCGGCGATCTCGGATTTGCTTGCCACTGCCAGCAAAGATTGCCGCGTCGCTGCACTCCTCGCAACGACATACCGGAGTGCTTTTCGGAAGATGCGTCTAAAAATCACCCTCTTCCTCGTCATCGGCGATATCTCGGCCAAACGAGCGCCAGCGAGCTAGGGTCATGACCTCGGTCATCTCCAGCTCAAGGTCATGGGCGATGATCAGTTCGTTACGCTCAAGCTGCTTTTTGAGCTCTGCTACCCAGCCATGCATGCCCTCGCCCGTGGTATCGGTCGTGTCGTAACCCTGGCGGGTCACAAACGCCTCAAGCAGCGCATTGAGGGTTTCCGGTGGCAGCATTCTTGCGGGCACTTCAATAAAACGGCTCATTAACTCTGCTCCCACTCTGCCAAACGTTCCATAAAGGTCGCTTCATCGATCACTTCTACACCCATCTGCTCGGCTTTGGTTAGCTTACTGCCTGCAGCTTCGCCAGCGACGAGACAGGTAGTCTTCTTCGACACGCTGCCCGCTACCTTCGCCCCTAATGCCTGCAAGCGCGCCTTACCCTCATCGCGGGTCATACTCTCAAGCGAGCCCGTCAATACCCAGGTCTGGCCTTCCAGCGGCGTTGGGCCTTGGGTAACGGCGGCTTCCTGCCAGGTCACACCGGCATCAATCAGCGCGGCAATGGTTTCCTGGTTGTGCGGCTGGCGGAAAAAAGTGTGCACGTGGGCGGCGACAATCGGGCCGACATCGTTGACTGCTTCCAGCGCTGCCAGTTCCGCCGTTTGGACGGTTTCAAGCGTGCCAAAGTGATTAGCAAGGTTGGCCGCTGTGGCTTCGCCTACTTCACGAATCCCTAGCGCGTAAATAAACCGCGCCAGGGTGGTCGATTTGGCTTTTTCAAGTGAGTTGACCAAATTATTGGCCGACTTCTCGCCCATGCGCGGCAGGCTTTTTAGCTGCTCAACAGTCAAATGAAACAGGTCCGCCGGGGTTTTGACCCAATCCAAGTCGACCAGTTGCACAATCAGTTTCTCGCCCAGGCCGTCGATATCCAGCGCCTTGCGGCTGGCGAAGTGCTTCAACGCCTCTTTGCGCTGGGCGGCGCAGTAGAGGCCGCCGGAACAGCGCGCCACGGCTTCGCCATCAACGCGCTCAATATCCGACCCACATACCGGGCAGTGTTCAGGAAAAACAATGGCCCTGGCATCCGCAGGCCGCTGTTCAACATGCACTCTCACTACCTGAGGGATAACGTCGCCCGCTCGGCGAATAGAGACCGTATCACCGATCATCACGTCCAGGCGGGTGATTTCATCGGCGTTATGCAGCGTAGCATTGGAGACCGTCACGCCTGCCACGGTGACCGGTTCAAGCCGCGCCACCGGCGTGATTGCCCCGGTACGGCCAACCTGGAACTCGACATCGTTAAGCGTGGTGACCTCTTCCTGAGCAGGATACTTAAACGCCACCGCCCAACGTGGCGCGCGGGCGACAAAGCCCAGCTCACGCTGGTAGCGCAGGTCATTCACCTTGATCACCACGCCGTCGATATCAAAGCCAAGCGCATCGCGTTTTTCGCCCAACTGCTCGCAGTAGTCGGCGACAGCTTGCGGGCCTTTGACGACTTTCAGCTCTGCACTGGCGCGAAATCCTAACGTGGATAACCGTGCCATTAGTTCGCTGTGGGTGGTATCGCCTAAATCAGGCTCCAAGCGCGCTGCCTGATAGGCGTGAAACTCCAGCGGACGTTTCGCGGTAATACGCGGGTCGAGCTGACGCAGGCTGCCTGCCGCCGCATTGCGCGGATTGGCAAATACCTTGCTGCCCTCTTCCCGAGCGCGCTCGTTCAACGCCTCAAACCCTGCATGGCGCATAATCACTTCACCACGCACTTCCAGCAGCTCGGGTACGTTTTTGCCCATCAGCTTTAACGGCACCGAACGCAAAGTGCGCAGGTTAGAGGTGATACCTTCACCGGTACGTCCATCGCCCCGGGTGGCGCCGCTCACCAGCACGCCCTGCTCAAAAACCAGCGACACCGCCGCACCGTCCAGCTTAGGCTCGCAGGTAAATTCAACCTCGTCCGCACTGCACTCCAAGCGTTCCGCCACCCGCTCGGCAAAGGCATGGATATCGTCGCGGCTAAAGGCATTATCCAACGACAGCATAGGGATTGCGTGCGCCACTGATGGAAAGCCATCGGCGGGGGCGGCGCCTACGCGCTGGGTGGGTGAATCGCTGGTGATCAGTTCTGGATGGCTGGCTTCCAATTGCTGTAAACGTTGCAGCTGACGGTCGTAGTCGGCATCGGTAAGGGTGGGATCATCCAGCACGTAATAGCGGTAGTTTGCCTCATCAAGGGCGGCCCGCAGCTGGGTAATCTCTTCCAACGGTTGAGAATCAGACTTGCTCATTAGAATGGGTTCCAGTACTCGGCAGCGACAACGCAAAACCTAAGCAATTTAAAAATTGAACGAACGTGAAAACTGAACGACTGTAAAATTAGCGTTTATTGAACAAAAACACCCGCCTTCTGGCAAGAAGGCGGGTGTTGAACAGCCAGTGTGATTTAGCGGACTTGCATATGCCGATGCAGACGATGGCGACGCTCAAATTCACGCACCCGCTGACGGGCAAACTCGATCGTTTGTGCGGTCATCACACTGCGGTTTTCATCTTTCAGTTCGCCGCCCATATGACGTACCACGACCATGGCGGTTTCAACCATCGCCTCGAACGCGGCTGCGCTATCAAGTGCACCCGGCAGTGGCATCAGTAAGGTGATGCCTGGGGTCATGAACTCGCCCATCTCTTCAATGGGGAAGGTGCCTGGTTTAACGACATTGACCATGGAGAACTGCAGTTCGCTGTCATCACTTTCCGTTTCAAAGCGGTGGAAAATGCCCATTTCACGGCTATAGCGCAAGCCACACACCATCATGAGTTCCAGCAGCTTGCTACCGTCAAACCCTTCGGGATCACGGGAGAGAACGCTGATAACAACCACTTCTTCAGCGCTGGAAAGCGTCTCTTTGGCGTGTTCGCCGCTCACATCGTGACGTAGGGCTTTTTCTAATGTGGGATGTATGCGGACGCTATCATTCCCCCCGCGCTCCTCAGCAGCGCGATCGTCATAAGCAGCATCACTGGCATAATCGGCGTTTTCGTCAAAATCAGCAGAGTAGCCCTCTTCATAAAGGGGCTCTTCATACCGAGACGCTTCACGAGCTTGATCATCCGCTCGCTGCTGAGCAGCCAGTCTATCCGCGGCCGCTGCATTGGCTGCTGCCTCTTCACGTGCCTGCGCCTGCTCTTGGGCTACGCGAGCACGCTCAGCATCGGCGGCTTCTTTCGCTTCACGCCGCTGTTCCGCTTCCTCTGCTTTACGCTCAGCTTTCTGCTTGGCCAGCTCCTTATCTCGCAGCGCTTTCTCAGCCTTTTTACGTTGTTTCTCTTTACGACGCTCGATCAACCGGCGCTTCAATGAGCGGCCCATGCCTTCAAAGTCGATTAACCGGTACTCATCCACTTCGTCATCGTCCAGCTCGTCGTGCTCCCCGGCTGTATCGGAACGCAACTGACGACGTTTAGGAGAGTGATCATTAGCATGTTTTGCAAATACGGCATCTTCTGGCTCAGCACGCAGTACCGGTTCAGCGTCATAATCAGGCTGAACAGAGGCTTCCGTATCCGTTTCGCTTGCGCGAATAGACATGTCATCAGGCGAAGCAGCTGCCTCACGGGTCGTTGAGTCTTCTTTTATAGCGGCCTGTGGAGCAGGCTCAGTTGCTTCAGCGTTCGCGTTAGAAGCGGTTGCGTTAGCCATTGCAGCAGAATCAGCGGCCGCCGTTGGCTCGGCTTCGTGTTGCGATACGGCCTCTCTATCTTGAGGAACCTCAGCAGCCTTTAAGGTACTGGCCTTTGAAGTGCTGTTCATTGAAGTACTTGCCATAGAAATACTGGGCTCAAGGCGCTCATGCTCAGTCGGCATGGAGGGTGAAGTCGTCGCAGTATTTGCTTTAGCGACGGCTGGGCGCTCCGCTTTTTCTGCTGCTATTGATTGGGAATTAGCGATGGATTCCGCTTTTGCAGCTTTGCGTTTGGCTGCTTTAGCTGACGCCGAACGCCTAAACTCAGAAAGCACTCTGGAAGGGCCAGGATGCTCTTGACGCTCTAACTTTGGTTTATTACCTAAGCCACTATAGTCAGCGGGCTTAACGACTCGTGCACCGCCATTGGGTAGTTCCCAATTGATCTCTGCTGCTTTAGCAGCTTCATCGGGATCATCTTCTAGCTGACTAGCTGAAAGATCCTTTTCCGCCTGATCCAGACGGGGTACACGACGCTGACGTTGAAGTCTTCGCGCACCGTCTATAACGATGAGCGATACCAACGCCAGCCCTAAAATGATTAGCCACTCTCTTAGTTCCATGTCGAACGTTCCATGGTCATCTTGCCGGTTGCTAAGGCACCATGCCTAAATATGGGTAACTGCTATTTAATAAGTACTTGCCACCAAGCATAGCGCGATTGCTATGAAAAGGGCCAATTTTTGCTGATAATTACGCTATTTTCACGCTTTTGAGACTGTTATTGAAGCCGGTTAAGGCAAAAGTCCGACCTTAACTTCAGCCAAAAGTGCCACGAGCCTTTGATCTAATCGTTATACATCGCTTTATAAAGGAAGCTCGAAAGCTACAAAAGCCATTTTGACCGTTGGGAAGTGCATAACCGTTTCAGCCATTTGCTTACTAACGTGCTAATCATCCCCCTTGGCAAGATCCATTTATAAGCTGCTTAACGTTCTCATACCAAACATTAATAGAGGTAATATAGTTAACTTGAGCGCGTTAGGACATTTTTTTGCGTATTTGCATAACGTTTATCACTCCATGATTAACAAACTGCTGTTTATAGTTACAGTCTCTTCCAAAATTCTTCTGCTGTCGCACTGATGGGGCGGCCGGTCGTGTTAGATGTATATGCACCGTAATATCCCAACGCTCATCTAGTACACGCACTAAGCGGCTATCGTTAATTTCTTGCTCAGCAAGACTTTTGAAGGTGAAGGAAAAAGGCGCTTAATCGACCAGCGCTGCCGCTTCTTCAATACCCACCGAGACTAACCTAGATACGCCGGGCTCTTGCATGGTCACCCCCATCAAGCGCTCGGCGGCTTCCATGGCAATTTTATTGTGAGTGATATAGATAAACTGCACGTTCTCAGACATCTCTTTCACCAACCGGGCGTAACGGCCCACGTTGGCGTCATCCAGCGGTGCATCCACTTCATCCAGCATACAGAACGGCGCAGGGTTGAGCTGAAAGATAGCGAATACCAACGATAGTGCAGTCAGCGCTTTTTCACCGCCCGATAGCAGATGAATGGTGCTGTTCTTCTTACCCGGCGGGCGCGCCATAATCGCCACGCCGGTTTCCAACAGGTCATCGCCGGTTAGCGTTAACCATGCCGCACCGCCGCCGAATACACGGGGGAACAGCGCCTGCAACCCGGCATTGACCTGATCAAAGGTCTCGCGGAAGCGCACCCGGGTTTCTTGGTCAATACGCTTAATCGCCCGTTCAAGGGTTTCCAGCGCTTCGGTCAGTTCGGCGTGCTGCGCTTCCAGATAATTTCGTCGCTCGGCCTGCTGGTCATACTCCTCAATGGCGGCGAGGTTGATCGCCCCCAAGCGGCGAATCTTGTCCGTGGTACTTTCCAGAACTTCCTGCCAACGGGTTTCCGTCGCGTCCTGGGGCAACTGCTCAGTGAGGGTCTCGACGTTATGGCCAAGCTCCGTTAGCTGCTCATCCTGGGTGGCGGCTTTAAGTGCCAGCGCCTGCACGTCCATACGCCGCTGCTGGAGCTGCTCACGACTCTGCTCCAGGTTACGTTCATGCTGCTGACGGGCAAGTTCGTCACTGCGCAGTTGCTCAGCCAGTGCCTGGGCCTGCTGACGAGTCGCGTTTAAGCGCCCCTCCTGCTGCTCACGCTGATGAAGCAGCTCTTCAAGTTCTTCCCCCGCCAGCTCGTCGGGCTCGACCAACATCTCCCGCGACTCTTCAAGCTCGGCAATACGCAGCGAGAGGCGCTCCTCAGAATCACTTGAGCGCGCCTGCTGAGAGCGCAGGCTATCCCGCTCAGCGCTTAAGCGTTCACGCTCAAGTGCCAACGCCTGCTGCTGCGCTTTGAGCGGCGCATGCTGCTGGGTCAGTTGATCACGGGCCTCGCGCTGCCGGTTGCGCTGCTCGGCACTGGTTTCCCGTGCTTCGGCGGTGCTCTCCAGCTGCTCCATCGCTACATGCCAGCGGGCGCGCTGCTCATCAAGAGTAAGCGCTAACTCTGCTTCATCCTCTTGTAGCTGGGCAAGCTCTTCATCGAGCTCCGTTGCACGACCTTCAAGGTGTTCCAAGCGCTGGGCCAAACTACGCTCTTTTACCGCCAGCTGCTGCAGGGTGGTGGCGTGAGCACGCTCCTGTTCGGCCTGCTGCTCGCGAGCCTGCTCCAGCGCTTCAATCGTCTCACTGGCCGCCTCACACTGCTCCTCTGCCAGCGCCAAGGCCTCTTCTTCACTTTCGCGCTGAGCGGAAAGCTCGTCGTAGCGGCGGCGGGTCAATAGAAGACCGTCGATGCCTTCGCCGTTGGCCTGCTGATGCAGCCAGCCACGGCCCAACCAAACCCCATCCTGGCTCACCACGCTTTCGCCGGGGGCCAAATGCGCTACCTGCGCCTCTGCCTCATCGGCCGTTTGCGTATAGTGAATGCTTGCTAACCACTCGCCCAGCGCGCCTGCGCCTTTGACCAAACTGTCTAATCGCTGACCTGAGGTGGAGGGAGCTGGCGAGGTTTGATCGATCAAACGCCAATCGGTGGCTAAGGCCTCTGGCAAGGCCGCTAACTGATGGCGAGTGACTAAACGTGCATTGAGCCACGGCGCAAGCAACCAGGAAGTAAGCGCTTCCCAACCTGGTGCTACTTGTAATACCTCGCCCAGCTGGGGGGCCTCTGCCAAACCATGCGCTTCCAGGGTCGTGCCTATCGCAGGGTCATGATCCACCAGTGCCGCATCAATCAACGCTTGCAGGGAGGCCAGCTCCCCCTGACGTTGGCTCAGTTCAGCGCGCTGATGATCGCGCGTTTGAGTCGCCTGCTGGTAGGCCGCCTTGGCATCGCCGTAGCGCTGCTGCCATTGATCCCGCTGGGCTTGAAAACCTTCCGCCTGCTGCTGGGCATCCGCTAACTGCTCTTCGCATACGGCATGCTCTTCGCGTAGCCCGGTGAGGTCGGCGACCTCACTGCGCTGCTGGCGGCGGCGCTGATTTTCGGCTTGCAGCCGCTGAATGCGCTGCTCCAGGTCGCGCAGTTGATCCTGGCTACGATCAGCGTCGCGGCTGGCATCTCGCCAGCGGGTTTCGGCATCGGCCCACTGCTGCTCGGCGGCTTCCAGGGCGGGAGACGCGTCGGCTAGCGACTGCTCCAGGCTTTCGAGCTGCTCCTCTAAGGCTTCGTGCTCGGGAAGCAGATCGTCAAAGCGCTCGTCAATGGCGGCGAGTCGAGTCTGGTCGCCTTCGCTAACCCGGCGCTGCTCGCCCAATTCGCGGCGAGCCGTGGCAATATCGTTAGCGAGCTGGGTTTCACGGCTGCGGCGGTGGGCCTGATCCTGTTCCAGACGGGCAATGCGCGTGGTGGTTTCAAAAAACTGCTGTTGGTGACGGTCGAGCACTTCAGAGAGTTCGTCGTGCTGTTCGCGGGCTTGTTCCAAGCGGGTTTCGCACTGACGAACGCCGAAGACATCTTTTTCGACCGCGATTTCCAACTCGCGAACGCGGCTCTCCTGATGGGACTGCTCCGCCCGCAGGGTACGGCCGCGCAGTAGCGCCAGCTCACCCTTGAGCCGATACTCCTGCTCCTTGAGATCCTGATAGCGCTTGGCGGCTTCGGCCTGACGCTTGAGACGCTCTAACTGTTTATCCAGCTCTTCGCGAATATCGTCCAGACGCTCCAGGTTCTCCTGGGTGCGCCGCATGCGGTTTTCAGTTTCCCGGCGGCGCTCTTTGTACTTGGAGATACCCGCGGCCTCTTCCAGCGTCGAGCGCAGGTCGTCGGGGCGGGCCTCGATCAACCGCGAGATCATGCCCTGGCCGATAATGGCGTAGGAGCGCGGCCCCAGGCCGGTGCCCATAAATAGGTCGGCAATATCGCGCCGACGGCACTTTTGACCGTTGAAGAAGTAGTTGGATTGCCCATCCCGCGTTACCAAGCGCCTAACGACGATTTCGGCATATTGCGCATAAACGCCGCCCATACTGCCGTCGCGGTTGTCGAACTTGAGCTCTATTGAAGCTTGGCTGATCGGCTTTCGGCCAGTGGAGCCGTTGAAAATGACATCGGCCATAGACTCGCCGCGCAGGGTTTTAGCGGAGGACTCCCCCATGACCCAGCGCACGGCATCAATAATGTTGGATTTACCGCAGCCGTTGGGGCCCACGATGGCGGTCATATTGCCATCGAAGGGTACCGTCACGGGGTCCACAAACGACTTGAACCCGACTAAGCGAATCGAGGTTAAGCGCATACTTAGGCAGCGTTCCCGTTGCGATTATTCAAAGACACGGTTAATGACCACCTCAGCGGCTTCATCATCTGAGATTGGTCCGACGCTGACGCTCTCAAGATCACCAAATAGATCACCGGGTTGGGGCATGGCTTGCCCAGAGGGCGAAACGCGCACCACCAAACGTGCCTCCCGTACCTGAGAGATTTGCGCTTGGGGCGACATGGCGACGCTATTATCTAACACGACGGTCATGGGCAGTTCAGACACTTGTGCTTGTACCACGGCCAGCGGTGGTAACTCACCTTCCACATCACGAGCGGTAATAAACACCGTGTCATCACCGTCAACGCGATCGGCGAGGTTTTCGTCTAACGAGACACTCACACGAATGCCTGAACTCTGGGCAGCTTCCACGGCAGCCTCTTCAGGCGCAACGCCCATCCGCTCTTGGGCAACACGAATGCCATCGCGTAGCGAGGCGGCGGTATTGGGGTCTTCGATGTTGGCCACAGCACGGCGCCAGCGGTCGATAGCCTGTTCATAGTCACCGTTATCAAAGGCATGAATACCTAGCATGCCTAGCACGGTCGGCTGGCGTGGATCTTGTTCCAGCGTTTCATCGACCAGCGCCTGCACTTCATCGGTGAGTTCGCGCTCGGCCATAAAGAAACGAATTTGCGCTAGTTGAGCAAGCAGCGGTGGAATGCGGCCCTCAATCTCCATCAAGCGTTCAAGCGCATCGACGGCCTGGGGCATCTGTCCGGTTTCGCGATAGACCGGAAACAGCGCGCTCCACACGTTTGGGTTATCCGGCTGACGCTCGGCCTGCTCTTCCATCCGCTCGATATACATTTCCAGCGAGCCTTCGGGGTCATTCTGTACTTCTTGCTGTACCGCTAGCAGCACTAGGTCGCCTTCGGCACCTTTTTGCTGATACCAAAGCACGCTGACCACTACCACGGCCACCATAACGACCGGCACCACAAGGCGACCCGCCCCCGCTGGTTTGAGCGGCCGGCGCGCACGCACGGCGGTGTCTTCCAGCAGGCTACGCTCAAGCTCCAAGCGGTCTTCTTCAAAGCGCTCGGCGTCAATGTCGCCACGCTCTCGCGCCGCTTCTAATGACGTTAAGCGACGCTTAAAAATCGCCACGTTCTGCTCGGCAGAGGTGTCATTGGTTTCAAACGCGTGTTGTTGATCATGTAATCGACGTGCGTTTCTTAGCGGCGCTACCAGCAGCCACAGCGCGGGGAGCAGTAAAACGGCAATCGCAATCCAGAGCAGCGTCATGAAGACCTCTTACGGTTAATCAGCGCATCTATACGCTGGCGCTCTTCGGCGCTCAACGCTTTAGCAGAGGCATTTCGGCGGGCACGAATCATTAACACAACCACCAGCGCGCCTAGCAGCACCAGCGCAATAGGCAGCCCCCAAAGCAGATAGGTGCGGCTTTCCAAACGCGGGTTATAGAGAATATATTCGCCAAATCGCTGGACCATATGATTGACGATTTCGATGTCCGACTGGCCGTCTTGCAGCAGTTGGTAGACACGCTCGCGCATGTCCCCCGAGATAGGGGCATCGGAATCGTCAATGGCCTGGTTTTCACACAGCGGGCAGCGCATCGAGGCGGTTAAATCGTGATAGCGCTTCTCCATGACCGGATCGTCAAACTCGCGTAGCTCGATCCCCCCCGCCGCTGCACCAAACGCTATGACCAGCAGTAGTAGCGCTGCCATGGTTCGCATTAGCGCCATTTTTCCACCTCCGGCAGGATTCGTTCGCGGACGTCTTGTGGCGATACGTAGCCCTTATGGTGATAGCGAATAACGCCGTCGGCATCGACCAGAAAGGTTTCCGGAGCGCCGTAAACGCCAAGATCAAAACCCAGTTCGCCTTCTGGATCAAAAATATTCACTTCAAACGGATCGCCAAACTCGCTGAGAAACTCCATGCCTTTCTCGCGGGTATCGCGGTAGTTAACCCCGACCATCCGAATATCCTGATCGGCCAGCTCCAGCAGTTGGGGCATCTCCTGCTTACACGCGGGGCACCACTCGCCCCATACGTTAACCAGGGTGACGTCGCCCTGAAGCAGCGATTGATCCACGCGCCGATTCTCATCGCGCAGCGTGGTGGCTTCAAAGGCCGGGAACTCTCGCGCCATCAGCGCGGAATCGCGCTGGGAAGGATCCAGCGATAGGCCCTGGAAAAAGAACAACGCCAAGCCTAAAAAGCAAACCGGCAGCAGTAATAGCAGTAACCGACGCTTCATACAGCGGCCTCCTGCGCAGTATCGCCTTTGCCGGACGCTTTCGGTGCCTCACGAGTGACCGTCGCGCGGCGATAGCGCTTGTCGAGCACTGCCAATACGCCGCCAAATGCCATAAACAGAGCACCCAGCCATAGCCAGCGTACAAAGGGTTTGTATTGGACGCGCATCGCCCAACTGCCGTCGCCAAGGTCTTCGCCCATGGCCACATAGAGATCACGGAACAGCCCCGGTCGCAAAGCCACCTGGGTCATCGGCATACCGGTCGCGAGATAAAGGCGCTTTTCAGGGCGCATGGTGAAACTGCTACCGGTGTCGCCACGCTGTACCTGAAGGATCGTGGTGTCTGCCAAAAAGTTCGGCCCGCGACGCTCGGCTAACTCCGTCATGGTGAACTGATAGCCCGCCACTTCAACCGTGGTACCCGGCGACATGCGCACGTTACGCTCGATGTTGTAGTTGGAAACCACCGCAACACCCACAATCGTGACCGCCACACCAATGTGTCCTAACACCATGCCCCAGTAAGAGAGTGAGAGCTTGCGTAACCCGGCGATAAACGAGCTGGCGTGACGAGTTTTATCAAATACATCGCGCACCATCGGTAGCACAATCCAAAGCGCAGAGACGATCCCCAGGGAGACAAACAGGTTCCACTCACCGCGATAAAGCAGCGGCATCAGTATGCCCAATACCAGCGCAGAAACGCCCGCCAACCAGAGCTTACGGACTAGGTCGCGCACCGCCATCCCCTTCCAGCGCGTTACCGAGCCTAGTCCCATAAAGATGCACATCATCACGGTGAGCGGTACAAACAGCGCATTGAAGTAAGGCGGGCCCACGCTGATTTTACCCAGCCCCAGGGAGTCAAGAATCAGCGGGTAGACGGTGCCAAGCAAAACGGTGACCGTCATGATGACCAGGAAGATATTATTGACCAGCAGCAGCGCATCGCGAGAGAGCCAGTTAAAGCCCACTTTATGGCTGACCCGTGGGGCTCGCAGTGCGAATACCAGCAGCGAGAGCGTCACCGTAATCGCCAGCAGCATCAGGATAAAGAAGCCACGGGCAGGGTCGTTGGCAAACGCATGTACCGAGGTGAGCACGCCGGAGCGCACCAGGAAGGTTCCCATCAGCGACAGCGAAAAGGTCGAGATCGCCAATAGCACGGTCCAGCTCTTAAACGAGCCGCGCTTTTCGGTCACCGCCAGCGAGTGCACCAGCGCAGTCCCCGTTAACCAGGGCAGCAGCGACGCGTTTTCGACCGGGTCCCAGAACCACCAGCCGCCCCAGCCAAGCTCGTAATAGGCCCACCAACTGCCCAGGGCGATCCCCACGGTCAAAAACGCCCAGGCCAGATTCGTCCAGGGACGTGCCCAGCGCGTCCAGGCGGCGTCTAGGCGCCCTCCCATGAGAGCCGCAATCGCAAAGGCAAAGACCACGGAAAAACCCACATAGCCCATGTAAAGCATCGGCGGATGCACCACTAGCCCGAAGTCTTGCAGCAGCGGGTTGAGGTCGGCACCGTCTTGCGGCATGTCGGGCAGCAAGCGTTCAAAAGGGTTAGAGGTGATCAGGATGAATAGTAAGAAACCGACACATACCATGCCCATGACGCCCATCACCCGAGCGACCATATCCCGCGGCAAGTTGCCGGTGAACAGGCTCGCCGCAAAGCCCCAGCCTGCCAGCATTAGGCTCCATAGCAGGACAGAGCCCTCATGGTTGCCCCACACCGCGCTGAATTTGTAGTACCACGGCAGCAGCGTATTGGAGTTATTCGCTACGTTCGCCACGCTAAAGTCATCCAGCATATAGCTCGCGGTCAAACAGGCGTAGGCGATGGCAATGAACAGAAACTGCCCGGCCGCCATGGGCTGACCATACGCCATCCACAGTGGGCGGCGGGTCGCTGCACCGGCCAGGGGCATCACTGCCTGCACCATCGCCATCAACAGCGCGATGATGAGGGCGAAGTGGCCAATTTCAGGAATCATTTTAATCAGCATGTGCGCTCCGAATTAGCACTGGCGGTAGGGCAAGTCGGTTAAACGATGGGGGTTAATACTCGCTTGCTTGAGGGACGCCCTCTTCATCAAGCCGCTTACCCACTTCGGCAGCTTTGGCCTGATAGTCGGCTGGCGAATAGCCCGCCTCTTCAAGTGCCTGCGCTACTTCAGGCGGCATGTAGTTCTCATCGTGACGCGCCAGCACTTTATCGGCATACAAACGGCCATCGGTTTGAAGCTCCCCGACCACCACCACACCTTGGCCTTCGCGGAATAGATCGGGAAGGATGCCGCTGTAGTAGACCTCTAGGTCATCGACATAATCAGTCACGGTAAACGCGACGTCCAGGCTGTCAGGGTTACGGGACACCGAGCCCTCTTTCACCATGCCACCCGCGCGAATCTGTCGTTCCACGGGCGCATCGCCCTGGGCGATCTGCACCGGGCTAAAAAACAGATTAATGTTGGCACGTAGCGCATACAGCGTTAGCCCGACAGCAATCGCGGTTAACGATACCAAACCCAAAATGACGAAGAGTTTCTGTTTACGTTTAGGGGTCATTGGGCGTTCTCTCTCAAGCTATTTGCGCGCCGTGCCCGACGCTTTATGCCATTCAGTAACTGACGTTGTTCAACACGTGCATGCCAAACGGTGGCCACCAGCAGCAGTGCCGTTACTCCCCAGGCAGACCATACGTAAGGCGCATGGCCACCCATGGCGAGAAATTCGGAAAATGAGGCAAATGCCATTAGCGCGTCTCCTCTGCCTGTGCATTCACTACCTGGCCGTTAACGAGCTCCTGTACCCAGCGCTTGCTCGACTCTCGGCGTAGGATCTCGCTGCGCGTGCGCATCAGCGTCAAGGCAATAAAAAAGCTGTAGAAACCCAGCACCATAATGACCAGCGGTAGCCACATTTCGGTGGGCATCGTTGGGCGCGAGGTTAATGTAAACGAGGCTGGCTGGTGCAGGGTGTACCACCAATCCACCGAGTATTTGATGATGGGAATGTTGATGACGCCCACCATGGCCAGCACCGAGGCTGCCCGTGAGGCGCTATCGCGGCTGGTAAACGCACCGCGCAGGGCAATCACGCCTAAATAGAGAAAGAGCAGAATCAGCATGGAGGTAAGCCGGGCATCCCACATCCACCAGGTACCCCAGGTCGGCACCCCCCATACAGCACCGGAAAATAGCGCGACAAAGGTCATCGCAGCGCCCAGCGGTGCCATGACTGCCGCCGCCATATCGGCGACTTTAATTTTCCAGACCATAAACACCAGCCCAGACACTGCCATGGAGATAAAAATCGATTGAGCTAAAAAGGCCGCCGGCACGTGAACATAAATGATCCGGAAGCTGTTGCCCTGTTGATAATCCGCAGGCGCAAACGCCAGCCCCCACAGCGAGCCAGTGACCAATAACAGCACCGCTGCGGCCCAAAACCAGGGCTGTAATTTGGCGCTAATGCCATAGAACCACTTGGGTGATCCCAGTTTGTGTATAAAGGCCCACATAGCGTGTCCTGTCCTTAACCGTTAATACTGATACGCAGCGATGCGGCAATCGCCCACGGCGCTAACATAAGTGAAGCGGCCAGCAGCGCGCCTAAGATAGCCAAGTGCGCAGAGACACCGTCGCCCAAAATAGCCGCCTGGACGGCACCTGCGCCAAAAATGAGTACCGGAATATACAGCGGCAGCACTAGCAGCGAGAGCAGTACGCCGCCCCGCGCCAAGCCGACGGTTAACGCCGCCCCAATGGCACCAATCAGGCTCAAGCTCGCCGTGCCCAGCGCCAGCGATAGCGCCAACACCGCGTAACTACCCGCAGGCAGTGCGAGCATAATGCCCAGCAGTGGCGCCATCAGTGCCAACGGCAGCCCGGTCAGCAGCCAATGCACGGCCACTTTCGCCACGCTTAATGCAGCCAGCGGCTGCGGAGCGAGTAACAGCTGTTCAAGGCTGCCGTCGTCGTAGTCACTGCGAAACAGGCTATCTAGTGACAGCAGCGCGGCTAACAGTGCCGCCACCCATAGCAACCCCGGCGCAATCGTCGCCAACAGCTCAGGGTCGGGTGAAATAGCGATCGGAAACAGGGTGATCACCAGAGCAAAAAACACCAGCGGATTGAGCACTTCACCGCGACGTCTCAGCAGCAGCGTCAAATCACGCACCAACGTGGCCTTCACCGCGATCATCAGCCCGCCCTGATGCTCAAGCAGTGGCACTGAAGGGGCATCCATGACGGAGTCTGATCCGTTTAGAGAGCTATCTGAAGAGCTGTGCAAGCCTGTTTTCTGCAACCCTGTTTCCTGCAATCCGGTCTCCTCTACCCCAGCGCTATGCGTCTTAACAGCGATGACGCGGCTAACTCGTGGTGTGTCGTTACTAGCACGCAGCCGCCCGCTTGAGCATGCCTAATCAGTTGCCTTTCAAGGGCTGCAACACCGTGGCGATCAATGGCGGTGAAGGGCTCGTCTAGCACCCACAGCGCGCGGGGTGTCAGCGTCAATCGCGCCAGCGCCACACGGCGCTGCTGGCCTGCCGAGAGTTGAGCGGCGGGCACGTCTTCAAAGCCTGCCAGGCCAACCTGTTCAAGGGCATCCAGGCGCTGCTCCTCGCCCTCTTGTGCCCCGCTGCCCTGTCCTCCACTGCTCTCGCCACTCAGCGCCTGATACCACGCTAAATTTTCTAAGGGGGATAGCCCAGACTTGATGCCTGGGGCATGTCCTAAATAGAGCAAATTAGCGAGAAAATGTTCACGGACACTCTGCATTGCAGCGCCATTCCAGAACAGCTCGCCTTCATAGTCGCTCAGTTGCCCGGAGAGAATTTTAAGCAGGCTAGTTTTACCACTGCCATTAGGCCCTTCAATTCGCACGATTTCACCGCTGCGAATATCGAGATCCAGCCCCTTAAACAGTGAGCGATCATCACGTTCGCAGGACAGCTGTCGGGCTTGTAGACACAGGCTCAAGAGTCTCTCCAGGCACATTGATTTCGCGTCGAACTCTACACGGAAAGCCCGTTTCTCGCCACTCACTCTATGCGGCGCTGGGTCGCAGCATGACCTCAATCAATATGGCGTAAGACCAATTACTGCTAGCACTGTATGCAAAAACAGGTCTATACTGAAAACCACTGTATGAAAGAACATGCAATGGAGATTTCTCAATGACCATATCGATGGCAGCACCTACCGTTAAGCCTAACCACTTACACTCGGTCCCGCGTACCTATGCGCCGACGCCTAGCATTACTCGTCGCAATACCTATGCGCTTAAAGTGCGTGGTAACGCAATGCGTGATTGCAACTTGTTCGATGGCGATGTCATTATTATTCGGCGTTATCAGCATGATGCCCAAACAGAAACCGCCGTTGCCGAAATCAACCAGCAAAAAATCGTCTTGAAGCAGCTCTCGATCAGCCGCTTTGGCGTAGAGCTATGGCCTGAGGATACGTTGCAGCCAGCGCTATTTTTGCATAACCGTGATATTCAGGTGCTCGGCATGGTGATGGGTGTTGAATCTCATCCAAAAACTGGCCTGCAAAATAAGGCTACTATCACGGAGCATTAATGCGTTACCGGGTGCCGGAACTCCCCCTTTCGTCTTGGCAGACCACTGACATCGAAGTCGAAAAAAGTCACTTTATTACCTGGACCTGCCACGCCTCAGACATTGATGCATTCACCCGCATGCTGGCGGCGGCTAAAGCCGAGCATCCCAATGCGAGCCATCACTGCACGGCCTATATTGCTGGCCCACCCGGCGAGCAAAATTTGATTGGCTTCTCTGATGATGGCGAACCTGGCGGCACCGCGGGTCGCCCAATGTATCAAGTTCTGCAGGGCAGCCAATTAGGTCAAATTGGTTGCGTGGTGATCCGCTATTTTGGCGGGACGAAGTTAGGTACCGGCGGCTTGGCCCGCGCTTACGCTCAGGCGGTTAGTCATGCTTTGGAGACGCTACCTACCCGGGAAGTGGTCGAGCGCGATCTTTATACCTTGCGGCTCGGCTTTGCCAATGAAGCGATTGCCCGCGCCTGGTGCGAAGAGCAGGCTATCCCCATTGAGCAAGCGGATTACGATGGCGACGGTGTTCGCTTGACCATTGGTTGGCCACGGGACAACCCACTTGACCTTTCCCCGCTAGAAAACCGCTTGAAGAGCGCTATTGAGGTTCTCTCTGCACCAATGGCATGACGCAGCAGAGCGAAAAGGCCCCCTATGTCATTGCGAGGAGCTTGCGACGCGGCAATCTCATCCTATCTTGAGCACTAACCCCAGATTGCTTCACTTCGTTCGCAATGACACCCACCGGTCATTGCGAGGAGCCTACGACGAAGCAATCTCAAGCCTACACTGAAAACCAATCCACAATTGCTTCACTGTGTTCGCAATGAACACCCCCTATGTCATTGCGAGGAGCTTGCGACGCGGCAATCTCGTCCTGCGGTGGCACACAAACCGAGATCGCCGCGCTTCGCTCGCGATGACAGAGGACTAGTTAACCAAGGTATTTAATCATCACCCCGGCCGCAACCGCCGACCCAATAACACCTGCCACATTGGGTCCCATGGCGTGCATCAACAGGAAGTTATGCGGGTTCGACTCCAGCCCCACCTTGTTGGCCACCCGGGCAGCCATCGGCACCGCAGAAACACCGGCAGCACCAATCAGCGGGTTGATGGGCATTTTACTGACCATGTTCATCAGCTTGGCCATTAACACCCCCGCGGCCGTGCCGATCCCGAAGGCGACAATCCCCAGCCCGAGAATGCCTAACGTTTCAAACGTCAGGAAGCTATCGGCCATTAACTTGGAGCCGACGGACAGCCCCAGAATAATGGTCACAATATTGATCAGGGAATTCTGCGCAGTATCCGATAAACGCTCGACCACACCGCACTCGCGCATCAAGTTACCGAAGCAGAACATACCGAGTAGCGGGGCGGCATCGGGCAGAAACAGTGCGACCAGAATCAACAGCATCAGTGGGAAGACCACTTTTTCCAGCTTGGAGACCGGGCGCAGCTGGGTCATCTTGATTTGCCGCTCTTTATCGGTCGTCAGCAGACGCATGATCGGCGGCTGAATCAGCGGCACCAACGCCATGTAGGCGTAAGCGGCCACGGCAATCGCCCCCAGTAATTCAGGCGCCAGTACGCTGGAGACGTAGATGGAGGTCGGGCCATCCGCACCGCCGATAATACCAATCGCGGCCGCCTGATTGAGAGAGAAGTCCATGACGCCCATCGAGGTCAGCGCCACGGCGCCAAACAGCGTAGCAAAAATACCAAACTGAGCGGCGGCACCTAAAAACAGCGTGCGCGGGTTCGCCAGCAGCGGGCCAAAGTCAGTCATTGCCCCAACGCCCATAAAGATAATCAGCGGGGCGATACCCGAGCCGATTGCGACTTTATAGAAGTTATAAAGCATGCCGTCGCTGTAGCCAACACCCACGGCGATGTCTCGCGCAGCACGCAGCTGGTCGGGTGCGACGCCATCATGGGCGATCATCTTCAGCGACTCCCGCCATGCGTCTAAGTTCGCCAGTGGGTCAAGGGACGCACCCAGCGCTGCTGCCATTTGCTGTAGCACCGCCGGCTTGGCCACCTCAATCGCCTGGTCGAGCGCAGAAATGGCTAGCCCGGCTTCAGGGATATTGGCCAGAATGCCGCCAAAACCAATCGGCACCAGTAGCAACGGCTCAAACTTCTTATAAATGGCAAGGTAAAGCAGCAGAAGACCCACCATGATCATCGCCGCTTGACCGAGCTCAAGGTTATATAGCCCCGAGCCTTCCCATAACGTCACTAATTTATCCATTACTGGGCCCTTAGAGCTCGATCAACGTATCGCCTACGGCTACGCTGTCGCCCTCGCTGACGTTGACCTTAGACACTGTGCCTGCGCTGCTGGCACGCACTTCGGTTTCCATTTTCATCGCTTCAAGAATGATGACCACATCACCTTCAGCGACTTGCTCACCGGGGCGAACGTTCACCTTAAAGATATTACCTGCTAGCGGCGCATCAATGCTTTCACCACTGGGTGCAGGCGCTTCCTCTTTGGGTGCGGCTGCCGTTTGCTCTTGCACCTCGCCCAGCTCACCGCCTTCAGAAACCTCCACCACGAAGGATTTGCCGTTGAGTTTCACAGTGTAGGTTTCCGGGCCGCTGCTCGTGGCGGGCGCTTTGCTTTCTGCCTTGGCGGGCGTCTTTTCAGCGCTTGCTTCAGCTAACTGGGGAACGGGCTCAAAGGCATCGGGATTATCGCGGTTCTTGAGGAACTTCAAACCAATCTGCGGAAACAGCGCATAGGTCAGCACATCATCGACTTCGCGCTTGCCTTCGGCCAAGCGGATACCTTCAGCGCTGGCCTTCTCCTTCAGTTCGGCGGCCAATCTATCCATTTCAGGTGAGAGATTGTCCGCCGGGCGACAGGTAATCGGTTCGCCGCCTTCCAACACGCGCTTTTGCAGCTCGGCATTAAACGGTGCCGGGGCGGCGCCGTATTCTCCCTTTAGCAGCGCTTGAACTTCCTTGGAGATCGACTTATAACGCTCGCCCATCATCACGTTCATCACCGCCTGGGTGCCGACGATTTGCGACGTGGGCGTTACCAGCGGGATAAAGCCCAGGTCCTCGCGTACGCGCGGGATCTCGCTTAGCACGTCGTCCAGCTTATCGCCCGCGCCCTGCTCTTTGAGCTGGCCTTCCATATTGGTCAGCATGCCACCGGGCACCTGAGCAATCAGAATGCGCGAATCAATACCGCGCAGCGAGCCTTCAAAGGCGGCGTACTTCTTGCGCACTTCGCGGAAGTAACCGGCAATATCTTCCAGCAGCTCGAGATCCAACCCGGTGTCGCGGCCGGTGTCTTTGAGCATCGCCACGACAGATTCGGTCGGGCTGTGGCCGTAGGTCATCGACATGGAGGAGATTGAGGTATCAACGTTATCAATGCCCGCCTCCACCGCTTTCAAAATGGTGGAGGTGGAAAGGCCGGTGGTCGCGTGACAGTGCAAATGCACTGGAATCGACAGCTCTTTCTTGAGCCGCGTCACCAAGTCGAACGCCGTGTAGGGCGTCAGCAGCCCCGCCATATCCTTGATAGCCAATGAATCTGCGCCCAAACCGGCAATGGTTTTGGCGAGATCGACCCAGCTATCCAGGGTATGTACCGGGCTCACGGTATAAGAGATGGTGCCTTGGGCATGGCCTTCTACGTTACGCACCGCCTGAATGGCGCGCTCCAAATTACGCGGATCATTCATGGCGTCAAAGACCCGGAAGACATCAACACCGTTGGTTTTCGCCTGTTCGACAAATTTATCGACCACGTCATCGGCGTAGTGGCGGTAGCCCAGCAGGTTTTGACCACGTAGTAACATCGCCTGGGGCGTATTGGGCATGGCCTCTTTCAGGGCACGAATACGCTCCCACGGGTCTTCGCCCAAATAGCGGATACAGGCGTCATAGGTCGCCCCACCCCAGGTTTCCAGCGACCAATAGCCAACGCGATCAAGCTTTTCAGCAATCGGCAGCATATCGTCCAAGCGCATACGCGTGGCAAACAGCGATTGATGGGCATCGCGCAGCACGACATCGGTAATGCCTAGTGGGCGTTTTGTTTCGTTCATGGTCTTGGCTCACCGTAGAGAGTTATAAGTTTGTAGTAAAAATAACAAAAAAATAGCCAAAAGAGGGCTGAAATGAAAAAAATCGAGAAAGTTAGCGACGCCGTGTTGAACGGTATCGATGCACTGCAGCACTGATCACCGCCATGATCTCATCTTTCTCAGTGGAAGCGGCTGGCGGCGGCGGCGATTTTCTGCCCGCTTCAACAGGTACCGGAACGGGTTGAAACCGCCCAATAAGCTTCGACATCAGTGTGACGCTGATAACTAAAAGGGTAAGAAAAACAAACACCACGCCCATACCCAGCGCCATCAACGCCAACCCATCTTGTAAGAGTTCTTGATTCTGCATAAGGCGCTCTCCTATATCTCTAAGTAGCGTGTCTCTAAGTACCGTCTTTGTGTACCATTTTTAAATAGTTCATACGCGCATCATTACGCCAATACCGATAAAGGCGCTTGGCGCAGTGAGGGGAATACACTAACCTGCCACACCCAGAATAGAATGCAATGGCGCGATAGTGGAAGACATGGTTGTTAATTTACTACAAAACGGCAGAATCGGCCTAGCCCCGATGGAAGGGGTGATTGATGCACTGACCCGAGATCTGCTGACCCGTCATGCGGGTTTCGACTGGACGGTTACCGAATTTGTCCGCGTGGTCGATGCACGCCTACCGCCAAGAGTCTTTTATAAGCATTGCCCGGAACTTGCGCAACCGCCGGTAGCAACGCCGAGCGGTATTCCTGTGCATTTACAGCTACTGGGCTCTGACCCTGCTGCTCTAGCGGCGAATGCGCAGCAGGCGCTCAAGCTTGGCGCCGTCAGCGTTGACCTTAATTTCGGCTGCCCAGCCAAACTGGTTAATCGCCACGATGGCGGCGCTTCGCTGCTACGTCAGCCCGATCGCGTCTATCAAGCGGTTAGAGCCGTTCACGATGCTTTAGACGGGGAAATCCCGGTGACCGCCAAGATTCGCCTGGGCTTTGCTAATCGCCGTTTAGCGGTTGCCTGCGCTCAAGCCACTGAAGCCGGTGGCGCAGCACAACTAGTGGTGCACGCGCGCACCCGTGACGAAGGCTACCGCCCCCCAGCCCACTGGGAGTGGATCGGCAAGATTCGCCGCAACGTAAGCATCCCGGTGGTCGCCAATGGCGACATCTGGACGCTGGAAGATTACTGGAAAGCGCGCACGCTTTCAGGCTGTCGCGATGTGATGCTAGGGCGCAGCGCCCTCGCGGACCCTTGGCTTGCCCCACGCATTCGCCATTGGCTTCAAACCGGTGAGCGACTGCCCGAAAGCAGCTGGGCAATGCGCGCCAATGTGCTCAAGGAGTACGCCGCCCTACAGCGCCAACAGCTGCCTGACCGCGTTGTCGTCTCTCTAGTAAAGCAGTGGCTTGCCCAAATGCGCCAAGGCAGCGCCGAAGCCGAGCAGAACTTTCAGCGGGTGAAGCGCATTACCGAACTGGATCTCCTGCTCGATAGCCTTGTGGTTGACGAGCAGCACGCCACCCTGGCTTAGGCTCTGTCTGAAAAGTGCCTGAGCTCGACAATACGGCGTTAAAAATTGGCTCAGAATACTCATTTACACCCCGTAAACTCCGTTTCTTTGCCAATTTTTGCCTTGTCTTGTCTTCGCTAGCCGACCTTTCAGGCAGAGCCCTAGCGCTCCTTTCTGCAACGCCTTATCAGTTTATAGCCAAAAAAAAGCGCCCTACCGCAAAGCGGGGGCGCTACACACGATCGCAAGACCGGAGCGCGAGCTTATATACCGGTCAGGCTGGAAAATAGACAGTCAGGTTAGAAACAAGCAGGCAGACTGGAAACAGAAAACCCGCTCTCGTTAATGAACTGCACCCCAAAAGTTGGACACTCATCCAGCGATTGGGGTGTTTTTCATGGCGAAGTATAAGGAAGCGTTCAAGCTATTAGTCGTACAGCGCTACACAGAAGGACAAGAGGGTTATAGGAGGCTGGCCAAGCAGTACGGTCTTGACCATGCCACCGTCAGGCGTTGGGTGAAAAGCTATGAACAGCATGGCCTGAGCGGCCTGCAGAAGAAGTCCAGCCGCTACAGCGCTGAGTTCAAATTGTCGGTGTTGCAACGGATGAGACAAGAGGAGC